>JANNPJ010000535.1:0-3283 GCA_031400005.1 Kineosporiaceae bacterium | reverse complement strand
CCTCCTTCAGCGACTTCAAGTCCTGCAATCCGAGCTTCGGCGGGAATGCCCCCTACCCGTACAGCAACGCTGACGAAGGCCGCACCAGCAACTCGACGATGAGTGTCTGGGACGGGACCGCGCAATCGGTAAACGGCGTCTACATCTCGATGGAGAAGCAACTCGACCTGTGCGACATCCGCAAGACCGCCGAGTCGCTGGGCGTCCACCTGGCCTCACCACGAGAAGATGAATGCGACAGGGAGAAGCGGGACGCAGGCATCCTGACCAATCGGCTGCCGAACTGCCTTCCCTCCATCACCCTGGGAGTCGCAAACATCTCGCCGATGACGATGGCCGGCGCCTACGCCGCCTTCGCGGCCGACGGCAAGTTCTGCAAGCCGACCGCTGTGGTGGAGATCCTCGACCGGAACAAGAAGCCAATCAAGATCCCGGGCGCTAACTGCAAGCAGGCCCTCGACAAGCAGGTCGCCAACGGCGTGAACCTGGGCCTGAGCCGGGCCCTCAAAGATGGCACGGCGAGCAGGGTCGGTGGGCTTCCGGACCAGCGCCCGGCGTCCGGCAAAACCGGGACGACGAACGACTCCAAGGACACCTGGTTCGTCGGTTACACCCGGCAGCTCGCGACCGCCGTCTGGGTGGGTGACCCCTTCGACGACAACACCCTGAACGGTCGGACCATCGGCGGCAAGTACCACCGGAACGTGTTCGGCGCCACCCTGGCCGGCCCGATCTGGAAGCAAATCATGACTGCGGCGTCCAAAGGCATGGAGGTCAAGCAGTTCGATCAGCCCTCGTCCCAGTACCTCACCTCGCCCAAGAAGACCTTGCCGGAGGTCGCGGGCAAGAGCCCTCAGGAGGCCAAGAAGATCCTGGAGGCGGAGGGCTTCACGGTCACCATCAGCAAGGATCAGGTGCCCTCGCAGGCACCGCAGGGCACGGTCGCCTACACGTCACCGGGCGCCGGGGCCTCCGTCGCGGTCGGCTCCACCATCACCATCACCGTCAGTAGCGGCGGCTTCGAGAACGGGATCGGTCAGGGTGCGGGGAACGGCGACGGCAATGGCGACCAAAACGGCGGAAACGGCAACCAGAACGGCGGAAACGGCAACGGCGGCAATGGTGACCAGGGCAATGGCCAAGGCAATGGCCAAGGCAATGGCAATGGCCAGGGGAACGGGAACGGGAACGGTGGCAACGGCTGACCTCCCCGCCGTCCAAACCTGACAACGGACGCCAGTCAGCTCCGGGTAAGCCGGTGAATAAAGATCACCAAGCCCCGTCTCACCGGTTTAACCGGAGCTGACCACTCGCCCGCGAGGCCTTTCTAGCCGAGCTGGCGACGTACCTCAGCGGCGACCTTGCTGCCATCGGCCTTACCAGCGACCCGCGGCTTCACGCCCTTCATCACCACACCCATCGCGGCCTTGCCGGTAGCACCGGCCGCAGCAGCGGCAGCAACTTCCTCCGCCACCAGCGCGACGAGTTCGTCGTCCGACAATTGCTCCGGCAGATAGTTGGCGAGGATCGCGAGCTCGGCCCGTTCCTTGTCGGCCAGCTCGGAGCGACCGGCGTCGTCGTACGCGGTGGCCGCCTCCCGGCGCTTCTTCGCCTCGCGGGACAGGACCGCAGTCACCTCGGGGTCGGACAGCTCACGAGCGGAGGTACCTGATACCTCTTCAACCTGGACGGCGGTCAACACCATCCGGATGGTGGACGAGCGGATCGCGTCCCGGGCCCGCATCGAGTCGGTGAGGTCGGACCTGAGTCGGGCCTTGAGGCCGGTAGTGACAGTTTCGGACATGAGGCCATCCTGACACCGCCCGCACCTGGGAGCCGCACGGTTATTGCGGGTCTGCGGCAGCCGCGCGTCCGTCCTGTCAGGATGCACGGGTGCGTAAATCGACTCTGCCACTCGCCGCCCTGATCGCCGGCGCCGCAGGCTTGGGCTGGTCCCTCGTCGAAGCCGGCGCCTTCACCCTTCGCCGGATGACGGTGCCGGTGCTGCCCGTCGGCACCACACCGCTACGGATCCTGCACCTGTCCGACCTGCATCTGGTGCCCCGGCAGGAGCGCAAGATCGAGTGGGTCCGTGGGCTTGCCGCGCTGGAACCGGACCTGGTGGTCAACACCGGCGACAACCTGGCGGATCTCGAGGCCGTTCCGGCACTGCTTCGCTCGCACCGGGACCTGCTGGAGCTGCCGGGTGTGTTCGTGCTCGGCTCGAACGACTACTTCGCCCCGCGGCGGAAGAACCCGGCCCGCTACCTGCTGAGGAACGGCGGCAAACGGCGGATCCAGGGCATCCCGCTGCCGACGAGTGCCCTGGTGGACGGTTTCTCCGAGGCCGGATGGCTGAACCTGAACAACAGCCGGGGCCGGCTCAAGCTCGGCGAGCACGAACTGGAGTTCGTCGGCGTCGATGACCCGCACATCCGCCGGGATCGCTACGAGGAGGTGGCCGGGCCGGCCGATCCGTCCGCCGCGCTCACCGTCGGGGTGCTGCACGCGCCATACCGGCGGGTCCTGGATGCGATGGCCGGCGATGGAGCTGGCCTGCTGCTTGCCGGTCACACGCATGGCGGGCAGCTCTGCGTGCCCGGTTACGGCGCTCTGGTGACCAATTGCGACCTGGACCGCAAGCGCGCCAAAGGCGTCTCCCGTTGGCCTGCCGCAGGCCCGGAGGCGCCCGCTGAGGTGGGCGACCCGTGGATGCACGTTTCCGCCGGGCTCGGCGCCTCGCCGTACACGCCGGTGCGCTTCGCCTGCCGCCCGGAGGCCACGCTGCTCACTCTGACCGCCCGCAACGGCTGACGCCCGAGGGGCCCGGTTTCAGTGTCGGGCCCCTGTTCGGGTATCGTGGCGCAGGCTGCACCGGGGTGTGGCGCAGCTTGGTAGCGCGCGTCGTTCGGGACGACGAGGCCGCAGGTTCAAATCCTGTCACCCCGACCCGCAAGGCCAGGAGAACCCCCTGATCAGGGGCCGGTTCTCCTGGCCTTCACTATTTTGCGGGCACCTCCTGGCGCTCCCAAAACCCTCTTGGGAGAAATCTGGGAGACGATCTTGAAAAGTGGAGGGCCAACCGCCTCCTCCTGACGCTGATCCGATCTGTGATCGCGCCGTTCCCGTGGCTAGGCTAAGCAGATCCGAAAGGGGGACACCGTGGACAACGAGATCGCCGCACCTCGGCGGCAACGGATCCTGACCGCCGCCGAGATTGAGCAGTTGCCGGAAGGGATTCAGGATCACTACCGGGAGCATGACTGGGTACGGCATCCCGATG
>JANNPJ010000071.1:0-1654 GCA_031400005.1 Kineosporiaceae bacterium | reverse complement strand
TCACCAGACGGGCGATGGGTGGCGTATGTGTCCAACGAGTCCGGTCGTCAAGACGTGCTGGTCCGTCCGTTCGCACCCGAGTCCACAAGCGACCCCGAGAGCGGGGCGGCGAGCGTCATCGTGTCCAAGTCCGGCGGCACGGCACCCGGCTGGAGAGCTGATGGTAGGGAGCTCTTCCTTCCTCACGCCGGAACGCGCAATCGCCTCAGCGCCGGTGGGCGTCGGCCCTGTATTCAAGGTCGGCTCGCCGCCGCCGCTGCTCCAAGTGCACGACATGGCGGCAGACTGGGGCGTCGCCGCCGATGGGAGCCGGTTCCTCGTCATGGCTCCTGAGGGTCGTACCGCGTCGACGTCCTTTTCGCTCATCTTCGACTGGCAAGGCACGCTCGACCAGCAGCGATGACTGTGGCCTCAGCAGCCGTAGGCGTACTCGATGCCGGTGGGCTCGAAGCCGGTCGGCGAGTATTCGAGCAGCGAGATGCTCATTCCCTCGTAGCCGCCCTGGGCCAGGAGCACTTCACCCCAGCCGTCATGATCCCGATCGAAGATGTTGAGGATGAGCCCCAGGTGCTCGCGGGCGACTCTGCCCTGGAATTCGAACATTCGCAGCCAGGACGCGGGCCGCAGATTTGTCTGGATGACTTCGACCGGTTGCTCGCCCCGCAGCCACAGCGACGCCGCGAATCCTTGCCGTCGTTGAACGGCCCACTCGGCACGAACGAAATGGATTGGCACGCCATCAGGCGCGACTCGGAACGATTGGACGTCGTAGGTCAACTCGCCCCGCCCGCCCCGCATGGCTTCTTCGATGGCCTGTTGCTGACGGGCCCAGGAGCGATGATAGCCAACGGGGCTCAATGCCATTCGCGTGAGGCCCTGCGCGGCGTCGGCTTGGACCCCAGGTAGCTCGCGTACAAGGAGCGAGTCGAGCGTCGATCGCAATGCACTCCGAAACTCGGCGGTCGAGGGAGACCGAGCGACACCCACCGTTGAACCCGAGGCCGCCTTCAACGGGTGCAGTGTCAGGGAGTGTTCGGCCAGAAAGTACTTGGTTGGAAGAGCGCTGAATGCGTCCGACTGTTCCGGCACGACCCGCAACAGCACGCCGATCGCGTCCTGACAGCCCGCGTTGCCTCCGACGATGCGTTCGGTCTCGGCCTGGAAGACCTGGCCTGGCGCGGAGTGAATCAGCCACCGTTCTCCTGCCGGCATGTCGGCGACACCCTGTTCGCGCCAGGGAGCCGGCGGATCGAAGTAGCGATACCCGAACCGGGCCATCGGTTCGGCCGACAACCCGTCCTTGACCTGCCGTGTTGCGAGATCCACCACCCTGAGCGTCGCGATCGCACGGTTGCCGTCGACGCGAAAGGCGACAAAAGCAGATCCGAGCGCCGGCTCCTGGCCGACCGCTGTCGCGTCGGTCAACATCGCAACCGCCATCGCGACGACGCTTGCGAGCAGCACGGCCTGGCGCATCCTGTCAGAGTCCTTCGTCGTTCTCAGTTCTGAGTTCTTACTTCCGCTCCTTGAAGTCCTCGGCCGACGCCGGATCGAGCTCCCAGCGGTGGCGGTCGCGTCCGCCGACTTTGTCGCCCGTACGCAACTCCTCGCTGTCCTCGTACTCAACACCGAGAGCGCGGCCGATGTCGTCCAC
>JANNPJ010000514.1:0-5565 GCA_031400005.1 Kineosporiaceae bacterium | reverse complement strand
CATGAGCGAGAAGCGGCGCGACGGCGCCTGGACGGAGGCCGCACGCAACGACGAAGTCGCTTGCGCGCGGCCGGAGGAAGTCCCCCACCCTGACGGGCGGGCGGTGCCCCCGTCCGTCACAAGCGCCGCGCCCGAGCGAATCAAGGACACAGCCAGCGAGAAGTCGCACTCGGTCCTGGCCATCGCTCACCGGGCAGGCAACTCCCTGGCCGGGCTGCATCGGGCCATCGACTTGGGTGCCGACGTGATCGAGGCCGATGTGCACAGTTACCGAGGTCGCCTGGAGGTGCGCCATCTGAAGACGATGGGCCCGCTCCCCGTGCTCTGGGACCGCTGGCAGCTGCGCTCGGCTCGCGCGCCCCGACTGGTCTTGGAAGAGCTGCTGGCCTCGGCCGCCCGGGGCGCTACGTTCATGCTCGACCTGAAGGGTCGCCACAGCGCGACCGGCGAGGCCGTAGCGCGACAGCTGCACGAGTTCGCCCCGGGCAACCCAGTGCTGGTCTGCTCGCGCTACTGGCCCGTGTTGACCGCGTTCGAGCAGCTGCCGTGGGTCCGCACGATCCGCTCGGCTCGCACTCGCGCGGAGCTGTCACTGCTGCAGCGGCACCTGCAACGGCCCGAGGCGCACCGGGATTACGGCTTCTCCGTGCACCGCTCGTTGCTGAATCCGGCGACGGTTGCGCGCCTGCACCGCCACCAGCAGGTAGTGATGACCTGGCCGGTGAACGATCCGGCGGCGTTGGCCGCGGTCCTGCCCCTCCGCGCGAGTGGCACGATCGGCGTGATCAGCGACGAGCCCGCAATCCTGAGCCGGCTGCTGGCCGAGCGCACCGGAAACATCGACCACGGCGCATAGTTCGGGCAGGTCCCGATCGACGTCCCCGTACGAGAACCGCCGTACCAGGAGCGCCGTGCCAGGACCGCCGTACCAGGACCGCCGGGCCAGAACCGCCGTATCGACGGGTCTGCCGGCGGCAGAAACTCCTGACGGCCGCCGGTTTGTCCGAAACGATGGCCGAATGACACTCGCTTTCGTCCTCGTTCACAGCCCATCGGTCGGGCCTGGCACCTGGCAACCGGTTGCCGAGCAGCTGCGCACCCGGGGCATCGCGTCCGTCGTCCCGGACCTGCGAACCATCGGCAACGCAGGGCCGCCGTACTGGCCGCGGGTGGCGGCGGAGGTGGCTCAGCAGATCGGCACAATCGGCACCGACCTCCCGCTCGCGCTGGTGGCGCACAGCAACGCCGGGCTCTTCCTGCCCACGATCCACCAGGCCGTCGCGTCGCATCCGATCGCCGCTGCGATTTTCGTCGACGCTGGCCTGCCTGCGGCCAACGGTGAAACCCCCGTCGCATCGGCCACGTTCCAAGCTCACCTGCGCGGCCTGGTCGACGACGACGGGATCCTGCCGCGCTGGACCGATTGGTGGACGCCGGAGGACGTCGCCGAACTACTGCCCGACCCGACCGTACGGGCGAGCATCGTGGCTGAGCAGCCCAGGCTGCCACTGGCCTACTACCAGCAGATGCTGCCGGTACCCGCCTCCTGGGCCGCGGTTCCCGCTGCATATCTGCAGTTCAACGCCGGGTACGCGGACGAGGCCAAGCGTGCCGAGGAAGCCGGTTGGCCGGTGGAATACCTGCCTGGGGAGCATCTCCATCAGGTCGTTGCTCCGGCAGCTGTCACGGACAGCATCCTCAGCCTCGTCGACCGGCTGAGCCAGACGCGGAAGGACGGCACCCAGCCCGCTGCAATGTGACCGGTTCATGACGGTTCGCCCACCCGTCTATCCTTGCCGATGTGACGCTGCACTTGTTGGACGACCTAGGCGTCCTGACTCAGCGGGCTCAGGTCTTCCTGACCAAGCACGCGCGAGTCGGGTCGCTGGATCAACACGAGATACAGCGCGAGTGGTACGAATGCACCGACCTCCACGGCAATGTGATCGCGGGTCCGGACGGCGGGTTGGATCGGCTGCAGGCTTTCGTCGCCCAGTACGGCGGGCTGACGTTCTGCCAGGAGCGTCCCGGTTGCACGGGTAAACACCTGCAGAGCTATGTCTTCGACGGCGTCGTCCAGTCAGGTTGGACGCAGACCGAATCCGGCAACTGGATAGCCGAGGTCGGCGCGCTCGAGGGCTGGCCGTTGATTCTGGATTGGTCGACGGCACGGATCGGAATCCACATTTACGCGCCCGAGACCTGGATCGCGAACTCCCTGGTGAACCTGGTGGAATCGGCAGCGCTGGGGCAAAGCCTCCATCCCGACACCGGCTGGCGAAAGGCGGTGATGCTGGGCCGGGGGCCAAGCTGGGGGCTGGAAGCCGAGTCGCTGGAGCGGCTGCGCGCTGAGGTGCCCGAGGTCCCGGTGGCCTCCAGCCCGTGGAACCACTGGCTGATGGACGATGACATCGCGGTGCACGGCTGGCAGGCGACGTATGAACCGGCCCGGCGAGTTGCGGTGATGGCCTGGTACCGCTCCACCGAAGGGCGCCGCCGAATCGAAGCCGCCGTCGGCCCCCTGGCTGACGGCTGAAGCACCTCGTTGCCGGGTCGGAGGCAGCCCGCCATACCGCCGTCCGGCTGAGCCGCGCGAGCGGCATACCCAAGCCGCCCGTGCAACCCCCGCGACGGATCCGAAGTAGGTTGGGGTCCCCCCGTGCTAAAAGAACTGAGGTCCTCCGTGTCCGCCGCAACCGGCTCACCCCTTCGGCAGGAGGAATCCGGTCCCGAAGTGCTTTCCCAGGCACTTCGGCGACGCTCCTTCGCCGTGATCAGTCACCCCGACGCCGGGAAGACGACGCTGACCGAGGCGCTTGCCCTGCACGGCGGTGCCATCAACGAGGCCGGGCATGTCAAGGGCAAGGCCGGACGACGGGGTGTGGTGTCGGACTGGCAGGAGATGGAGCGCGCTCGAGGAATCTCCATCTCCTCGGCCGCCCTGCAGTTCGAGCACCAGGGGTATGTGATCAACCTGGTCGACACCCCCGGCCACTCGGACTTCTCCGAGGACACTTACCGGGTGATGACCGCGGTCGACTGCGCGGTCATGCTCATCGATGCGGCCAAGGGTATGGAACGCCAGACCCGCAAGCTCTTCGAGGTCTGCAAGGCCCGCGGCCTGCCGGTAATCACCGTGATCAACAAGTGGGACCGCCCCGGGCTTGCCGCCCTGGAGCTCATGGACGAGATCGAGACCCGCACCGGCATGGTGCCCACCCCGCTCACCTGGCCGGTCGGCGAGGCTGGAGACTTCCGCGGAGTTCTGGATCGACGCACGGGTGGGTACATCACCTTCGCCCGCACTGCCGGTGGCGCGACCCGAGCCGCCCAGGAGTACGTGGATGCGTCCGAGGCGAGCCGTAGGGAGGGCCGGGCCTGGGATACCTCCGTGGAAGAGGCGGACTTGCTCACCGCGACCGGGGCAATCCATGACACCGAGACCTTCCTGGCCGGCGCCAGCACGCCGGTGCTGTTCACCTCGGCCGTACTGAACTTCGGTATCGACCAGCTCCTGACCGTTCTGCTGGAGCACGCGCCCAGCCCCGCGCCGCGTCCGGACAGTTCCGGTGGTCAGCGCCCGCTCGAGGCACCGTTCAGCGGGCAGGTCTTCAAGATCCAGGCCGGGATGGACCGTTCGCACCGAGACCGGGTCGCCTTCGTCCGGATCTGCTCCGGGCAGTTCGAGCGCGGAATGAGCGTGACGAACGCCCGTACCGGACGGTCCCTGGCCACCCGGTATGCACAGCAGGTCTTCGGCTCGTCCCGGTCCGGGTTGGACGAGGGGTGGCCCGGTGACGTGATCGGGTTGATCAACGCCTCCGCGATCCGGGTCGGAGACACCCTCTACGCCGACCGGCCGGTGCTCTTTCCCGCCATCCCAAGCTTCGCTCCCGAACTGTTCGTCGTCGCCAGGTCCAAGGACATCAGCCGGTACAAGCAGTTTCAGCGCGGTATCGCCGAACTGGACGGCGAGGGCGTCGTCCAGGTGCTGCGCTCGGACCTGCGCGGCGACCAGGCACCAGTGCTGGCAGCGGTGGGACCCATGCAGTTCGAGGTGGTGCAGCACCGGATGAGCGCCGACTTCAACGCCGATGTCTCGCTCGAACCGCTGCCCTACACGCTCGCCCACCGAACGGACGCCGCGTCGGCCGCCTTCCTGCACCGCCAGCGCGACGTCGAGGTGCTGGCCCGACCGGACGGCACGCTGCTCGCCCTGTTCACCGATCTCTGGCGAGTACGCGGAGTGCAGCGTGAGCACCCGGAGATCACCCTGGAACCGCTGGCCGCAGGCTCCGACAACCTCTAACCCGACGCCAAGTCGCGCTGGTGGCGGCCGCACCGCCATACCGAGCCGCGATCGTGCACCATGGCCCGCCACCGACCGTCCGCCGCCCCAATCCCAGCCGCGCCTACCTCGGCCGCGCCAGCTGCGCGATTGCGCGGGCGGTGCGCCGAGTTAGTAGCGTGGTTTGACCCCTTCAAAGGGTCATCTCGCGCGACTAACTCGACGAATGAGAGCAACCGTGCATGATCGGCGCAGGTTTGGCACCGCACTGGGCGATGCGACCTCACCGCAGGGTGCGACCTCACCGCAGGGCACGACAGCACGGCGGGGCGATGCTCCGGCGATACTCCCGGCAGCCACCAAAACGGCTCGCTGATCTTGCTTTTGGGTGGATACCGGGAGCATCGCCTGAGCATGACGGGAGCCTGGTGATCGTCGAACCAACTCACGTGGATCACAACGCTGTCAGCTCTCAGCGGCGTGGTTGTCAGCTCTCAGCGGCGTGGTTATCAGCCCCCTCAGCGGCGTGGCATTGCGACGTCGCTCCAGCAATGCTCCCGGTAGCCCGGTGAAATCCTCGCCGTCCGAGCGGTTTGGCTTAGCGCAGGCGGGATAACGGGAGCATCGTCGGAGCATCGTGGTGCAACTCGGCTGCTTTGAGCCGATCACGTGGCACGGAGGCTAATCCATGTCACTTTGTGCATGATCACCAGCGGTTTTGAGGCCATCCCGACCACGGCACTGGTAGACGGGTCAGTCACGTGACGTCGAAGCGTCGGCCGGTGGAGGACTCACGGTCGAGGAGGGTGCGTGCCGCCGATCTCGGTGGCATGCCGAGAGATCTGCTCCAACGCTGCGACGTGCCGATGCAGTGCGCCCCTGCCGGTGTCGTTGAGTCGCACCCAGGTACGTGGTCGCTTACCCACGTAACCCTTTTCGACATCGACATAATTCAGCTTGCCGAGGGTCGTGATCTGCTTGGACAGCGCCGAGTCCGACAGCGCAAGGGAGTCCCGGACGAATCCGAACTCGGCCCACTTGGCCGCCGCCAGCAGGGCCGCAATGGAGAACCGGGTCGGATCCAGCAACGACTGGTCCAGCAACACCGGCCCGTCTTCCACCCGACCGCGCTCAGGCACCGGCCCGTCTTCCACCCGACCGCGCTCAGGCACCGGCCCGTCGTCCACCCGACCGCGCTCAGGCACCGGCCCGTCGTCCACCCGACCGCGCTCAGGCCCCGGCGCGTCGTCCGTCGACATCGTCTGCCGTCGGGGCCT
>JANNPJ010000509.1:0-15563 GCA_031400005.1 Kineosporiaceae bacterium | reverse complement strand
CCCCGCATCCTGGCCGCCCTGACCGCCGGTGAGACCCCGGTGGTCTTCGGCACCGATTACTCCACCCCGGACGGCTCCTGCGTCCGGGACTACGTACACGTCCAGGACGTCGCGCTGGCTCACGTCGCGGCGGTCGAGGCGCTGGAGGCCGGGCGCACTCTGGAGCCGGTATACAACCTCGGCAGCGGTGACGGGCTCTCGGTCCTGCAGATCATGGACGCCGTGGCTCGGGTGACGGGTACGGCCTTCGAGCCGGAACGCCGGCCGCGCCGCCCCGGGGATCCGGCCCGGATCGTGGCGTCCGGCGCGTTGGCCGCCCGGGATCTCGGCTGGGAGATGCGCCACGACGTGGACGCGATGGTGGCGAGCGCCTGGGAAGCCTGGACCGCGAGCCAGCAACCGGCCTAGGAGCTCAGCCGCAGGCCTAGGAGCCCAGCCGCAGGCCTAGGAGCCCAGCCGCACGCCAGCTGCGCCCCTGGTTCGCGGCAGCGGTGGACCCGTTCCCGATCTGCGGACCGGCAGCGTGTCCGGGCCGAGGGTGAAGGAGAAGACGGCGCCCTGACCGGGGTCGGCCTCGGCCCAGACCCGCCCGCCGTGGCGGGTGATAATGCGGTGGACGATGGACAGGCCGATGCCGGTGCCCTCGTAGTCCTGCTCGCTGTGAAGCCGGGTAAAAACCTCGAAAAGCCTCTCTGCCTGCGCACTCTCGAATCCGATGCCGTTGTCTCGGACGGTGATGACCGGTTGCCCGCTGCCAGCTGGGTCTGCCCCGCATTTGACGTCCAGGCGCGGATGCGGCGATTGGGCGGAGAACTTCATGCCGTTGCCAAGCAGGTTGACGAAGACCTGGCGCAGTAGGCTCGGGTCGACCGGCAGGGTCGGCAGCTCCGCGACGTCCAAGACCACAGTCGCCTCGAGGTTCGAGTGGGCCAGCTCCTCCCAGGCGGAGTGGACCACCTCTGCCAGCGGCGTCGCGGTCTTCGCCAGCGGACGGGAACGCAATTTCGAGAAGGCCAGTAGGTCGTCGATGAGTTGACTCATCCGGATCGCATTTGTCGCTACCCGGTTCAGGTAATGCATCGACTGGGTGTCCGAATCATCCGGCTGGCCATCGAGCAGGATCCGGGAGAACCCCACGATCGCTCGCAGCGGCGCGCGCAGATCATGCGAGACCGTGTAGGTGAAGGCCTCCATCTCCTTGTTCGCCGCGAGCAGTTCACGATTGGTGTTTTCCAGCAGCTGGGCGGTCTCCTGCAGCCGGGCGGCGCGTTCGGCTGCCTGCTCGTGCGCCAGTTCGAGAGCTTGTTCGGCGGCCACCGCGGCGGTCACGTCGCGGGCGACCACGGCGAATCCCAGCACGGTGCCGGCGTCGTCCCGAATCGCGCTGAGCGCGTTGTCCACCAGGATCTCCGTGCCGTCCGCATGCAGCCGCCGCCTCCTGGTTCGGACGGTTTCCCCGGCTGCTGCCCTGGCCAGGGCCGACCGCAGCACCTCGGCCGAGGGGTCATCAGGAAGGTCCAGCTCGGCGGTGCTCCGGCCGAGGCGCTGATCGGCCGTGTACCCGGTCAGCCGCTCGGCGGCGGCACTCCAGGTGGCCGGGCTGCCGTCCGGGTGGAGCCGGATGATGACGCAATCCGGCAGGCTGTCGATGAGTAGCCGCAGCTGCGATTCGGCCTCCATCGCCGCTTTGCCCCGGCTCAGAACCGCTTGCCGCATCTCGTCCACGTAGGTGCCGAGCTGGGCCAGTTCCGGTGGCCCGACGGCGGGGACGGTGGCCTCCATGTCCCCGTCGCGGACCGCTGCGACGGCCCCCAAGATCACACTGAGCGGAGCCAGGACCCACCGTCGCACCAGCAACAGCAGGATGCCGAGCAGGGCCGCGGCAAGGGCCAGGCTGATGTACAGCAGGCGGGTTACGCTTGCCGAGGCCGCATCGAACTCGTTCCGGACGGCGAGTCGTTCCAAGGCCACCTCGCGCTGGATGCTCAAGACCTGATCGGTCAGGCGGGTGAAGAGCCAACGTTGACCGGCTGCGTCCGGGACCTCCGCAGAGGTCGTGGCATCGACCGGCTGTACCCGCTGCTTTCCGAGTTTCCGGCGCATCGCGATGTTCCGCTGAATGGCCTCATGCCAGTCCCGAGCAGCCACCGCGACGGCGTCCACATCGAACAGCTCTCGCCCGTCGGCGGCAGTGCGCAGCGCCTCAAGCGCCTGCTGGTCGGAGGCGAGGTCGGCCTCGAGGGTCAAGAGATCTTCGTCGCGACCGGTATCGAGGAAGCCCGACACGGTGATCTGTTCGTTCACATATGTCACGAACAGCTCTTCGGTGAGCGCTTGGATCGCGCTGATCTCGCGGGCGGTTCTCACTGCGGCGGCGCGAGTGCGACCGGCTTCGACGTTCACCGGGACCGTCACAATGAGCGCCAGCAGCGCTATCACGAAGGCTCCGGAGAAGCGCCGTCGCATCGTCCAGGCCTTGGCGAGACCGGGCATGCGTCCCCCTTGGTCGACCAGTTCTCGGCCCGCAGCGTCGATGCCGCCCATCGCATAACCTCCGCAGCCCTCCGTGGCACGCCTCGAACGGAAGATCGGCAGGAGGCCGTCCCGGCTGCACTTGCTGGCTCCCGATCGGCCCAATGGTCAGGGCAGATCGAGGTCAACCAGGACCGCTCGATGATCACTGATCGGTAGCTGGGTAACCCGGCCGACGGCTCGGCTGCCGGCTGGCAGGCCCGCCGCCAGGACATGATCGAGCTGCAGCCGTGGTGCCGATGACGGGTAGGTCGGCGAGCTCACCAGCGGCGTCCACCCGGTGAGCCGACGGACCGCGAAGCCGGGCAGGTTCAGGTCGCCGAGCAGCAGGTGCGGACCGGGCAACCCGGCCAGCCAGCGCCGGACGTCGGCCAATTGCCTGATGGTGCTGCTCGGCACGAACGACAAGTGCGTGCAGGCGATCGTGATCCGAGGGTGTTCCAGGACCGCGGCCACCGCGGCTCGCGGCTCGTCGTTCAGCCAGAGCAGGCGCGGGAGACGGGCGGGGTTCGCGTTGGGGATCGGCAGCGGGAACCGGCCGCGAGCCGGGCTCAGCCGCAGCACGTGCCACTCTGCCACCGGTATCCGGGAGATCAGCGCCACCCCGAACTGAGCGAAAGACGGTTCCAGTATTGGCATTTCGGCAGTGGAATGCGGTATGGACGGCGTCCAGTCAGAGATTCCCGGCGTGCCGTCCACCGTCGCGATGAAGCGGTGATCTACCGCGCCCAGGCTGCGCGCGATCAGGTCGGCCTGGTCGATCCCGCTCGAGCGAGGCTGATGCCGGTCCACTTCCTGCAGGGCAAGCACGTCGACGTCAAGCAGCCTGCTGGCCTCGACCAGCCGATCGACGTCGATCGTCCCGTCGGTCATGGATCGCCCGGAGAGCAGATTCGCCGAGCCCAGCCGCAGCCTGGTCACCAGGGCGTGTCGCCGATACTGGCGTCCAGGTCAGCAAGCATCTGGACGGCGTCATCGATGATCGCTTCGTCGTCCTGATTGACGCCGTGCAGGAGCCAGCGAGCCAGCGCGATCTCCCCGGACAGCCGGGCCCGACGCCGCAGCGAGGGATCCGGCGGTTGCCGCCGGGCGGCGATGTAGGCGGCCAGGACGCTGTCCAGGGCCGGCTCGGTGCTGCCGATAGCCAGCCAGGCCAGATCATCGGCAGGATCACCCACCCGGGTTTCGGACCATTCCACCACCCCGGTCACTCGTTCCGCCTCGACCAGCACGTTGTCTCCGGCCAGGTCGCCATGCACGCAGCAGGGGACGAAACGCCAGGCGCCGACCTCCTCCACGGCATGCTCCCAGCGAGTCAGCAGTCGGTTCGGGATCTGCCGGGTGCCGGCCGCTCGATCGATCTCGGCGAGCCGGCGGAACCGATACTCCTCAGCGGAGTAGATCGGCAGCCCGGCCTCCTCGATCAGCCGCACCGGCAAGTCGTGGATCGCGGCGATCGCTTGCCCGTAGGCGGTCGCCAGGCCGGGCCGGTGCAGCAGCTCGAGCGGGCGAATCGGATGCCCCGGAAGCTGGCGATGCACGTAGGCCCGACCGCCGGTGGGGAGCGACGCGCTTCCGTGGACCTGCGGCAGACCGAACGGTAGCCACGACATCAGCTGTTCGATCAGCTCGGCTTCCTGATCCATCCGGATGCCGGCCGCGGCATTCCGCGGTGCCCTGACCACCCAATGCCGCTTCAGGCTGTCTTCGATCTGCGCCGAATCGACGTCGTCCGCGGTTCCCGGGAGCCGGGTGGTGTGCACGGGCTCCATTCCGCGGATCGCTGCGGAGGCCAGCGCGGCAAGTGCGAGTGGGGACCTGGCTGACACCCTGCCACCGTACTGTCACTGGGCGGTGCGAGCAGGCAATCGGGCTGCCACTCGCCGGTGTCGGCAAGCCTCCGGCGGTTCAGCAGGGTCGGCGTTGGGGTCTGTGGGGGCAGTGGCTGTCGGGTGGGCTGCCAGCAGGGTTACTGATCAGTGCCGCGTAAGGTGCGCTCATGGCTTTAGAGCGTCTCGCGCTGTCCCGATCGACGCTCGATCGAGCGGCCCACCTGCGGGCGGACCCCGAATTACTGACCAGGTTGACGGCCGACCCGACGACCTTGATGGTGGCGATCCACTCCGGTCAGGCGCCGGTCGTGGACGGGCCAGACGGTCCGATGTTGCTGCTGTCAACACCGACCGACCGTCCCGAACAGCTGACGTCGTCCACCTGCACCCTGTTCCTCGGGACCGACGCCGACGGTCGCGGTTACCTGGCCGTCTCGCTGGAGGACGCGCCTGAGCTACCCGAAGGCGCTCGCTGGGCCGGGTTGCGGGACGTCGGGTCGCTGCTGGACGACACCGGCGCGGGCATCCTCACCGCCTCGGTTGCGCTCCTGGCCTGGCATGTGAATCACACTCGGTGTGCCCGGTGCGGGGCCGAGACAGACGTCATCCAGTCCGGCTGGGTGCGGCTCTGCCCGGTCTGCGGGGCCGAGCACTACCCGCGCACGGACCCAGCCGTGATCATGTCGGTGGTCGACCTGGACGACCGCATCCTGCTCGGTCGCCAGGCGAGCTGGCCGGAACTGCGGTTCTCCACCCTGGCCGGCTTCGTCGAACCGGGGGAGTCCCTTGAGGATGCCGTCCGCCGCGAGGTCGGCGAGGAGTCCGGGATCAAGGTCGGCAAGGTCAGCTACCGAGGCAGCCAGCCGTGGCCGTTCCCGTCCTCGCTGATGCTCGGATTCCGCGGCGAGGCGACCAGCACCGCGATCACCGTGGACGAGGTGGAGCTTGCCGAGGCCAGGTGGTGGAGCCGTGCGCAGCTGCAGGACGACGTGCTGGCCGACCGATTGCTGCTGCCGCCCGGGGTGTCGATCGCCCGTCGGCTGATCGAAGACTGGTTCGGCGGCCCGATCCAAGGCACCACCGACCCCTGGCGCTAGGCCATGTCCCCGACCGGGGCAGAAGATGCGCGTTCCTCCCTGCCGGGGGCGTCTTCCCCGATCAGGTCACCGGGAGCTGAGTACTGCGGGCCGGTCGGGGTGGTCGAATTTGGCGACCAGAGCGGCTCTTTCGGCCGGATGGCAGGCGCTCAGGTAGTGCGCCCAGGCAGGCAGCACTCGGGCCTTCTCGTCGTCCGGCAATCGGCGGTTCTGGGCGGCCGGTGACACCTCGAGGTGCACGATCACGTCGAAACCCGGACGGATGTCGTCCCGAAGCAAGAACCGGCCGTCGACCACGGCCACAGTCCCCGGTACGGCCGGCCGCACCGGTTCGCGGACGGACCGGTCGGTCCGCGGGTCACGCAGCCGGGGCAGCCAGGTGCCACGGCCGCCGGGGCCCAGCGGGTCCAGCACCTCCCGGCGGAGTGCGCCGAAGTCGTACCACAGGTCGTAGAAGGCGTCCGGATCGTCGCGGCCGTACTCCAGCCGGATCGAGCGCTGGCGAAGGAAATCCCCGGCGCGGATCCGTGCTACCGGGATGGCGGACGCCGAGAGCCGGGCCGCGACGGCGTCCGCCAGGTGGCTGGCGTCCAGCTCCACCGGCCCGTCGATCCCCACGCGAACATGGCGTCGGGCCAACGGATCGGTGCTGGCGGACGACGACCCGGCGGACGACGGCGACCCCTCGGTGGACGACGAGCCGGTGATCCTCGCGGCAGCCAGGTTCGCCAGCTGTTCGGCTAGCCGGTTCAGGCCGCCAGCCGTGCCTTGACCTCGGCCAGCGACGGGTTCGTCGCCGCAGTGCCGTCAGGGAAGATCACCGTCGGGACGGTCTGGTTTCCACCGTTGACCTCCATGACGTAGTCCGCAGCATGCGGTACCTCTTCGATGTTCACCTCGGTGTAGCCGATGCCTTCGCGGTCCAGTTGGCCCTTGAGCCGTCGGCAGTAGCCACACCAGGTGGTGGAGAACATCGTGATCGTGCCTGCTGCTGGGGCATCCATGGGTGTGAGGCTCCTGATTCGCTAGGGGTGGCGGTCCAGGGTAATAACCATCAGGCAGTCATCAGTTGTTCCGAGCACAACGTTCGAAGTCCTTGCCGTTTCTGACCCGGGCAAGGGGTCAGAAACGGCAAGGACTTGGCCTGGAAACCGGGCCTTGGTGTGGCGGGTGCCGGGGCCTGCGAGGATGGGGACGATGACCGAGACAGCCATCGACGCCGCCACCGGCCTGCCGATCGGCGGGCCGCTCACAGCCGACGGCATGCTGGCCGCGCTGGATCCGGAGCAACGCGAGGTCGTGCTCGCCCTGGACGGCCCGGTCTGCGTGCTCGCCGGAGCTGGTACCGGCAAGACCCGCGCGATCACGCACCGGATTGCCTACGGAGCGCACGCCGGGTTGTACACCCCGCAGCAGGTGCTGGCGGTGACCTTCACCGCTCGGGCGGCCGGTGAGATGCGGACCCGGTTGCGCGCGCTGGGCGTCGGCGGGGTGCAGGCCCGGACCTTTCACGCGGCTGCGCTGCGTCAGCTCGGCTACTTCTTTCCCCGGGTGGTGGGTGGGCGGCCACCGGAGATCCTGGAGCACAAGGCCCGGATGATCGCGGACGCCGCGTCTCGCCTCCGGTTGACGGTCGACCGGACGGCGGTGCGGGAACTCGCCGCCGAGGTCGAATGGTCAAAGGTGTCCCTGCTGACCCCGGACACCTATGCTGCCGCCGCCCGCAAGGCCGGTCGCGGCGAACCCGGTGGGTTTCCGCCGGAGACGATTGCTCGGCTGATCACCGTCTACGAGGAGGCCAAAACCGATCGCGGGGTGATCGACTTCGAGGATGTGCTGTTGCTGACGGCAGGCATCATCGAGGCCTATCCCGACGTCGCAAGCGCCATTCGTGGCCAGTACCGACACTTCGTGGTGGATGAGTACCAGGACGTCTCGGCGCTCCAGCAGCGGTTGCTCGACCAGTGGCTGGGTGGCCGGGACGAGCTGTGCGTGGTCGGCGACCCGAGCCAGACGATCTACTCCTTCACCGGGGCCTCCCCGGTGCACCTGCTCAAGTTTCCGAGCCGATACGCGAACGCCCGGATCGTCAGGCTGGTGCGCGACTACCGCTCGACGCCGCAGGTCGTCTACCTGGCGAACCGGTTGCTGGCCAAGCGAACCGGCTCGGGGCCGGCCCCGCTGAGGTTGATCGCGCAACGCGAGGCGGGCCCGGAGCCCACGTTGAACAGCTATGACGACGATGTGGTGGAGGCCGCCGCGGTCGCCAAGCGGATCGTGCAGCTGGTCGCCAAGGGGATTCGGCCGCGGGAGATCGCTGTCCTGTTCCGCACCAACGGCCAGTCCGAGCAGCTGGAGCAGGCCCTGTCCGACGTCGGGTTGGCCTACGTGCTGCGCGGTGGCGAGCGCTTCTGGGTCCGCAAGGAAGTCCGCGAGGCGCTGATGCTGTTGCGCGGGGCCGCCCGGGCCGGAAACGACGAGCACGCCCTTGGCGAGGAGACCCGAGGCGTGCTGGCTGCGGCCGGATGGTCGGTGGCCCCGCCGTCGTCCGGTGGTGCGCTGCGCGAACGTTGGGAGTCGCTGCAAGCGCTGGCCGCGCTGGCCGACGAGTTCGCCGCCACCCGGCCCGGAGCGACGCTGTCCGATCTGGTCGCCGAGCTCGATGAGCGGGTCGCCGCTCAGCATGCGCCTGCCGTGGAGGGCGTCACGCTTGCTTCGTTGCACGCGGCCAAAGGGCTGGAATGGGACGCCGTGTTCCTGGTCGGCCTCTCCGAAGGGCTGATGCCGATCTCCTTCGCCGAGGGGTGGGAGGCCGTGGAGGAAGAGCGCAGGTTGCTCTACGTCGGCATCACCCGGGCCCGCGTGTATCTGCATCTGTCCTGGTCACGAGCCAGGACGCCGGGAGGTCGGGCTGGCCGGTCGCCGTCGCGGTTCCTGGAGGGAATCTTTCCCGAGGCAGTGCAGCCGAACGCGGTGACCCGGGCGGCGGGCGGCCGGGATTCCGCACGCAAGCGGTCGACGGCGGCTGTCTGCCGGGTCTGTGCCGGGGTGTTGTCCACCGCGCGTGACCGCAAGGTCGGGCGGTGCTCGTCCTGTCCGTCGACGTACGACGAGGCGACGTTCGAACGGTTACGCGAGTGGCGCTCGCAGACCGCCGCCGAAGCGAAACTGCCCGCCTACGTCGTCTTCACCGATGCCACCCTGGTGGCGATCGCCGAGACGATGCCGGCCGACGAGGGCGCCCTGTCCCGGATCCCCGGGGTGGGCCAGGTCAAGAAGGAGCGCTACGGCGACGCCGTGCTCGCGCTCCTGGCCAGCGGGACGACGTCCTAAATCCTGCCCGACGCGCCTGGCGGCGGCCGGTGCCTCGTCCATGGCGTACCAGCGGGGAGGACTCAGGGGCGTTGTTGGCTCCGGAACACTCTTCGGAGGCGGTGAGTCCTCCCGGGCGGTACGCGCCCGTGCCCGACTTTGCAAGACCGGATGACGTCCTCAAACCTGGGCGGAACGGCGTCTCAACGCAGTGGGGCGGCGTCCTCACGCACCGCTGCTGACGGGTTGTACACGATGCGCTTACGGGCGGTTCGCGAAGGTCGCCCTCGTCTCGGTAGGCTCGTAATCCGATCGGTTCAGCGATCAGGCGAACGAGCGGAGGCCCGGTGGCAACGGCCAAGTCGTCGTTCAGGCGCGCTATCACTGCGCATCGTGAGGCTTTGGGCTTGCTCAATGCGTTGCGGAACCGACTGGAGCGAATGGAAGCCGAATCCGCGCACAGCGCGGAGTCCGCCCAGCAGCAAACCGCGCTCGCGGTCCAGCTGGAACGGCTGGCGGCCGAGGTGGCGCCGGACTGGCTCGGTGCTCCCTGGAGCCTGATCAACGAGCGCCGGTTCGGGTCCGAGTCGCGGGTGCGGCCCGGGCAGTCGGTGATGATCCGGGTGGCGGAGGCGCAACCGATCCCGGGAGTCGGGTTCCCGGTGATCGTGCCGTTCATCGGGATTGGGCATATCGCGATCGACCGGGATGCCCGCGATCCGGCGGTGGCCGGACTGCTGCGGAGCCTGATCACCCGGTTGCTGGCCTCGTATCCGCCCGGGATGCTGCGGATCTTTGCGGTGGACGGCGGTGCGCTGGGCGCGCCACTGGCGCCGTTCCGGGCTTTGGTTCCGGTGGGTTTGATGAACGAGCCGGTCACCGAGTTGGACGACTTCCGGGAACTGCTCGAAGAAGCTGAGGAGCAGGTCCGTCGGGTGCAGTCCGGGGCCCTGCCGGACCCCGACGTGATGGTGATCGTTTCGGCCGCGCTGCCCCCGGGATGCGGCCGTGGTGACCATTCTCGGCTGGCGGCGCTGGCCCACGCGGGACCTGCCGCGCGGGTGCATCTGCTGTTGGCCGGGTACCCGCCGACGTCCGGATCATCCTGGGAGAAACTGCCCACGCTGGAACTGACGACGACGATCAAGGCGGCTGGGTCGCATGGGCACTTCCGGGTGGGCGATCCGCCCCGGGAATCCTTCGGTTCCGAAGGCCGGGGGCTCAACGCTCCGGTCACCCTGGATCCGGCACCGGCTGGTGATCTGATCGAGGAACTGTGCCGCAGGCTGGCGGCTCAGGCAGAGTCTGACAGCGCGCTGGAGTTCGATGACCTGGTCCCGAAAGAATTGTGGACCGAGTCCTCGGTGGACGGGTTGCGCACCGTGATCGGCCGGATCGGGCGGGGGGACGCCGTCCTCGCGTTGGACGACTCGACCCCGCACTGGCTGGTGGGTGGGCGCACCGGTTCTGGCAAGACGGTTTTTCTCCTGGACATGCTGTACGGGCTCACCGCTCGGTACTCCCCGGACGAACTGGCGCTCTATCTGCTCGATTTCAAGGAAGGCGTGTCTTTCACCGAGTTCATTCCCACGGACCGCGATCCCACCTGGGTACCGCACGCGCGCGCCGTCGGTGTTGAATCGGACCGCGAATACGGGCTGGCCGTCCTCACCGAACTCGTTCGCGAGATGAGCCGGCGGGCGGCGGCGATGAAGCAGGCCGGCGTGACGAACCTGGCCCAGTTGAGGCTTTCCCGCCGGGACGTCGCCTTACCCCGGATCCTGACCGTGATCGACGAGTTCCACGTCCTCTTGCAGGGGAACGACGAGACCGCGAAAAAGGCCGTGACCCTGCTGGAAGAGGTGGCCCGAAAGGGGCGCTCGTACGGCATTCACCTGATCCTGGCCAGCCAGTCGATCTCCGGCATCGAGGCTCTCTACACCAAGTCGCAGTCCGTTTTCGGTCAGTTCGGAATGCGCATTGCGCTGTCCGGCGGTGGCGGCATCCTGGATGGGCTGAATCAGGCTGCCGATTCGCTGCCGGTCGGGCAGGTCATTTTGAATAATGCGGCCGGCATAGAGTCCGGGAATCGCCGAGCGCGCTTCCCGGATGCCGATGTCGGGAGCATTCACATGCTCAGGCATCGGATGTGGCAGATGCGGACGCCAGGCTC
This sequence comes from Kineosporiaceae bacterium, assembly GCA_031400005.1. Taxonomy (GTDB): domain Bacteria; phylum Actinomycetota; class Actinomycetes; order Actinomycetales; family Kineosporiaceae; genus JANNPJ01. The sequence continues at coordinate 4,617 of JANNPJ010000509.1, read as the reverse complement.
GTCGGCGCCGGCAATGTTCATTGGGTATGCGGAGTACACGATGGACGACGAGAAAGATCCCGTCGTCATCCCTTCGAGCCGACGACGACGCTCCGCCGTGATCGGTCGAAAGGTCAACATCGGCCTTTCGACTGCCGCGTTCCCGCTGGACTCCTCGCCAGGAAAGAACTTCGCTGTCCTTGGGACCTCGCTGGTGGGTGCGGATGTGCTGAAATCGATCGCGGTCGGGCTCTCCCGGCAGCATGATCCGGGCACCGCGACCTTCTATCTGGCCAGTTTCGTGAGCGCGACTGAGGATGAGGTCGATGAGTTGGCTGACCGCCTTCGAGGCGACGGGCACGTAGCTGAGGTAGTGGAACTGATGGACTATCAGGCCTGCCTGCAACAGTTGAACCAGTCGCCGCAGGGCATCCGGGGGCATGGTACCTACGTGTTCAGCTTTGGCGCCGATGCAGCTAGTTCGCTTCTGAAGCAGAAGGTCAAGGGGACGCCGCGGGCGGGCATCGAGGATTTCCGCGCCTTGCTGCGGGATGGCCCGGCCAAGGGGATTCACTTCTTCGGCTGGTGGAGGGGTGTGCGGCGCCTAGGAGATGATCTTGGGCCGCATGGCAAGGAAGATATTTCCGGGATGCTTGCCCTGAATGTTCGGGGTAACGAGGTGGGCCTGCTGATAGGTCAGTCCAACCTCCACTGGAACCCCCGGCACAATCGGGCCCTGCTGATTGACCGGCAAGAGGATACGACCGAGCTGATCGTCCCCTTTGTTACGCCGGGAAGATACAGCGAAGATTTGTAGTCCAAGCCATATTGGGTAAATTTCTTCAAGAGGAGCAATGCAATGGCATCGATCAGTGAAATCGTCGGCGAACTAGAGGCCACCAAGACAGAGTTGGAGGAGGCGAAGACCGCAGCCGATGGTGCGGGGGAGAAGACAGACGAAATGATCACCCAGACCGAAGGAATGGAACTGGAGGATGCCGCCGAAGAACTGAAGACCCTGAAAACCCAGATCGAGGCTGTCAGTGAACAGGTCGTTACTCTGGCCAACAGGCTGGATGAGCTAGTCGCCGCAGCCGAAGCCATCCGGAGCAGCACGTCGGCGTGATGACCTAGCATCCCGATCTTTACGTATCGCGGGCTCCAGGCTGGATCCAGTAAAGGAGGTAAGTGACTGCAAGCTAAAGAAATGCCGCTTATGCTTTGGAGGGGCATAAAATGGCATCACTCCGTAAGATCGTCGAGCAGCTCGAATTGACTAACAGAGAGTTGGATGAGGCGAAGGTAGCCGCAGACGCGGCGATCTCAAAGGCAGACGAGTTTATTACCCAAGTCATGGGTATGGATCTGCAGGACGCGGCGGCAGAATTGGAAAAGCTGAAAGTCGGAATCGAGGCTACAAGAGATCAGATTGAGGTCCTTGTTGGTCTCGTCGACGATGTGAAAGATGCGACCGAGGCTATTGGTTCGCAGGGCGAGGCGCCGGAGGTCTCAACGACTGCATCGAGTGAGCCTCGCGTATCGCCAGGCACTTCTCCCGCCACCTCGACGCCGGCGGCTCAGCCAACGACTGCGTCGACTGCCCCTTGGGTAGCACCAGGCAGCTTTCCGGACGACTCGACGCCGACGTTTTACCCGACAGCGGCATCGAGTACGCCTTGGGTAGCGCCAGGCAGTAGTGACACCACGGGGGATTATTCAAGACCTTGGGTTCCTAAGAAGGAGTCAACGCTCGGGTTTGACTCCCGCGTTAGCGAAGCTAAAATAAAGAATTTTCCAGGTTGGCGAAAAAAGATCACCTCAAAGCGGAGCGCAACTGCAGCGATCATCGTCGTAGGTGGGACATCAGCGGCAGTATCCCAAATCGTAGATATCCCATCCGCAGTCGGATCAATAGTAACTACTTTTCTGACCGTGGTTGCCGTTTGGGAGAATCATAAAGCGAATGAGGAAGAAGATGAGAAGGAGGAAAGCGATGATGCCTGACTGCGCCAGAATGGTGGACGCTCATGATTGACCGCAGTGTTGAACCGTGGGTTCGGGAGATACTGGGCTCTGTAGTTGTCCAAGATGGCAATAGGCTGGACCGAGCGCTCAAGGCTGTTCCAGACAGTCATGCGCAATCTGCGCTGAATCTAGCTCTCGCGATTGATCGCACTGTAATGAGCGACTTGCACGAGGGGCAGCCTTCCGAGGAACGTCTGAATTATCTGACAGACGGATTCATTGAAATGGAGGATTGGTATAAAACTGATGGGCTTCCCATTAAAAACTTTCTGCGCTGGTTGGCGGGTATGCCAGCAGACCCGTTGGACGAGGGTGTCCTCGGACTGCTTGCTTTCTTGGTAGGCGGATGGCTTCTATCTGGATTTTTGGATTCAGGTGCGCACTGGTACGAGTACCTCGACGGGATCCTCGATCGATTGGATGCTGAACCAGGAGCAGCAACTGGCGACATCGACAACTAGCAATAAGATAATCGAGAAGCAGTGAAGCCACTGGCGGGAATATGCTATGTCCAGGTAGCTCTACGCTCATGAGTGCGACGGTCGCTGCCAAGTCATCAAATGCAATGATCGGCGCATAGCGACACCGAGCTCGTGATCGCCTGGATGCTGAACCGACAACCTTTGCAGCGATTCATGTACAAATACCGGAATTGGCGGAAATCGGCAACGCTTACCCTAGCCAAGCATGTCTTTTGCCTCCACCAGCACCACATTCGGGTGTTCGGGGGCCAGGCTATGCAGCCCGTCCGTGAATCCCGATCTGGACGCCAGGATGATCTCCGCCTTGGAGACATCGAAACCTGACTGCGCCATGGCCGGCAATTTGTGTTCCAGCAGGGAAGTCAGGACGGATGCGGCCAACGGCTTCGTCGTCCACTTCGCCTCGCAGGCCGCAAGAACCGTCCGCCCAGACACAGCGACCGTGTCGATCTCCTCCGTGAACCGGCTCTTCTCGGCACGCCGCGTGTTCAGCGCGGGCCCCCACCATCCGCCGACGCTGCTGGCCTTGCCATCATGCCTGCGTCGGACCCAGTCAGCGAGCACCTCTTCAAAAACCGGAGCCGTGTGGTCGGGTAACTGTGGTGCGACGATGTTATCGACATGCGCGCGGGGGTCCGTTCCTGCCTCAAGCAAGTCTTGATATGGCTGGATGAATCGGAACCAGAACCGGACGAAATGATCATCACATTTCCACTGCGTCGATCGGGCGTCAGATCGCGCTCCGACGGGAAGCCGTTTGGTAACCAACTGCAGACTCTCGAGCACACCAAGATATTTCGGGGTCTGGTTGGACTCCATTCGTAGATCCGCAGCGATCATCGACGCGGTCTGCGGCATCCTGGCAAGTCTCGAGAGCACCGAGAAGTACACCGCTGGCTCGCGTAACTCCGTCTGCAGCAACGTCCGAGGCTCATTGAAGAACGGACCGTAACGGTCTGCGATCTGCGTCGCTATTTCTCCGAGGAGATCTTCACCCCCTAGCGCGTGCAGGTAGCGAGGCATCCCGCCGGCGACGGAATAGCAGGTGAGTTGCTCCAACGGGTCGGTAAACGTCATGAACCGCCGGGCATGAGCGAATGGCAGAGGACGTAGCGGCAGAGGAAGGAGACGCCCGTGCAGTGGACTCTTCTCCGCCTGCAACGACTCCATCTGCGCGATCATCGAGCCCGTCAGGACCAGCTTGATCTTGGACGAGTCACGCTCCTGCTCCATGATGGCCTGGATAGCGCTCAGGTTGGTCTGCTGCTCGTGCGTCGTCGTACCCAGCAGGTAAGGGAACTCATCGACGACGACGAGAACCTTCTGACGCCGGGCGAGTTGGTAGAGCACGCGGAACAATGTTGGGACATCGTCAAGTTGCGGGCGCACACCGAGCGGGCCTTCCAATTGGGCGGCCATCGAATTCAGTTGCTGGCCCGGTGCAACCCGGTCAGCGACGAGAATGACGGCTGGCTTCCCGTGAGCGAACCGTCGGAACAGCCAACTTTTGCCAACTCGACGGCGGCCGTACAGGTTGATGGGCTCGCGCTGCGGCGAAGCCCACCAAGCCTCCAAACGTGCCAGTTCGGCGTCCCGGTTGACGAACTCTCTCGCGGCAGCCCAGCGGTAACGTCTCACAGCCATTGCAGTAGCATACTTTAAAGTATGCTACTGCAAAGTATGTTAGCTCGGCGCTGACCTGACCCCTCGGCCGACCCGACTCGTCGGCCGAGCTCGCCCCCCACCGAGTTCGCCCATCCAGCTGAGTTGGCCCGTCCACCGTCGCTGTCACCGAGCGCCGGGGCCGGGGCCGGGCGTGATCCGGCGGGTCTCGTAGGCCCACATGGCGATCTCGACCCGATTGCGGGCATTGAGCTTGGCCATCAGGCTCGCCAGGTGCGTCTTCACCGTGCTGAGGCTGACGTGCAGGGCGTCCGCGATCTCGGAGTTGGCGAGGCCTCTAGCGACAGCGAGCAGCACCTCCTCCTCACGCGCGGTGAGCGCGGCGATCGGTTGTACCGCGGCCTGCCCGGTCGGTGCGTTCGCGAACGCCTCGAGCAGTCGAACGGTGACGCTCGGCGCGATCAGGGCCGCGCCGTCCGCCGCGGCGCGCACCGCCTGGACCAGGAGT
>JANNPJ010000479.1:0-2093 GCA_031400005.1 Kineosporiaceae bacterium | reverse complement strand
TCACAGCTCGATTGCGGAATGGCCGGCCCGTGGCCGATGATGCGGCCGGGCGGTAACCGACGATGCGGCTGCGCGGCGGGGCGGTGCCCGACGATCTTCGCTCCATGGTGCCTGACTGTACAAGCGATCCTGCGTCATTTCACGCTCAGAACCGCAGCGCCGGGGCCCGGCCGCCGCTGGAAGTTCGGCCTAGCGGTCGCTCGTGGACCGCTGGTCGAATGCGTCGCGGAGGCCATCGCCGACGAAGTTCACGGCGAGGACCATCAACACGATCAGCGACGCAGGCGGGATCCACTGCCACGTGTATCGCTCCAGGACGGTCACGACCCGAGTCTGCTGGAGCAGGTTGCCCCAGCTTGGGGTCGGAGGCTGCACGCCAAGGCCGAGGTAGCTGAGACTGGCCTCGAACACGATGACCGAGGCGACCCCGAAGGTGGCGAAGACCACCAATGGAGCCACGATGTTGGGCAGGATGTGCGACACGATCATCCGGGGCCCCGAGACGCCGATGACGCGAGCGGCCTCGATGAACGACGCCTCGCGCAGTGCAAGGACCTGACCACGGATGATTCTGGCTCCCCCCGCCCAAGTGACCAAACCGATCATGACCATCATCGTGACCAGGCCTGGACCAACCAGGTATGCCACCACCAAGAGCAGGAGGATGATTGGGAAGCTGAGCACGATGTCCACGAACCGCATGAGGGCGACGTCGACCCAGCCCCCGATGTAGCCGGCGGTCACGCCGATCACGGTGCCGATCCCCGTTGCGATAGCGACGGAGATCAGAGCGACCAGGATCGAGATGCGCCCGCCAACCAGGGTTCGCGCGAGAACGTCCCGCCCCAGCGCGTCCGTCCCGAGCAGGAAGCCCGGGACCTTCCCGGGCGGCTGGTTCGCGGATCCGAGCTTCAGGTTGATGGTCAGCGCCGCTTCCTCGGAGCCGATCACGGCGAGCAGGACGATCAAGGCGATCGTGATGAGACCGACGATCGCGAGACGGTGACGAAGGAATCGTCGAAGGGCGCGCCTGCCCGGCGAGGCAGTGTCGGACCTGACCACCTGCGCGGCTCGCAGCGGCACCTTCAGGTCGGTGAATGCCATGTCAGTCGTACCGGATCCGCGGGTCGGCGAACCCGTAGGAGATGTCCGCGATCAGGTTGGCCAGGAGCACCGTGGACGCGAGCACCAGCGTGATCCCCATGATAAGCAGGAAGTCGCGGTCCTGGACCCCCTCCACCATCATCAGCCCCAGCCCAGGCCAGCTGAACACGGCCTCGGTCACCACTGCCGCGCCCACGACCTCCGGAACGGACAGACCGATGAGCGTGATAATCGGGATGAGCGCGTTCCGCAGGGCGTGTCGGGAGAGCACGATCCGCCACGGCAGACCCTTGGAGCGGGCCGTGGTCATGTAGTCCGAGTGAATCACATCAAGCATGGCCGCCCGCGTGTAACGGAGAAAGATCGCCATGTAGCCGAAGCCCAGGATCGTGGCAGGCAGCGCCAGGTGATGCAAGAAATCGCCCAACTCGAAGGGCTGCCCCACCGTCACCATTCCCGCGATCGGAACGAGATCCAGCTGGAGGCCCAGCAACCAAAGCCCACCCAGACCCAGCATGAACGACGGCAGCGAGATCCCCAGGAACGTGATCGCAGTCAGCGAGAAGTCGAGCTTCGAGTACTGGCGGACCGCGGACAGGATCCCGAGCGGGATCCCGACGAAGATCCCAAGCAGCATCCCGCTGCTGGTGAGGACGATGGAGGCACCCAGACCACGAATGACCTCCGAGCTCACGGCTGCGCCGCTGGCCACGCGATAGCCGAGTTCACCTTGCAGGGCGTTCGTGAGCCAGAGCAGGTAGCGGATGTGGAGCGGCTCATCCAGGCCGTATCGCTTGATGATCGCCTCCCTCGCCTCCAGATTCATCCCCAGCTCTGGTCTGACGAGGGCATCCGCGATGCTGCCAGGGGCAAGCGCGACGAAGGTAAATATGAGGACGGTGATACCCAAGAATACCGGGATACTGATCAGGAGACGTCGGATGATGAAATTGATCATCGGCCTTCCTGGGTGGTTCGCTCAGACATGG
>JANNPJ010000448.1:0-14009 GCA_031400005.1 Kineosporiaceae bacterium | reverse complement strand
CCTTGCCGCGATCATGCACGTTAGTTCGGGTCGGGCGATGTGCGGTTTGCTCTGGCTGAGAGTCCCTGTCAGTGATCCCCTCAGCAGGGACTCCCCCCTTCCCGAGGCATCCGGTTTTGTAGGGAGTGCGCCGCCGCGGCGGTGCGAATGACCTGAATGGCGCTTGCGTCAACGGGTTTCAGTCTCTCTGCGGCGCCGTCGGCGTTGCCACCTCGGAATCAGAAGGACGAATCATGCGTCGATACACTCAGTGGGCTGTCGTCGTCACGGCGCTGGGAGCGCTCACCCTCGGGATCGTTGGAACGGGTGCCGCGGACGCGGCCGGTCCGGGCGGTGGCAACACCGATGTCGGGTCGTCGTCACGGATCACGGCCGACTCCGCTTCGGGGAACCACAGGATCTCGCAGGTGAACAAGCGCATCGTGCAGCGCTACACCAGCGAGTACCTGCCCGGCCGCAATCCCGCTTTGGCGAGTAAGTTCGTCAGCTCGGGCATTGTCGTGCACTTCGGTGGCCAGACGTTTCACGGCCGGGAAACGTATCTCGGTATTGTCGCCGCGAACCTGGTTGCCTTTCCTGACCTCAAGTGGACGGTGGAGGACATTCGGGCCGAGGGCGACACCGTGGCTGTCCGTTACAGCATGACCGGCACTCACCTGGGACCTTTCGCGGGGGTGGCGGCGACCGGCAGGGCTATCCGCTCGGAGAGTATGACGTTCTACCGCCTGTCCCACGGCAAGATCGTCGAGGAGCGAGCCCAGCTGGCCCTGCTCGGCATGCTCCGGCAGATGGGTGCCATCCCTGCCGCCTAACGGCGGAGCGCTGCGCTTCGCCCGCCGGTCATCGCGTGCCCCGTACGATGACCGGCGCGCCCGTCGACGCGGTGTACAAGTACCGGTTTTGAACAGCACAGTGTGCAAGGGCAGCGATGGCCAAGGTGGTTGTCGCTGCCCTGCGGCAGGTTTGGCGCAGAAGTGACGTTGGGTGTGTCTAGGTTGATACCGGTGACTGCGCGGCCAGACCGATGGGACTTTCGCGCTGTCGTTGACCGGTGATCTTGGCTGTTGGCCTGGTAAGTCAGTGTCTTGCTGCTCGCTCACACGTGCCGTCCGTTGTGAGGGTCCGCGTACGCTGTTAGTCGGGTGCTTCGGCCGATTCGGCGTCGTTGATCGAGGTGTACTGATCGATGTCGTGGGTGGCGGCCCAGCTGGCCAGCAGGTTCAGGCCGTCGTGTGAGCGTGAGGCCGGCTCGGCGGTGTAGGAGACGAGGAGCTGGCTGGGATCGGTTCCTGGTGAAAAGGTTTCGAATGGCAGGTCGAGGTCGCCGACGATGGGGTGGTGCAGGAGTTTCACGCCGGTGTTGTGGATGCGGACGTTGTGGGCGGCCCAGCGACGGCGGAAGTTCTCGCTGCGGGTGGAGAGCTCACCGATCAGGTCGGTGAGGCGCCGGTCGTAGCGGTCGCGGCCGGCCTCGGCCCGGAGCATGGCGACGGTGTCGTTGGCGACCTGGTCCCAGTCGCGGAAGAACTCGGTGGCAGCGGGGTTGAGGAAGATGAATCGGGCGTTGTTGGGCGGTCTTGCCGGGTCGGCGTAGACGGGGGAGAACAGCGCGGAGCCGAGGTGGTTGGCGGCCAGGATGTCCCCACGTCCATTGATGACGAAGGCCGGTGTGCCGGTCATGGAGTCCATGATGCGCTGGATCGTGGGCCGGACGCGTTGCTGGGCCGGGCGGCGGCGCGGGGGTTGGGTCGTGCCGGTACCGCGCAGGAGGGCGAGCAGGTGGGTGCGTTCGGCCTCGTCGAGTTGGAGTGCTTGGGCGATGCCCTCAATGATGCTGTCGGAGGCGCTGGTGGCATCGCCGCGTTCCAGCCGGGTGTAGTACTCGCTGGAGATGCCTGCGAGCAGAGCCACTTCCTCGCGGCGTAGCCCGGTGACCCTGCGGCGGTCTGCGCCGTAGTTGGGTAGCCCGGCCTGTGCGGGGGTGATCTTGGCCCGTCGGGTGCCGAGGAATTCCCGGATCTCGGCACGGAGATCACCACGAATGTCGCGATTGGTGTTGCCGTGAGGGTCGTTTCTGCTGGCCATGAGCTCCACTCTATGAGCGCTTTCCTCGCTGAGGGGGTCCCTGACAGTGACCCCCTCCGCAGGGACTCCCACGCTCCCGCGTGAACCGGTTGTGTGGATGATGCACCGCCCATGGCGCGGTGTGAAGGGGACGGATACGGCGGCTTGTGCCGCTGGGACCCTCAACATCACCCAGGTGCCAGCACGGCATGTGAAAGGAAATCTCATGAGCAAGGTCATTCTCGTTACGGGTGCTGGACGCGGTCTTGGCACGGACATCGCCCGCGCGGCTCTCGCTGCCGGCCATCAGGTGGTGGCTACCGGCCGCCGCCCCGAGGAGGTCGAGAAGACCCTGGGTGGGCCGCAGGACAATCTGCTGGCTGTCAAACTCGACGTCACCAGCTCTGTGGACGCCGAGGCCGCGGTCGCGGCCGCCGTTGACCGGTTCGGTCACATCGACGTCCTGATCAACAACGCCGGAAACTTCTACGCCGGGTACTTCGAGGAGATCTCTGCTGCGCAGATGCGCCAGCAGTTCGAGACCAATCTGTTCGGTCCGATGAACGTCACCCGCGCCGTCCTGCCCCTCATGCGGGCGCAGCGCTCCGGGCACGTCATCACGATCTCCTCCACCGCCGGGCTGGTCGGCATCGAGTTCTGTGCCGCCTATGCCGCCTCCAAGTTCGCCGTGGAAGGCTGGATGGAGTCACTGCACTACGACGTCGAGCCGTACAACATCCACACCACGGTCGTGGAGCCTGGCTTCTTCCGCACCGAACTTCTCGTGGAGGGCTCCACCATCTGGCCCGAGCTGTCCATTGACGACTACGCCCCGCGCACTGCTCCGACGATCGAGGGCTGGAAAGGCATGAACGGCCAGCAGCCCGGTGATCCGGCCAAGCTCGCCCGCGCCCTGCTGGCCATCGCCGATCAGGACAAGCCGCTGCAGCGCTTTGTCGCCGGCGGTGATGCCATCGAGGCCGCCGAGGCCAAGGCCCGCGAACTCCTCTCCCAAGCTGAGGCCTCCCGCGAACTGGGCGGCAACCTCGCTCACGCCGACACCCACGCCTGACCAACCCCGCCGCACCCCAGCCAAAGCCGGGTGCATCGTCGACAGCAAGGAGGTAGGCACCGTGCCGCTCAAAGGTGATTACGAGCCGAACCCGATGCAGGCAGTTGCCGACCAGGTGGAGCTGTACGAAAGCTCCGGTGGCACAAAGGGAACGACGCTGGGGAGCCTGATCGGTCCGGATGATCCGACGCGGCGGGACCTGCCCGTCGTCATCCTGACCACCTTGGGTGCGAAAAGCCGGAAGATCCGCAAGTCCCCGCTGATGCGGGTGGAGCACAACGGCTCCTACATCGTGGTCGCCTCCAAAGGAGGCGCCCCCACCCACCCGGTCTGGTACCACAATCTGGTGGCCGACCCGCGAGTAGAGCTGCAGAACGGGCCGGTACGCCAGGACATGCTGGCCCGCGAGGTGAGCGGAGACGAGAAGGCCCAGTGGTGGGCCCGAGCCGTCGAGGCGTTCCCCGACTACGCCGACTACCAAGAGAACACCGACCGGGACATCCCGGTCTTCGTTCTGGAGCCGACGATCGAACAGCACTGACGGCCGCTACGACAAAGGAGTATCTGATGAAGCACGTATCCCTGGGTGGGCTTGATGTTTCGCGCATCGGTCTGGGAACCATGACGATGGCAGGTGTTTACACGACGGGTGGGGGACTGGATGACGCCGAGTCGATCCGGACCATTCACCGGGCGCTGGATCTGGGCGTCACCCACATCGACACCGCCGAGATCTACGGCCCCTTTCACAGCGAGGAGATCGTCGGCAAGGCCATCAAAGGACGGCGTGACGACGTGGTGGTGGCAACGAAGTTCGGCTTGGTCTCGCACTCCGGCGGCCCCGGTGTGATCGACAGCAGCCCCGAGAACGTGAAGACCGCGGTCGAGGGCTCGCTCACGCGGCTCGGCACCGACCACATTGACCTCTACTACCAGCACCGCGTCGACCCGAACACCCCCATTGAGGAGACCATCGGCGCCGTCGCCGAGTTGGTCACCGAAGGCAAGGTGCGCCACATCGGCCTGTCCGAGGCCAGCCCGGCAACGATTCGCCGGGCCCATACCGTGCATCCGGTGTCCGCGCTGCAGACCGAATACTCGCTCTGGACCCGCGACGTCGAGGCCGAGATTCTCCCGCTGCTGCGCGAGCTCGGGATCGGGTTCGTGCCCTACTCCCCGCTCGGGCACGGCCTGCTGACCGGGCAGATCCGCACCGTCAACGATTTCAGTGATGACGACTGGCGCAAGACCAACCCGCGGTTCACCGGCGAGAACTTCGACCGCAACCTGCGCATCGTCGACGAAGTACAAGCCATCGGCGCCGAGATCGGAGCCACCCCGGCCCAGACCGCGCTGGCGTGGCTACTGAGCCGCGGCAACGACATCGCCCCCATCCCCGGAACCCGGCGGGTCTCCCGTGTCGAGGAGAACACCGCCGCCGACGGCGTTGAACTCAGCGCCGCCCAACTCGACCGGCTGAACAACCTCACACCTGCCGCGGGCGAGCGCCACAACGAGGCGAACATGGCCAGCATCGACCAGTAAGCCCATTAGGAGGCAGATCGTGGATTCGAAACTTACCGGAACCGTCGCCATCGTCACCGTCGGCCGAACCGTTGCTGAGCACGGTCTGGATTCACGGGCAGTGTCTCGACGTCTCGATCTACGACCGGGACTGGCCGGAAAGCTACCGCTATTGAGGCGCTCGTGCCGTTGATGAACCGTCCACCGCCTGAGGTGTGATCATGACTGATATCGAAAGGAAATTCCATGTCCGTCACCTCCACCAACCGGATCAGCCCGCAGATCGACCGATTCGACCATCTCCGAACTCAGGTCGGCCCTTTTGGAGCACAAGGTCCTGTTCCTCAGGAACCAGCGCCTCGATGACGAGGCCCAGCAGCGCTTCGTCTCCCGATTCGGGCCGCTCACCGGCGCGCGCCCTACCGTCCCGTCGGCCGAAGGTCGGCCTAATGTCCTCGAGGTCAGCGGTGAGCAAGGTGTTCGATCCAACACGTGGCACACCGATGTAACCTTCGTCCTCTCCCCACCTAAGCTGACGAGTCTTCGCAGCCTGGTGGTTCCGGCGTACGGCGGGGACACTGTCATCGCCAACTCCGCAGCCGCTTATCAAGACCTGCCCGAACCGCTGCGGCTGCTGGCGGACCAGTTGTGGGCCGTGCACACCAACGACTAGGACTACATCCAGCCGCAGTTCCAGAACGAGGCGGCCGCCGACTATCACAAGACCTTCGTGTCGAGGAAGTACGAGACCGCTCATCCGGTGGTCAGGGAGCACCCCGACAGCGGAGAGCGGGGTCTGTTCATCGGAGGCTTCGCCCAGCGGATGATCGGCCTGTCTGGGACCGAGTCTCGGGACATCCTGAGACTTCTACAGGCCTACGTGACCCGGCCGGAGAACACCGTGCGCTGGCACTGGGCGGTAGGTGATCTCGTCCTGTTCGACAACCGAATCACCCAGCACTACGCACCGGACGATTACGGTGACCAGCCGCGCACTCTGCACCGGGTCACGGTGGCCGGGGACGTGCCACTCGGCGTCAACGGCCAGCACAGCTACCTGATCTCTGGCGATGAGGCCACGCACTACACGCCCGCTGCCGGCTGAGCCCGGGGCGCCGGCGCAGGAAGTCCGCCAGCTCTTGCCCACGTCCAGACCGCGACGTCGGGCTGGTCGAGGGGGCGCGCAGGCGTACGCAGGGACTGCGCCGCGAGGAGGTCGCGCAGCTCGCCGTTAGGGCGTCTTGTTCTGCTGCGCGATTGCTTGGGCCGTCAGGCTTTGGTCGACGTGCGATGTCATCAGGTGCGCTGTTGCATCGGTTTGCTCCTGCTCGAAGGGGTCGCCGCCCCAGGGTTCCAGCCAGTCGTAGCGGATCTCCTGCTCCCCGCAGCGCCACCGCGAGGGGGACGTGGTCTGCAGCCAGTCCAGTGGTTCCACGCCACCGGGCTGCCCACCGTCCAGTGCCCGGCGCAGTGCCACCGACAGGTCGGCGTCCACGGCGTCGGTGCGGGTGGTCGGGTCCACCGAAACGAACAGCGCTGTCCCGGAACGGGAAACCAGGTCAAGGAAGCGGCGGTTGAGCGACCAGTCGGTCACCGGAGTGGACGGCACGCAGTCCGCGTCCACAGTGAAGAAGGCGCCATGCTGGGCCAGCCGGAACGCCAGCGTGTTGACACCGGTCCGCCGGGTGCGCCCCCAGACCAGTCCCGATACGTCGTCCCCGGTCCGCTGCACCTCGACCAGCCCGGCTGCCAGGTGACCGACGACGTTGCACCCGATGATCACCGCACCGCCGGCGGCCTCATGCACGGTGGTGTAGAAGTCGACGAGCACCTCTGCCGTGGTCCGGGTCGGATCGGCCAACCGCAGACCGTCCGGGGCGGGCGAGCCGGCGAAGTCCGGACCCCAGCGGCCGAGCAGGTCGTACGTCGAGAAGTCATGCTTGATCAGCTCGAATCCCCAGGCCCGCAAGCGCGCGACATCCTCGGCCACGGTCCGCAGCGTTGCCGGATGGCTGGGATCAAGCCCAAAAGCCCCGTCCCGTGGCCCGATCGATCCGAGCTGGGGCTCATGCCGGGTCAGCAGCGGGCGAAACCAGATGCCCGGGCGGACGCCCTCGGCGGCGATTGCCGCCGCCACGTCGGACAGATCGGGAAAGGATGCGGGGCGCCCGACGTCCCATGGGCCGCCGGACGCCACCCGCCCATCGGCCATACCGTCGGGCGACCAGCCGTCATCGATGACACCAAAGGGACGCATCGGGTGATCACCCACCAGGTCAGCGATCACCCGCGCGTCCCGCAGGACTGCTGCGGCATCGAAATCGCGCCCGTAGGCGTAATACCAGTTGTTGCAGCCGACGATCGAGCCGACGGGTAGCGGGTCGCGGCAAAGCAGCCGGGAGAGCGCAACCTGGGCCGCGAACGGCGTCCGGTCATCGCGAACCGCACGGACGACGGCCGCCGGGACGGCACGATCCCCGGGTCGCACCGCCTGACCACCGCTGCGCAGGTCGAGCCACAGCGACAAGCCCTCCTCGTCTACAGTCCAGAAAGCAAAGGACGCCCCCCGCACCTCGACCCCGAACCCCCAGCTGGTTCCCGTCGCCGGAACGTGAACCAGCATCGACCAGGGCAGGACGCGCTCCGGTTGCTGCCCACGCCACTGCAGGTCGCCGTAGGACCGCTCCCAGGCATCTCCGAGCACGAGAGCGTCTGGCTCGATGGGCCGCCGCCAGCGCAGCAGGACCCGACTGACCTGCTCGAGGGCGGCAACCTCGACCCGCAGGCCGAGGCATGCTGCCGACGTCCGGACCTCAACACCGATCGAACTCGGAGTGCTGAAGCGATCCGTCGGTTCGCGCTGCGCAAGCACCAAATGAGGCGCAAATAGGGGTATTTCGCTTGTCTCACTGGATGTCTTGGACATCATCATTTGTTTGACCACCATTTCCAACGCAGCGTCTTCGCGGAATAGATCGACAAAAAGGGGTTTCCCTCCATGGTGATTGCTTGCTGTGATCATCAGATCACGCAGGGGGCAACGCGATCGGGGCGGTCGTGCCGCGGACGACCAGCGTGGGCGGGATGACTGCCTCGTGTCCACCGGCGTCGGTGTTGGACGGTGTGGTGCCTGCCTGGTGGGTGAGGCGCTGGACGGCGCGTTCCACCGCCAGTTCGGCCATCACGGAGGCGTCTTGGCGCACGGTTGTGAGGTCGATGTGGGAGAAGCTGGCCAGGTGGCTGTCATCGAAGCCGACGACGGAGACCTGTCCTGGGACCGCGACGCCGGCTCGAAGGAGGATGTCGAGAACGCCGGTGGCGCAGCGGTCGTTGAACGCCAGGATGCCGGTCGGGCGCGTCTTCTGGGTGAGTAGCGTGGTGGTGGCGCGAGCGCCGCTGTCTTGGGTCAGGCCTCCGGGGACGATCTGTACGTGCGCGTCGAGCCCATGCCGGTGCATGGCTGATCGGTAACCGCGGCGGCGCTGGGCCGCACCGGGAGCGTCGCCACCGTCGATGTGCGTGATCCGCGCGTGTCCGAGGCTGACCAGGTGATCGACGGCGAGCTGGATTCCCTCGGCGTCCGCGGTTCGGACGACGTCGATGCTGGGATCTTTCAGGGTGCGAGCGACGACGACGACGGGGATCCGGGCGGCGAGGGTGGCCAGCCAGCGCTTGGGAGCCTGCGGTCCCAGCAGGATGAGGGCTTCGCACCGGTCGGCCAGCAGGGTGTTCACCGCTCGCTCCTCGCTGCGGGTGGCGGCCACAGCGCTGAGGACGACGTCGTAGCCGGCTGGCTCCGCCGCGGCATAGATTCCCTCGAGGAGGTCCGCGTGGAAGGGGTGCTGAAGGCCGAACATGACGCCCAGTAGTTGCGACCGCCCCTGTCGCAGGACCCGGGCGCGGGAGTCCGGCACGTAACCGAGGCCGTCGGCGGCCTTCCGGATCCGGTCCCGGGTGGCAGGGCTCGCGCCAGGCACGCCGCGCATGACGATGGAGACCAGGGCGGTGGAGACACCGACTTCGCTGGCGACGTCCGCCAAGGTGACACGCCGCGACGTGCTACGGGGCTTTTCGCTCACGGCCGCCAAATTCTCTGAGGTTGCCAGGCCGAGGCCCGGCAGCAAACGGCAACGTTATAGAACCTGCTCGTTCCAGGATCTTGACGTCCTGGTAACCACCTACCATAGTTCACACCACCTAGAACGTTCTAGTTCAAACCTAGAACGTTCTAGATCTTGGTGGATTCGACCCGGACGAGGTCCTCACACCAGGTCATTTCCCGCCCACATTCAACGCCCCGCCGGTCTTTCGGGGCGCCAGCAGTTCGCCGGGAGCGGCGAATCAGTAGCTCGTCCAATGACGGATGAGCGGAGAGGACACCCAGTGTCCAAGTGGTTGAGGCTCTTCACAATGGCAGCACTGCTGACCCTGCCCCTGGCGGCCTGTACATCGACGAGCAGTTCTTCATCGAACAGCACCGATGCGGCGCCGGCGGCCTCCGGTGGTCAGAGCTACCCGTACACGTTCGCGGTCGTTACGCACGGTGCCGCCGGTGATGCCTTCTGGAGTGTCGTCAAGGCGGGCGCGGAGAAGGGCGCCGCCGATGAGGGCCTGAAGCTCAGCTATCAGAGCGACGGCGATCCGACCAAGCAGGCGCAGCTCATCGACGCGGCTGTGAACCAGAAGGTTGACGGTCTCGTGGTGTCGATGGCAAACCCGGACGCCCTGAAAACCTCGGTCGAGGCGGCGGTGGCCGCAGGCATCCCGGTAATCACGATCAACGCCGGCGGTGGCGAGTCGAAGGCGTTCGGTGCGATGACGCACGTCGGCCAGGACGAGTCGGTCGCTGGCCAGGCGGTCGGCGAGAAGCTCAAGGCGGCCGGGATCAAGAACCTGCTGTGCGTCATCCAGGAGGCGGGGAATATTTCGCTGGAGACCCGGTGTGCTTCGGCCAAGGCAGGTTTGGGTGCGAGCACCCAGAACATCCAGGTCGAGAACAGCAACCCGACCTCGGCGCAGGCCACGATCAAGGCCAAGCTCCAGACGGACAAATCGATTGACGGAGTGCTGACTCTCGGTGGGCAGATGGCCGTTGTCGCGTCGCAGGCGATCGGCGATGCGGGGTCTTCGGCGAAGCTCGCGACGTTCGACCTGAACTCCGACGTCACGTCCCTGATCACGGGCGGGAAGGCGCTGTTCGCGGTGGACCAGCAGCCCTTCGCCCAGGGCTACCTGCCGATCGTGATGCTCACCCTCTTCAAGTCCAACCTGAACACCATCGGCGGTGGGCAGCCGGTCCTGACCGGTCCGAGCTTCGTCACCCCAGAGAACGCCGCCGAGGTCTCGAAGCTGGCCGCAGCCGGTACTCGCTGAGCTGGAGGGACCCATCATGGTGGAAACCATTGCCATCAGAGACGAACGAGTCGCCCGGCTCGGCCTGCTTCGCAGGCTCGTGCTCAAGCCGGAACTCGGGGCACTGATCGGTGCCGTCCTCGTCTTCGCTTTCTTCGCCTCGCTCAGTGACATCTTCTGGTCGCTCAGCGGCGTCGCCAACTGGCTCGACCTCGCGTCCTCGCCGATCGGCATCATGGCCGTGGCCGTGGGCCTGCTGATGATCGGCGGCCACTTCGATCTGTCCGCCGGAGTCCTGGCCGGCACGGCCGGTCTGACCACGGCCATCATCACGATCAATTTCCACACAGTGATCTGGGTCGCGATGCTGGCATCTGCGGTCCTGTGTCTAGCCGTGGGCTTTCTCAACGGAATCCTCGTGGTCCGAACCAAACTGCCCAGCTTCATCGTCACGCTGGCCAGCTTCCTGATGCTCCAAGGCCTGAATCTGGGCCTGACCAAGATGGTGACCGACACCGTCCAGGTTCAGGGGTTGGACAAGGAGCCCTATTTCGCCGGCCCGCACGCCATCTTCGCCAGTACGATAACGATTGCAAATCAACGGTTTCCGATTGCGATCTTCTGGTGGTTGCTGTTCACCGCAGTGGCGTCCTGGGTGCTGCTCCGCACCCGCTTCGGGAACTGGATCCTCGCTATCGGCGGTGATCTCAACGCCAGCCGGAATGTCGGGGTGCCGGTGGAGCGGACGACCATCCTGCTCTTCATGACCGTCTCCGCCGCCGCGTGGTTCGCCGGCAACACGATCGTACTGCGCTTCAACTCGATTCAAGCTGTCGCCGGCATCGGTTCCGAGTTGACGTTCATCGTGGCCGCCGTCATCGGTGGATGCCTGCTCACCGGCGGGTTCGGTTCGGTTGTCGGTGCCTCAGTCGGTGCGCTCATCTTCGGGATGACCTCCGCTGGAATCGTTTACGCGAACTGGGACTCCGACTGGTTTCGGTTCTTCCTCGGAGCGATGCTGCTGATCGCCGTCCTGACAAACCAGTACGTCCGGACACTGAGCACGTCGGGGAGGCGAAAGGGATGAGCGACAAGCCACTTCTGGAACTGCGCGGCCTCTCCAAGTACTTCGGGAGCGTGATCTCGCTCAAAGACATCTCGACCACCGTCCGGGCCGGCGAGGTCACCTGCGTGCTCGGCGACAACGGGGCCGGGAAGTCCACCCTGATCAAGCTCCTCTCCGGGGTCCATCAACCGGACGAGGGAGAGCTTCTGCTCGACGGCCAAGCCATCACGTTCCACCACCCGCGTCAGTCCCTGGAAGCCGGCATCGCGACGGTTTTCCAAGACCTCGCGATGGTCCCGTTGATCTCGGTGTGGCGGAACTTCTTCCTCGGTTCCGAGCCGACCAAAGGATGGGGGCCGTGGCGCCGCGTTGACGTGGACAAAGCCCGCCGGGTCGCCCGCCAGGAACTGCTCGACATGGGCATCGACATCCGCGATCCCAACCAGCCCGTCGGCACCCTGTCCGGTGGGGAACGCCAATCCGTCGCCATCGCCCGCGCCGTCCATTTCGGGGCACGACTCCTGATCCTCGATGAGCCCACCTCAGCTCTCGGCGTCAAGCAGGCCGGGGTCGTCCTGCGCTACATCGCACAGGCTCGCGACCGAGGTCTGGCGGTCATCTTCATCACCCACAACCCGCACCACGCCTACCCGGTGGGGAACCGATTCCTCCTGCTCAATCGCGGGCACTCGATGGGTGACTACGCCAAGTCCGAGATCAGCCTCGAGGAGATGACCGGCCTGATGGCCGGCGGCGCCGAACTTCAGCAGCTGGCTCACGAGCTCGAACAAAGAACATCCACCCCCGAAACCGCTTTGGAGCAGTCGTGAACTCTCCGGCGCTAGCCCCCGTCCGCGTTGCTCTCCTCGGCGCCGGCCGAATGGGCGCCTTCCACGCGGCCAGCCTCGCCCACCTCATCCCGGACGCCGAACTCGTCGCCGTTCTCGACCCGGACCTCGGGGCCGCCCGACGCCTGGCCGACGTGGTCGGATGCGCCCAGGCCGTCGCCGAGCCGGCTGACGTGCTCGCCGATCCGGACGTGGACGCCGTCGTCATCGTGGCTCCCGCTCGATTCCACGCCGATCTCGTCGTCGCCGCCGCGAGCGCAGGCAAGGCGGTCTTCTGTGAGAAACCGATGGCTCTCAGCCTCGCCGACGCCGACCGTGCCATCGCCGCCGCCAGCACGGCGGGTGTCGCGCTGCAGGTCGGGTTCAATCGCCGGTTCGCCGCCGATTTCCGTGCCGCCCATGAGGTCATCGCCACCGGCGGCATCGGTACGCCGCAGCTCCTGCGGTCGGTGACTCGTGACCCGGGGCTGGCCAATCCGGGTGGAGTGCGGCCCTGGACCATCTATTTCGAGACTCTCATCCATGACTTCGACGCCTTGCTGTGGCTCAATCCCGGGGGCCGGGCGGTCGAGGTCTACGCTGTGGCCGACGCTCTCGTCGCACCGGCCCACAAGGGCTCCGGCCTACTGGACACCTCCGTCGTGGTGATCCGTTTCGACAACGGCGCCATTGCCACCGCCGAGGCCAACTTCTCGGCTGCCTACGGGTACGACGTCCGGGGAGAGGTTTTCGGCTCGGTCGGCATGGTCACGGCCGGCAGTCAGGTGCAGACCGCCATGCGGCACTACACGTCCGCAGGCGTCCAGCTGAACACCGTCCGCGGCGACAGCGAGCTGTTCCACGATGCTTACACCGCTGAACTCGCCGCCTTCATCACAGCGGTCCGTAACGGGTCCACGCCCGAGGTCACGGGGGACGACGCCCGCGCGGCCCTGGTCGTCTCCCTGGCCTGCATCGAGTCGGTCCGAAGCCGGCGTCCCGTCCAGCTCAGCGAGGTGGACCCGAAATGACGTCGGACCTGTTCACCCTGGCGGCTTCCTCGGAGATGCTCTTCGTCGACCTCCCCCATCTCGAGCGGGTCCGTCGCATCCATGAACTCGGCTTCGCCGTCGAAATCTGGGACTGGACAACGAAAGACATCGACGCGCTGGCCGGGACCGGCGCCCGGTTCACCTCCATGACCGGCTATGTCACCGGACGCCTCGCAGACGATGATGGCGCAGCGGAACTCCTACGCACCGCTGCGCTGTCCATCCCGATTGCGCACCGACTGGGTAACCCGGTGTTGAACCTGCACGGCACCGGTCTCGATAACCGGGGCCTGCCGGTCCTGCCCTCGTACCAGGTCAGTGGGGGCGAATGGCTGAAGGCCGGCGAGACACTGCAGGGCATCGCCGAGCTCGGACGCGCGGAAGGAGTCACTTTCGTCCTGGAAAACCTCAACCTCGCCGTCGACCACCCGAACACCCCGTTCGCCCGTGCCGCCGACGTCCTTGCTCTGGTCACGGCCGTGAACAGCCCTCACCTACGGATGATGCTCGACGTGTACCACGCCCAGATCGGCGAAGGAAACCTCATCGAACTTCTACGCCGAGCCGCCGGTTTCATCGGCGAGGTCCAGGTCGCCGACGTTCCCGGTCGATGTGAACCCGGCACCGGAGAGATCAACTACCCGGCCATCGCTCGGACCCTCACTCAGATGGGTTACACCGGAACCGTCGCCCTCGAAGGCTGGGCCAGCAGCGATCCGGTCTTGGCCCTCGAACGATTCCGGACCGCGTTCAGCACCCCCTTGGCTGTCACCGGATGAGATTGATCGCTGGGTGAGGTGATCTGTGGTGCAGTGGTCTGGTTACCTGTATCCAGTGTAGGGAGGGCTGATGCTGCGGGACTCGATGGTGGCGACGGCGTCAGGTCGGCGGGCGGCGATGCGGCGCCAGTTGCGCGATGTTCAACAACGGTTCGATGTCCCGGTGTTGTTCTGCGGAGAGAGTTCAGCCGGCGGAATCGTGTTGTCGGACTTTGCTGGGACGAGGACCAACGCCCTGCGCGGCCTGGTCATCCAGCCCGGCCTCGGGCTCGG
>JANNPJ010000379.1:0-16260 GCA_031400005.1 Kineosporiaceae bacterium | reverse complement strand
TTCTGACGCCGACCAGCTGATCGAGCGGCTGGCCTTGGCGCTGGAGCTACCGGAGTTGATCGAGCCAGAACCCACCAGAGCAGCCGTAGCCTTCCGCGGGGATCCCGCAATCGCCCGCTTCGCGGCTGCCCTCGTCGGGCCGGCCTACCTGCAGAGTGGTTCTGAAGGGTGGAGCGTTCTCGGCGGTTTCGGACAAGATCTGAAAACGCCAGAGGTTGTCATCCCAGTTCCACTTTCCAGCAGCGATTTTGAGAGCGCTCGACGATCCGGCAAGATTCCGGGTCAACGCTGATGTCACGTTTGTTCAACGGATCTCGTTCCGGAAGGCGGTATTCCGCGCCTGGCGAGACGGTCTGGCTAGACCAGCAACTGGAGCCCGGCGATACGTTCAAGCCGGACTGGCGATCGTGACCGTTGTCGCCGCGATGGTTTGCCTGCTCATGACTGGACTGATGGCAGCTACCTTGATTACCGAAGGTGCCGTTATCGATGAACCAACCGCGGGCGGCGAGATCTGGGTCGCCCTTGTGGGATTCACCGCCCTCACCGTTCTCGTCTCCGCCCTCGCGGTGGCCCGTATCCGCCGACTCCGCCGGCGGAGCTCGTGATCGCTGCTGTCACATCACGGTGGAAGACTCGCTGGATAGCTGAATCATCGCGTCTGCCGAGATCGCCTCGGGAAACAATTCGTCGAAAACCCGAACCCGATCGAAGGACATCGCAAAGTCCCGCGCCGCGCGCTCGCGGACTTTACGCTCGTGGTCGGGCATCTCCAGCACTACCCGGTCGATCGCGGCGGCCAGGCCGCTCACGTCTCCAGCTTCGACGATGATCGCCGTGTCGCCGACCGCCTCCCTGGTTCCCCCGGTCGTCGTGGTGATCACCGGCCCACCACCGGCAAGCATTTTCTCGGCCAACGCGATGCCAAAACTTTCGACGAAATCCTCCTCGGGCTTGGTGGGCAGCGCGTACACCGCGCAACCGCGCATCAGCAGCGGCTTCTCCTCGTCGTCAACATCGGTCAGGAAGATCACCCGATCGTCCACCTCGGCCATTGCCTGCACCTGCTCCAGGGCCGGGCCGGTGCCGGCCACCACCAGCTTGACGTCCGGCCGGCAGCGCGATTGGGCGAACGCCGTCACCAGATCAAAAATCCCCTTAGCCTTGGAGATTCGGGACAGGAACAAGACGTAGCGATCCCGTTCCAGGCCCCGCCTGGCGAGCGCGGCGTCCACCTGCGCTGGATCGAGATCGAGATAACTGGCCGAGTCGATCGGCGGATAACTGATTCGAATCCGGCGCCGGCACTCAGCGGCGAAGTGGGTGCCGCACCGCGCGTCCACCTGCTCGGCGGAATCTACGATCTGATCCATCGTGTACTGCGAGACCGCAACCAGGTCGTCGTTTGCAAGGAACGTGGTGAACAGCACGGTCGCCGCACCGAATCGTTCTTCGCGCACACACGAACGGATGACGTTGGTGACATCCGAACCAACGGCCTTCGCCACTGTGCGGACGTCCGGAGCGAACCCGGCCGCCCGAGCCGCCGTCACTGCGTCGATCACCACGTTGGTGTGCGGGACCAGGTACATCGAGACGCACGTGGTCGGAACCGGCTCGGCCAGCAGTTCGACCAGCCGACCTGTCAGCCCGGCCAGATGACGCCCGTCCGGAACGCGATAGTCGCCAACCGGCGGTGGCCGCTCCACCGTGATCCCGGCGCTGTAGGGCAGCAAGCGGTCAAGCGGCTTCAGCGGAAGGCCTGCCTCCTGCAGCGTCGCGATCGGCCAGGTAAGCAGCCGAACATCGTCGAAACCGCGAGTCAGCGCGACCTCAGCCAGGTTTCGGGCCTCCCCCGAATGGCCACAGATAACCGGGTCGGCTCGAACCACAATGACCAGACGGCGACGAGGATAGATCACGGCGATTCCTCTGTTCTCGCGGGGAAATCCGACGTTGACGGCGGTCGAACATTGCGGGCCCAAGGAGACGGCTCGGGACCAAGCGTCAACCGCAGTCGGCCGCCGCGGTGAACGTCCGTAGCTCGAAGAAAACCCCTCTCCAAAGGTTTTCCGTCGAGCGTCGCGGACTGTACGTACTGAACGGGAGGGGTGCACCCAATTCCGTCTGCCCCGATCGGCAGCTCCCGATGACCGCTGGTCTCGATGACGAACTCCTGGTCACCGACTCGAAGGGTGGCGTGTTCGAACGCCGGTGCGTTCACCAGGAACAGGTTCTGTCCAGCCACCGGGAACAGACCTAGGGACGCCCACACGTACCAGGAACTCAGCCCGCCGGAGTCGTCGTTACCAGGCAACCCGCCCGGTCCGGTCCCGAACTGCCAGGTCAACGCGGCATGGACGACTTCGGTCGTGCGCTCAGGGCGACCGGCATAGTGATAGGCCCAGGGCGCTTCCATATCCGGTTCATTGTTCAGCCCCTCGAACCGGTTGAGGGCGTACCCGGCAGCCATCTCGATCACCCCGGGGTGCACACCGGGTTGGGTGACTGGACTTGCTCCGTAACCGAAGAACGTGTCAAGCATTCCAGTGAACGCATCGTCGCCACCAGCCAGAGCGATCCGACCGGCCATGTCGTGCAGCAGTCGGAACGAATAGTTCCATTTGCCACCCTCATAGAATTCCGAGTCACGCAGCAGTCCGGTCGCGGGATCAAAGGCGTTCGTCCACTGTCGGCTTCGAGCGGCGAGATCGGCGGCGAGGCCGTGGTCGTTCAGCGCCGTGGCCACCTGGGCCGTGCAGTGGTAGGCGTAGGCGAGATCGAGGGTATGCGTGATGGGGTGCACGATTCCGTGCTCGAAGAAGTCCTCCCCGTACATCCGGCGCAGATCGTCGCCCATGTGCACCAGCGCCCAGTTCCAGTCCAATTGCCCAACCCCGAGCCCGAGCGCCTGGGCGTCGGCCAACGTGGTGTGCAGCAAAGCACTGGCTTGGCGGAAGAATCGGTCGGCGCCGCGGGCCATCCGGTAACCGATCGGGAAATTGCCCTCCTCCTCGCTGACTCTAAGCAGCGACTCGAGTAGATCCACGGCCCGGTCCGGAACGATCGCCGCCAGTAGCGGCAACTGGGTCTTGTAGATGTCCCACATCGTGCAGATGTCGAAGGCGTAGGGGCCAGATGCCGGCCAGAAAGGGCTTTCGTCGTCCCCAAAACAGGGCTTGATCAGGGAGTGGTAGAGCGCGGTGGCCATCACCGTGCGACGGCCCGGCGTCCCACCCTCCACCCGTACCCGATCAACGTGATCGCTCCAACGGTCCCGGGTTCGAGACCGGATCAGATCGAATACGTGGTGGCCCTCCCCGCACTCGTCGCGCAGGTTCTGCCGGGCCTGCTCGCAACCACGCAGCGAGAAGCCCATCCGGATCTCGATGGTTTCCCCGGCCGAGGTCGGCCCCATGAACAGCAGTCCGAAGGGACGCAGGGTGGTGTTCCGGATACTGTCGAAGTCCAGTCGGGTACCACCGTCGATCAGACGCCGGTCGTGCCAGAGCATCTGCCGCCAACCAGGGCTGTCAACCTCCAGGTAAACCGACAGCGGAACACCCTCGACCACCACCGTGCCCTGCGCCCGGCCGTGCCCCATGCTCTCCAGCTGAGCGCGCACCGGGATGGTTCGCCCGTGTTCGATAGCCAGCCCGCCACAGGACAGATCGACCACCAGTCGGGCACTCGGGTGCTGCCCGAAGGTGTACCGATGCACCGCCACTTTGGCGCCCACGGTGATCTCACAGCGGGTGCCGGTGTCCAAGGTCGCGGCGTAGTAGCCGGCTTGGGCCACCTCGTCATGCAGCGGCCAGGCCTCACCAAGGTGGTCCAGGGGCTGAATCATGGGCGTGACCCGTACGTAGTTGTAGTACTTGCGGATCGCGCCGGTTCCGGACTGCTGAAAGTGGGTGAATCCGGAAGCCTGGTTCTGATCGAAGAGCTCCGAGGGGATGCCTTCGGTGCTCTTCGTGTACCGGCCGTATCCGGTCGGGTAGGCGCCGGAGAAGGCGCAGGCCGACACCATGCCCAGCGGATATGTCGCGCCCGGGTGGGTGTTTCCGACTTGCGGCTTCGGCCACCACCACGTGGCGGCCAGACCATCTGGGAGCGGAAGGTCGGTCGCCAGCGTTCCGATGAAAGGATCAATGTCGTTGAAGATGGCGGGACTGTAGCAAGCACCATCGGTCCCGATTGTTTCGGCGAGGTGAATTTCGTCGGGCGATCGAGGAGGACCGCCTGCTCAGCCATCGCACGTTGACAACCTTACTGCGTAAGAGTACCTTACACAATAAGGCAGCCTTACAGTATAAGATCTTAAGTTCGCGTACCTGTACCCGCTCTGGTCAGAGGCCCGAAATCCCCCGCTTGAGGAGCTCCCCGCATGTCTACGAAGAGAACCAGGCCGAACACAGCCCTCCAGGCGACGCCGGTTGTCGATGTCCCACGCACGATGCAGGCCGTCGTGCGCGACTCCTACGGATCGGCTGATGTCCTGCAGGTCAGGCAGGTCGAGCAGCCCACCGTCGCCGGCAACGAGATGCTGATCCGGGTCCGCGCCGCCGGTCTCGATCGCGGCGCCTGGCACTTCATGACCGGCCGCCCGTACCTGATGCGCGTTGCCGGCTTCGGTCTGCGCCGGCCCAAGAACCCCGGGCTCGGAATGGACCTCGCCGGCGTGGTGGAATCGATCGGCGCCGACGTAACCGGCTACGCCGTCGGCGATTCCGTGTACGGGACCGGAAAGAACTCCTTTGCCGCATTTGCCACGGCCCGGCCGGCAACGTTGGCCCGCATGCCGGCGAACCTGACCTACGAGCAGGCAGCCGCCGTGCCCGTCTCTGCTGTGACTGCTCTCCAGGCACTGCGTAACCAGGGGCGCGTCCAGGCCGGCCAGAGCGTGCTGGTGATCGGCGCGTCCGGTGGCGTTGGCTCGTTCGCGGTGCAGATCGCGAAGGCCCTCGGTGCGCAGGTTACCGGCGTATGCAGCACCGCGAAGCTCGACTTCGTCCGATCGCTGGGCGTCGAGAACGTCATCGATTACACCGTCGGCGAGCTGGCCGACGGCAACCGTCACTACGATCTTGTCCTCGACATCGGTGGCAACCGTTCGGTCTCCGCCCTGCGCCGGCTAATCACTCCGAAGGGGGCTCTCGTCTTCGTCGGTGGCGAAGACGGCGGGCCACTGACCGGCGGACTCGGTCGCCAGCTCCGGTCGATGACGCTGTCCCCCTTCGTCGGCCAGCGGCTCGGAATTCCTTGGATTGCGACCGTCAACAGCGGGGATCTCGACACCCTTCGAACAATGATCGAGGACGGCGTCCTCACCCCGGCCGTTGACCGGGTGTGCACATTGGCGGATCTCCCCGGCGCTATGCGCGACCTTGAAGCCGGCAAAGTCCGTGGCAAGATCGTCGCAACCGTCTAGCAAAGATCGGTCCGTGGTACTTCGGTGCGAGCGAAGTCGTACCGTCGGTGACGCCAATCTGGTCAGGTGACACCGGGTTTGAGCATTGGTTTTCCGGGCACGCGATGACAGCCGCTGCGGATCGACATCACCGTTTTGACCTGGGTGCCGAAGTCGAGGATCGCGCCGTAAGGGCCCTGGATGAACAGGTCATGATTACCAGGCTGGTCATGCGGGACGTCGATGGTGGTGAAGCCGGCCGCCCTCGTCACGTGTTTCAGGATCTCCAAGGCTTTTGGCCACTCAGCCTCGGCAATGCCGCTGCTGGCCCAACTCGGAGTGGAATGGTTCTCCGCCGTGAGTCGTCGGGCGCCTTCTTGTCCGTAGTCGCTGCACGCCGCTTCGCCGGCGCCATCGATTTCCTCCCATGCGCCGGTGACACCTGCGGCGGTCAGGGCTTCCTTGATATCCGTCATCAGCTGGTTGTACTTCGTCATGGTCTGCTCGATATCCGGTCGAGCCTGAAGTTCCTTGACCGCATCCTCCATGCTCACCTTGCTTCCTCCTCCGACGGACGCGCACCCGGCCAGCATCAGAACGATCGCCAGAAGAAGGGCAACCGCACGAGTTCGCCCCCTACAAGGCAGGCTTGTACCGTTCATCGCAACCATTGATCGATTCGAGTAAAGGGATAGTTCGCAGCGTCGCTGATCCCGAACTGACTTCCGGTGGCAGCCAGTTCAGGCAGGCCGGCCACCACGACGGCGACGTTGTACTGGCTGGTGCTGTTTTCGCTGAGATAGCTGGAATGACCGATCGATTCGGTGCGGTGTACCCCGTCAATGGTCCGGGTCGCCGCGGTGGACAGATCCGTGACGCCGTCCATCTGGTTCGGATCCGGTCCGAACGACGCTAGATCCGCGATCCAGTCCTTACGCGCTTCGAGCACGAATGCATGCCCGGCTGGGACGTGCAGGTCCGCGATATTGCTGGTATCCAGACCTGGAGAACCGAACAGGACGACGTCGTCCACTCCAGCCTTGCCCTCCTGCAGCCCGACCGACGTGGTCAATGACCCGTAGGAGTGCCCCAGCGCGGTGACGTGCGGGTCGTCCACCCGGTTCGCTGAAATCCCGGCGTAGAACTGATTCAGCGCGCTCCCTCCGGTATGAGCTTGGAGATCCAAGGCCACCGAGCGGGCCGGGTCAAGCAGCTCATCCATGGCCGGCGCGTCGTAACCGATCCACGTCACCGCCGCCACCGTACCGCCCGAATCTCCTTTGCTTGCCTTGTTGAGCGCCAGTTTTCGCAAGGCATCCATGTTGTTGTCGTAGTTGTCAAGGCTGGTGGCGACCGTCGCATTGAGACCTGGGGTATACACCGCGATGTTCGCCGCCGTATCAAGATCACCAATGGCTACCGCGGCTCGGGGGTGCCCTTCCCCAGCTGGCAACTCAAACGTGACCAGGTGCCGGTCCGGTTGGAGCAGCACCCCCTCAATTGCCTCAACAGCACGAGTCCGCTCCGCCAACAGATTGGATTGCTGCGCGTAGCGCAAGCCTCCTTCCGGAGACAGATAGTTGGGGTCCAGTTGCGTCGAGAGCATCTCCGTTTCCCGCATCAGGTCGGCCTGGGCCTGGGCCAGGCGCACCCGGTTGGCCTGGTCACGGGCACCGAAGGGGATTCCGTCGAGATTGCCGATCACATCGGGAGCCTTCTGCGTGTACCAAACCTGCTGCAACGCCGTGAGGCCGGCGAACCACGCCGCGACCACCTGGGCTCGCTCGTTGTTCGAGGCACCCGCCGGTAGTTGGCCCAGAAGTTCGTCAACGCCCGGGCCGCTCCCGCTGGGCCCGAACGGATCCACACCGCCGGCGATCTGTAGCAGCAGCGCGGAACCGGCCAGGTTGTCCCAGTCCACCGGTCCGATCCAGGGCACCCCCTGCTCGGCGAGCACCCCGTGCTGGGTCAGGATGCTGAATGCCTTCGGGTCCGCCAGTGACGTCACCCACCCATCCCGGCCCGACACCTCGGCGAGCGCCCGCAGCACCCCGACCACATATCTGATCCGGTCTCCGACCGCCCGGTCGGTCACCGTCAATGACTGCACCTGGGCACGGATCTGCTCATCCAGAACCGCGATCTGAGCGCCGGCCTGCCCGGCACCATTCCCCGCGCTGAGCACCGGAAGCGTCAAAGGGGTCGCCGCCGCCTCAACAATGATCTGGGCTCGCCGCCGCAGGAGTGCCTCGATCTGCGCGGACAGGTACTCCATCTGTTGGGCCAGCATCATCAATGCTGTCTCGGCGTCCTCAATGCGGGCTGCGGCCTGTTCCAGCCGACCACCGGTCTGCTGGGCCCGTAACGACGTGGCCGACGCGGCATCCGAGTACCAGCCAAGCGCCCCGGCGGTATCCGCCAGAAGCCCTTGGACCACGTCGGCAGCCTCGCGTAACTGTCCAGCCACGGCTGACAGCATCCACGACAAGGACCGGGGCACCTCGGGACCGGCGCTCATCCACGCCGGAATCACCGGCGCGGACGGTAGTAACGCCAAGGGGACCGGCGTCCAGCCTCCATTTGCGTTCACGAGACTACCCCGCTCGCATGATGATCACGGTATCTGTCCCGCCGGGGACTCTCCCATCAACTCACCCGCTGCCTGACTGGAGACCACGTCAACCCGGTGGTATGCCTCGGCCGCGACCCGTAGCCCGGTTCCAAAGCCCTGCAAGGTAGCCTCGATCTGACCGCTGATCTGTGCGAGCGCTCGGCCCAACTCTTGAGCACTCGCACCGGTGTGGGTTTCGGGTAGCTGCCCCTCCAAGGACAGCAGGCGAGACGCGGCGTCGCCACCCAGCGGTGAGGACCGCACCCTCTGGAGCAGCGCGTCCAAGCTCCCAGCGGCGCCGGTCAGCGCACCCGGGTCGACCTTCAGGAAATCAGCCATCCTGCGGGCCCTCACCATCCACCGGTGCGAACAAATCAGATCTCATTTGACGCATTCGCACCCGTCGCGCGGGAGCATTAACCCGAGCGAGACTGCGACGTCACCAATATCGAGTCTGCCATAGCGAATTCGAAACTGTCCGACTTCTAAGCGCGACCGGCAACCAATCGCTCAGCGAGCACGTCGACCGGAGCCAGCAGTGCGTCCTCGGTCGAGACGTCGAGAAGCCATTCGGGTGAGAACGCCGGGACGGTTTCGGTAACGGCGGCCTCGACCTCGGCCAGTCGGTCCCCGGTCGATGCCACCGCGGCGGTCAGAGCCGCCACCGAGGGCTCGGCCCGGAGCGTGACGTGCACGACGGACAGGTTGGTGATCTCGCGACTGTTCTGCTCCGGGACGACGAGGACGACACGGTCATCGAAACGTCCACGGACCAGCCGCGGTTGGCTCAAATCGGCCACCCTGCGCTTCGAACCGGCAAGCGGCACCGGTTGATCCGCACGACTGGGCAGACCGGCAGCGACTCCGGTCTTACGCAGCACCTGGATGGTGCGGTCGCCGTCAGCGCGCGCGACCCGGTATCGGGTCACCCCGATCACCTCGGCGATCACCCCGGAATGGGCCCGGATCACCCGCAACGAGGCAAGCGTGAGGTGGTGCCGGTCCAGGCCGGCCTCCTCGAGCATCCGGACGACGTCGTTCTCGTACAGGTCAGCGTCATCTCGGGAGGTGCCCACGGTCACTGTCTTGGCCTGGTGCTTGACGGTGTCGATGGATCGAGCGAGCTCGTCGATCGCCTGGGTCAGTGCGGCCCGGGCAGCGGTGGCCGGCTCCGATGCCTCCGGTGCGAAGAAATCCCCAAACCTTCCGGCCTGCCGGGGCATCAGCACCACGTTCGCCAACTGCATCGCGGTCTGGCTGGACAGCACACCGCGCAAATCACCGCTCCCGACCCGGGCCAAGAGTTCGGCCATCGGAGCGACAACATCCGCGGGTAGTTCGGCGGCAGGGTCCCGACCGGAGTCGATTGCCTCCTCCAGCCGCGCCAATGCGAGCCGCGGACCATCCGCGGCGGCATCGATGCTGCGTGCCGCGTGATACGAGAAAAGGTGACCGGCTGCCGTGGTCAGGATCCAGGCCACGTCCCGGTGCGTGGCGGGGATGCCGATCACCGACTTCGCCGGCCACATCTGCTCTGTTCCCTGATCACAGATGACGATCGGCCGGTTGCCGTGGGCGGCGAAGATCTCCACCTCTTTCACCAGGTCCGAGAGCTGATTCAGCGGCGCTCCGGCGACGCAGACCAGAATGAGCGCCTCGGCGGACAGGTCGATGTGCTTCTTGTCCTCGATCGCGTCGGTGGAGATGGTCTTGTAGCAGAGTTCGGAGAGCTTGATCCGGATCTCGGCGGCGGCCACCCGGCTGGGACCTGAACCCAGTACCGTCCAGTACGGGTACCGGGTGACGACCTCGGCCGCGATCTCGGCCAGCTGCGGTTCGAGTTGGTGCAATTCGATCAACCGGTCCGGTACCTCCTGCAGCGCTTGGAGCAGGCTCGCCTCGCGCTCGGGGCTCAGCGCGCCGATATCGCGAGCCAATTCGATGCCGAGCAGGCAGCCGGCCGCAGCCTGCGCATAGAAGGCCTTCGTGGAGGCGACCGCCATCTCCACGTCCCGGCCGTCGGAGGTGTAGAGGACGCCATCGCTCTTGGTGGCCAGGTCGCTGTCACGCCGGTTGACGATCGCGATCACCGTGGCCCCGCGGGCCCGGGCCAGATCGACCGCGCGGTTGGTGTCGGTCGTGCTACCCGACTGGCTGACGGCGATGATGCAGGTACCGGTCATGTCGGAGCGCAATCGCCAGGCCGAGAACTCCGTTGCCGGCAGGGCCGTGACTGTCAGTCGCTCACCGATCAGGGAACGGATCACTTCGGCGATGCCCTGACACGCGACCGCGGCCGTTCCCTGGCCGATCAACAGCAGCTCGCGAATTGCGCCGGACCGGAGCCGCTCGCGCAGTGCGGCGGGCAACGACGACTCGGGCAGTGCCACGACCGGGCCGCTGGGCCCCTGCCGCACCCGGCCACGAAGCGTCTTCCGGAAGGACGACGGCGCTTCGTGGATCTCTTTCTGCAGATAGTGCTCGGTCGAGCCCAACGCGAGGTCACGGGTGGTCACCTCCGCCGTGCGGATCTCCTCCGGCTGCACCGGCTGCGGCACGCCGTCCCCGTTCCAGCGCCGCAGGCCGCTCAGTTCCCCCGCACCAGACCGGAGCAGGCTCACGACGGTGCCGTGCCGATCGGCGCCGGCCACGGCACCGCCGTCCAGGCGCAGGTAGCGGTCGGTACCGGCGACCAGCCCGTAGACCTCGCTGGCGACCAGGAACCCGGAGGACGCCAGACCGACGAACAGACCCTGCCCGCTGCCCTTCACCCCGAGCAGCAAACCCCCGTCACCGTCCGGACCGGCGTCCAGTTGCGCGCCGATCGCCATCGACCCGGCGAACTCGGCAAGCGCACCGCACATCGCCGTACCCGGGTCCGCGCCACCGGCGACATGGTGCGAAAGGGTCAGCGGAATGACCTTTGCGTCGGTGGAAATGCCCAGTTCGTCCGGGCGGAAGGAGATCCCGTCCTGCAGGGCGGCATAGTTGTCGATGTCACCGTTGAGCACCGCGATGGCCAGCGGCCCGGGCGCCGAACCGTTTTTGCGCCGGCTGTCAACCGGGTGCGCGTTGGCCTCGCTGATCCGCCCGACGCTGGCCCAGCGAGTGTGCGCCAGCACGGTCACCCGAGCCGAGGGCAGGTTCAGCAATCCGTGCAGAGCCCGGTCCCGCTGAATCTGCTGGCGCAGCGCGGAGACGTTGTCGCCGAGCTTACCGACGATCGCGGCGTGCTTGTAGACGAAGCAGGCGCCGGACGCGGTGGGCACCGCCGAACCGGCCCGGAACAGCACGTCCCCGCGACCGGCCACGGCCGCCTCAACCGGACCGCGGTCGGTCGGGTCCAGCTGGACCCAGATGGTGATTCCGGCCGAGTCTCGGCCTCGTACTTCGAGCCGGTTCAGAGCACCGAGGACGTTCTCCACCGCCAGGTACGACGTCGCGGTGCGGGATCGGATCGACACGTTGGCGGGCGCGAGTGCGGCGGCCTGACCGGCGACCTCGACCCGGTCGTAGCGGACGGCGTGCAGCCGGTCTGCGAGTCGACGCAACACCACCTGCACCGCCTCGATCACCTCGGCGTCCCAGGTTGCGAGGTCGAGTCGGCGGTCGACGTCCGCAGCCCACTCCACCAGAACCGTCAGCCCGGAACCCAATGTCGCCCGGGCCGCACTATCGGTTACCAGGGCGGCGGCAACGGGTACCTGGTTCAGCTCGCCGTACAGCAGATCCGCCCGCTCGATGAGGCTGATCAGGGCCTTCTCGGTGGCATGCGGATCCCGGGTGACGATCTCGGCCGGCCACGGCGGCTCCGGCAACATACCGAGCGCGGCCCCGAGAGTCTGCTGCGGCCCGGCCAGCTCTCCGAAACTCGTGGAAGCGTCACCGATCCCGCCGTCAGTGCTGCCGTATGTTGGCAGTGCTGCCACGATCCCGCACACGTTACGTGCTCCCGTCCGCATCGCCTTTTGTTGCCTGTTATGGGCTGGAACACCGCATCCTGCCGATGCCAACGCCGCTCAAGGCTACAGGGGGTGCGACACTCAGGCCGCCGATCGCTCAGCAGGAGCGGTGACCAGCGAGCTTTTCGTATACTCACCGTCCGCCACTGTGAGGTGGCTCGTGAGGTAGGGAGACACGTGCCGGACAGCGAGTTACTCGGGTTGTTCCCTCCTGGCACCGACCAGGCCGCTGACGGCATGCTTCGGGTCGGTGGTTGCCGACTGGACGAACTGGCTGCCGCCCATGGGACGCCGGCTCTGATCGTCGACGAAACGGCCCTGCGGGCGCGGGCCGAGGAGTTCCACCGGGAGTTCACCTCTCGGCGTCCCGGCACTGTGGTGACGTTCGCGTCCAAGGCCTTCCCGTGTACCGCCGTTCAACGGGTGATGGTTACCGCCGGTTTGGGCCTGGACGTCGCCGGCGGAGTCGAGTTGTTCTCCGCCATCGCGGCGGGTGTCGATCCAGCACGGATCCTGCTGCACGGCAATGCCAAGACCACCGAGGAACTAGAACTCGCGCTCGAACACAACGTCGGCATGGTGGTGGTCGACAACTTTGATGACCTGGACCGGCTCGAGATGATCGTCCCGCCCGGACGGCGGCAGGGTTGTCTGGTCCGGGTGATCCCCGGCATCGAGGCCGCGACCCACGCGTCTATTGCCACCGGGCACCTGGGCTCGAAGTTCGGCCTGCTCCCGGACCAGGCCGTCGAGGCCATCCGCCGGATCGAGCGCAGCCCCGTGCTGCGGATGGACGGCCTCCACACCCACGTCGGCTCCCAGATTCTCGACGTCGAGCAGCTTGCGGACGCCGTCCGGCCGCTGGCCCGGTTGGGCCAGTTCGACGTCTATGACCTCGGTGGAGGGCTCGGCGTCCGATACACCTACGCCGAGCAGGCCCCCACCGTCGCGCAGTACGCGCAGGCCCTGACGGCTGCGGCGCAGGATCAGCTGCCGGCTGCAGCCCAACTCATCGTCGAGCCTGGTCGCAGCCTGGTCGGCCAGGCGGCGACCACGATCTACCGCGTGACGACGGTCAAGCGCGGCGTGTTCACGCACGTCGCGGTGGACGGCGGGATGGGTGACAACCTGGAGGTCTCTCTCGTCGGACAACGGTTTGAGGCGACGATCGCCAACCGAGTCGGCGGCGGCGAGAGTTGCGTTCTGGTCGGACGCCACTGCGAAAGCGGCGACATCCTTTCCGACGGCGTCCCACTGCGAGATCCAACCGTCGGAGATCTGCTCGCCGTCCCGGTCACCGGGGCCTACTGCTACACCATGTCCAATCAGTACAACGGCGCCCGGCGAATCCCGGTGGTGTTCGCCGCCAATGGCACGTCCCGCATCGTGGTCCGCCGCGACACCTGGGACGACCTGCGCAGCAGAGATGTCGAGTAAGGCTCTCACCGCATGCCTTCCGCCCGAGCAACGGGGTTACCCGGCGCGACTCGAGACCGTTAGTCCTGAGGCGGGGACGCGGTGGTGTTGCGGATCACGAGGCGGGTAGGCAGAAGCACGTCGTCGGCCCGCCGACCGGCGTCCCCGACTGCCCGGCGTTTGATCTCGGCGGTCAGCGCATCGACCGCCGCACGGCCCTTGGCGGTGACGTCCTGGTGGACGGTGGTCAAGG
Organism: Kineosporiaceae bacterium; assembly: GCA_031400005.1. Taxonomy (GTDB): domain Bacteria; phylum Actinomycetota; class Actinomycetes; order Actinomycetales; family Kineosporiaceae; genus JANNPJ01. The sequence goes on along the minus strand of JANNPJ010000379.1, from coordinate 2,608 downwards.
CCGGCTCCAGCCGGGTCGCCACCGGGCTGTCGTCGAAGCCGACGACCGACAGATCTTGCGGTACCCGCAGTCCCGCTTCCTGGGCGGTTCGGACCATCGTGGCGGCAACGGCGTCGGAGAAGCACAGGACCGCGGTCGGCCGCTCGGGCAGAGCGAGCAGCGCACGGGCGGCGGCGGCCTCCGTCTCGGGCAGGTAAGGCCGCTGCTGCAGGATCACCGGCGTCACCCCGGCCGGTACCAAGACGTCCAGCCAGCCGCTGAGCCTGGCCCGGGTGGTGTTCGACAGCCCGTCCAGTTCCGTGGTGGACAACCGGCCGAAAGGACCGATCGCGCTGGAGGAAAGGATGGCGATTCGGCGGTGACCGAGTTCCAGCACGTGCGCAGCGGCCGCGCGGGCACCGCCGCGGTCGTCGATGTTCACGCTCGGGATCCCGGCCTCGGGCTCTTGGTCGACGAGCACCATCGGCAGGTTGCGCCGGCGCAGCCATACCGTCGCAGCCGACCCCGGGTCACACGAGTAGATCAGTGCGCCGTCAATCGCGACGTCCCGGGCCGGGATCACCTCGTGTTGTTCCGGTGAAGTAGTGAGCAGCGTGAGAGCCAGACCGGTGGGCCCGAGCGCACCCGCGACTGCGGCGAGGAAGCCGGTGGCGAACTCATCGGTGAACGCGACCTGGAGCGAGTCGGTCAGGAGCACACCGATCGCCCCCGTGCTGCCCTTGGCCAGGGCCCGGGCCGCCGGATCGGGACCGGCATACCCGAGCTCCTCAGCCGCGCTCAGGATTCGGGCGCGCAGGGCAGGAGAGAGCTGATCCGGGCGGGAGAACGCATTCGAGACCGTCATCCTGCTGACCCCCACCCGGTCGGCAATCGTCTGCAGGGTTACCCGTGCCACGCCCACCCGTCCTTCGTCTACCGCGTGCCGTTTCCAGCGACGGTAGCCCGGTTCAGTGGGCCGCGCTGCACGAGGGCTTGGGCGCCACCGCAGCCGCCGCCCGTTCCAGCAACTGAGCGGTCAGAAGGCGGGTCCGGACGGCATGGGCACGCCGCCGCGGCGGCTGGACGACGGGCGCGTTCGGAAGGGCGCTGAACGCTTCCCGCCGGTCCGCTCGGGTCGATTGGATCATGGCCAGTGGCAGCAATTCCATGATTTCGTCCTATCTCTTTCGCCTTCTCGGTGGCTTCTATACCGATACAGTAAGTCGATTTTCTGTACCGGTCAAGACAAAGCCACGATAGTTTCTGCGGGAGGCTTGCCCGACACGGCCGGTGCGGTGGCATCAGCCGCAGCCGCCAACGGCTGATCCGGCCTACTTGACCAGCACCCGGACATCCCACGGGCCGAGCGTCAATGCCCCACGGGAACTGGCTTAGCCTTTCGCTTGGAAGTCGAGCCAGCATGACTTGGGTGGTACCAAGGTCTCCAGTTCGATCCACAGGTCAGGCGGCGGCTCGACGGCGGCTGATGCCATGAGCGTCGAGATCCGGCTAGGTTTCGTGAAACCGATAACGGTTGAGTGCACGCGGGGATCACGCATCGAGAATTGCAGGGCTGCCGTGGCTAGATCAGTGCCGTTTCTCAAGCAGGCGTCGTTCATGGCAGCGACGGCATCGAGGAGGAGCTTGGGTGCCTCGGTATAGCCGTACCTAGACGACCCAGTTGGGTTGGCGAGGACACCTCCGCCGTAAATCGCGGCGTTCAGCACCCCCATGTCGGCCGCGGTTGCCTGGTCGATTAGCTCGTCCGCGCTTCGATCGACAAGGGTCCAACGATTGTGTGTGAGTAGAACCTCGAAGACGCCCAGGTCCAGGTAGCGTGAAACAACGTGAACATTGCCTGCGGCGATGCCGATGTGTTGCACCCGGCCTTCGTCCTTTAGAGCAACCAGCGTGTCAACTGCTCCTCCTGCCTGCGTGATCATGGCGAAGTCGTGGTCTTCCGGATCGTGCAAAAAGAGCAACGGAAGTACACCAAGCCCGAGCCGCTCCTGACTCTGATCAAGCGAGCGTCGCACCCGATCACCGGAGTAGTCACCGTGTCGTGCGTCCACTTTGGTGATCACCGTAAAGTCCTCTGGCACTCCCCCAGCGGCAGCAATGCCGACGCCGATCCGGCGCTCGCTCTCGCCTTCGCTGTAAGCGTTGGAGGTATCGAAGGCCCGAATCGGACTCTTCAGTACCTGTTGGACGAGATCGATGGCATCGGCCTCCGCGACCGCGTAGCCGTACGTCGACAGCATGGTCCCAAGGGGGGAAGCACCCGCGATGATTGCCGAGGTCGAAACTGAAGTATTGCCCAGTCTGCGGATCCAATTCGTGGGCAACGGGTCAGTCATCGAGCGCCTCCCCAATCCGCGCATGGCCGTCAAACAGGGTTGAACGACGTCGGTGGCTAGCCACTGGAAGAGCGACTTGGCAAAGCTCGTGTCGGGGATGGTGCCGACGCATGTGATGCGACCCCTCTCGTGGTCATGCGTGGTTATCGCTGGCCATTGACGGAAGTGCGGGTGTTCGTATTGACCAGCACCCGGACATCCCACGGGCCGAGCGTCAATGCCCCGGTCACCGGGGCCCGGTCGGCCAGGACGTCGCTGAGCGCACCGGGCGG
>JANNPJ010000695.1:0-9730 GCA_031400005.1 Kineosporiaceae bacterium | reverse complement strand
GATGCTGCGCGCCTGACTGGCCGCCACCCGGAGCGCAGTAACGCGCGCTTCGTGCACCGCGCTCCACCCTGTCCGGCAGCCGGCGCGAAAGCACCCGCTGATCCCGCGTAGCTCAATGGCAGAGCGTCCGATTGTTAATCGGAATGTTAGAGGTTCGAGCCCTCTCGTGGGAGCGCTTTGAGTTCATGCCGACGTATCCCAACTGGTAGAGGACGCCGGCTCAGACCCGGTGCGTTGCAGGTTCGATTCCTGTCGTCGGTACTGCGGTGGGAGCAGCGACTTCCGCCCGACGCGCAGCCTGCGCGGTGATGGTGCCTTGGCCGAGAGGATAGGCCGCAGCCTGCAAAGCTGTTCACGCTGGTTCGAATCCGGCAGGTACCTCCATGCCCTGGCCCGTCGACTCGGCGGGACCGGCGGCAGTAGTGCACGACGATATGCCCACGTAGCTCAGCGGACAGAGCGGCTCAAAGACTTGGAGTCGGCGTCATCCAAGGCAGGTTTGCGGAAGCACCGGGACCGGGCCCGTGGTGTAGAAGACCACAGGTTGGGGAACCTCATCCCCCGGCAGGGAAGCGCGTCTCCCTCACTTGGTAACCGGGGCAGCGATGCTCCGGAGGGCGGGTTCGACTCCCGCCGTGGGCACTCAGCACCGCTTGGTCGATGACTTCCATCGCCACCATGGAGGTCGCGATCCTGCCCCCATAGCTCAGTGGGAGAGCGTCTTCTTGGTAAGAAGAAGGTCGTCAGTTCGATTCTGACCGGGGGCTCGCCGTACACAGACACGGGGTTGTGAATGCCTGTGCTGATGCGTCAAAGACATTGCATCGCAACGTCTTGGTATAAGCCCGTAAGGGGTCATAGCTCAGTTGGTAGAGCGCTCCGTTTGCACCGGAGAGGTCGTGGGGTTCGACTCCCGCTGATTCCACAGGGTGTGCCGCAGCACCGGGTCTGGAGCACCCGAGCTGTTTCAGCGCCTCGCATGGTCACGTCCGAGGAGTAGCTGGGGGAACGGGTCGCGGGGACAGTCCGTGCGGCCGTCGTGGGACAGATGGAGGTGTGTCGTGACCTTGAAACGCAGGGTCCTCGTACTGAATGCCGGCTACGAACGGCTGCACTATGTTTCCCTGGGGCACGCCATCCGGATGCTGTCGCGCAACGTCGCGGTCGTCGAAACGGTAGCCGAAGGGCGCGCGATCGGCCCGTGGCAGCGTCCTGCCGTGGTCCGCCTGGTGCGGTATGTGCAGATGCGCTGGCGGAATCGGGCCGTCCCGACCTGGTCTCGCAAGGGCATGCTGAAGCGAGACGGGCACTGCTGCGCCTACTGTGGCGGTATCGCTACGACCGTGGACCACGTCCTGCCGCGTTCGCGTGGTGGGGCCAACTCGTGGACCAACACGGTCGCGGCGTGCGGGCGCTGCAACGGGCGCAAGAGCAACCGCACTCCCGGCGAAGCCAGGATGAAGCTGCGCTATCAGCCGCGGGTGCCGTCCTGGCACGAAATCCTTAGCCTCTGAACGAAATACCGGCCGGGGTGCTGGCCCACCGAACCAGCACCCCGACCTTTGCCTCCATAGCTCAGCTGGCCAGAGCTGGGTACTTTTAATACCTAGGTCGCAGGTTCGAATCCTGCTGGGGGCACATGCTCGCTCTCCGTCCGGTCGTAGCGCTGCGCTGGTGACCCAGTTACGCCGTGGTCGCAGCATTCAGTTCGCGGGATCCGACTCGATTTCGGATCCCCTTGCCGAGCCGAGCCGACCCGCCGCCTGACGCCGCTGCGGCTCACCGGTCGACGCGTCCGCTGGGTCGGCGGTCACTGACAGTGCGGAACGCTCACCGAAACCTGCGTAAAATCCATTTTCCGGATAAAAATCATCGCTTTACCCGCAGACCAGCCCGGCGACCGGTACCTTAACCGCCCGGAACCAGCGACGAGACGGGCACGGACCGGCACCACAGAGCACAGCAAGGGCACGGCCTCGTGGAGGTCGTGCGACATCCATCCGTGTCCAGGGCCCTAGGGGCGCCCGGAACCCGAGAACGTCAGGAAAGACACCCCATGTATCGGACCACGCTGGCCACCTCGCTGTTAGCGACTGCCCTCCTCGCCGGCACCGTTGTCCCGGCCCAGGCTGCCGGCCTGGCCACCTCGGCGCCCGCCGCCGGCACCGAATCCGCCGGGAACGCCGCCGCCCGGTACCCCGTCGCCGACGCCCTGGCCGAGATCACCGGCTTCCTAGCCGACTCCCAGGCCGCGGCCCTCGCCGAGGGCTTCACCACGGTCATCTCCTTCGCCTCGGACTCGACCCAAGCGTTCACGTCGACCACGACCGTCGACCGGGCCGGCAACGAGCACAGCGTCACCACCGTTGGCAGGCGCTCGGTCGACACCCTGAGCGCCTTCGGCGTGGGTAGCTGGTTCGGGCTCAACAGCGACCTGCTCGGACCCCTCTTTCGTCCAGCCGTGGTCAAGCGGGCGCTGCAGTACGTCGGAAGGACCGGCGCCAGTCACATCTTCATGGCCGACCCCCTGATGCCGAAGGCCGACGCCGAGACCACCGGTTTGGCCTCCGCCACCGACGGTCTCACGACCGAGACGATTGCCAAGGCCGGCAAGGCCGCGTTCGGCGACAGCGGCGGCGTGCGCTACCGCCTGGTGAAGACCGCAACCGACGGCACGGTCACCATCGACGTGCTCGGCGGGCGCATCGTGGCCGTAAACGGCAGCGGTCAGACCAGCACCTGGGGCTACGGGGTCGAGGACCTCCAGGCACCAGGCGAAGCCGAGACCGTCAGCGGCGACCTGCTGGTACCGGCCCTCGAAGCGGCCGCCCTGCCGATCACCCTGAAGTCACAGGCCCGCCGGATCATCAAGCGAGTCAAAGCCAGCGCCCAGAAGCAGAATCGAACGGTGAGCGCGGCTCGCATCCGCCACTACACCGTCGCCATCGTGAAGAAGGACAACGCCAACAGCGGGCGCGTGATCCCCACTCGCGCCAAGAAAGCCACGAACGGCGCCCGGATCTTCGCCCGCAACCCCTATACCAACAAGATGGTCGCCTACAAGATCGTCGTCGTCCGGGGCCAGGTGCAGCTCTCCCGGGCCTGACGCCCGACAGCGGCGGCGGTGTCCAGATCGCGCGGACACTGCCGCCGGGAGGTCCGTGAACTACATCGGCTCCCTCGGCGCTCGCATCCTCGGCCACGCCGGCCTGGCTTATGACCAGGCGATCTACGAGCACTATCGACTGATCGGCGAATCCTGCGGGTACACATCTGGTTCTAGCCCACATTCCGTGATGACCGCGACCAGAGGGCGGATGTGGGCGAGGGTGTGGGGGCCATTCAGACACGCAGAGCGCGGACATACCTGCAGGTGGAGGTGGCCGCCAGGCCCATCGTGCGTGCTGGAGTGGCCCCACGATGTCCGGGTCAGCAGGTCTGCGGATCACGGAACGTGAGCCAGAAACGGTTCTCGGCTGGGCTGGAGAACTGTCTGCCTCGAGGCATGGAATGGGGCAACGTCAAATGCATGTGCCGGGCAGATGGCTCGTCGGGTGCCGGAGGCTTTGGTGATGGGGGAGGTGGCCGCCCGCCCAGCCACCCGGGCCTGGATCTGGTTTGCTGTGGACTGCGAGTCGGCCGCTTGAGAGGCTGATGGCACTTGACCGGTGAACAACCAGAGGCGGCACGCATGCAGTATCGACAGTTGGGTTCGTCCGGTTTGCGGGTCTCGACGCTGACCCTCGGCACGATGGGGTTCGGCGGCACCGGATGGGCCGGTGCGGTGGGGCAGATCGACGTGGCCGGGGCGCGCGAACAGATCGCGATCGCCCGGGACGCCGGGGTCAACCTGATCGATACCGCCGACGTCTACTCCAGCGGGCTGTCGGAGGAGATCCTCGGAGAGGCCCTCGGCGCTGACCGGGACGAGGTCCTGATCGCCACCAAGGTCCGGATGCCGATGGGCGAGGGCCCGAACGACGCCGGCCTCTCCCGCCACCACATCATCCGCGCGGCCGAGGCCAGTCTGCGGCGGTTACGGACTGACCACATCGATCTGTACCAGCTGCACGAGTGGGACGGGCAGACTCCGCTGGAGGAGACCCTGACCGCTCTGGACGACCTGGTGCGCAGCGGGAAGGTTCGGTACGTCGGTGCCTCCAACTACGCCGGCTGGCACTTGATGAAGGCGCTGGCCGTCTCCGAGCGGCGCGGCCTGGAGCGCTTCGCCAGCCAGCAGATCTACTACTCGCTGCAGAACCGGGACGCGGAGTCCGAGCTCGTCCCGGTCTCGCTCGATCAGGGTCTGGGCATCCTGGTCTGGAGCCCGCTGGCCGGAGGTCTGCTGTCGGGCAAGTACCGGCGGGGCGTGCAGGCACCCGCCGGCAGCCGGCACCTGTCGGACTGGGACGAGCCACCGGTGAACGACGAGGAGAAGCTGTACGACACGATCGAAGTGGCGGTGGAGATCGGTAAGGCCCGGGGGGTGTCTGCGGCGCAGGTCTCGCTGGCCTGGACATTGGCCAGGCCCGCGGTGACCTCCTTGGTCATAGGCGCGCGGACGGCGGAGCAGCTACGCGACACCCTGGCCGCAGCCGACCTGACGTTGAGCCCGGAGGAACTCGCCCGGCTTGACCACGTCAGCAGCGAGCCCCTGCGCTACCCCTACTGGCACCAGGCCAAGACCAGCGCCGATCGGCTGAGCCGCGCCGACCTCAGCCTGATGGAAGGCTTCATCTGAGCTGACCAATTCAGCTGAGTCAACCAACGCGGCGAAGCGCTTTGTCCGCATCGAGCAAAGCTGGATCTGCGCCGTCACATAGGTCAGCTGGCCGCGGTCCGGACGAGTTCGCTCTCGATCTCGAGCCGGATCTCTTTCGACACCAGCAAGCCACCGGCTTCGAGCAGCATGTTCCAGGTCAGGCCCCAGTTTTCGCGGTTGATCGTGGCGCTGGCGCTGAACACGGCCCGCTGACCGCCCCACGGATCGGCGGCCTGGCCCAGGAACTCGACGTCCAGAGTGATCGACCGGGTGACGTCCTTGAGGGTCAGCTCACCGGCGATCGAGCCGTGCGCACCGTCGACGACAAGGCCCGTCGACCGGAACGTGGCGGTGGGGTACCGCTCGACGTCGAAGAAGTCACCCGAGCGCAGGTGCTTGTCGCGGGCGGCGTCGCCGGAGCTGACCGATGCCATCGCGATGACCACCTCGATCTGCGAGGTGGCGATGTCGTCCCCGATCGTGACGGTGCCCTCGACATCGGTGAAGCGGCCCCGGACCTTGGTCAGCCCGAAATGCCGCCCGACGAAGCCAACTTCGCTGTGACTGGGGTCGACGCTCCAGACCCCTGCGGCCGGAAGCTCGATACTGGGGGAGGTGCGGGTGATGGACATGGGAATTCCTCTCGGTCGAGCATCTTCAGATGCGTGCTTACGCACACAACCTAAGCGATGCGTGCACTCGCACGCAAGCAGTAGGATCGATGTCATGACCGACGACCGCGACCCCATCGCCGCCTGGCGGGCCGTGCTCTTGGCGCAGAGCCGGGCGCTGCGGGCCATCGAGAGAGATCTCGCCGACAACGGGCAGATCCCGCTCGGCTGGTACGACGCGCTGCTGGAACTGAACGCCGCACCCGAACGACAGCTACGGATGCAGGAACTCGCCCAGAAAGTGGTGCTCTCGCGCACCAGGGTCAGCCGTATCGTCACCGAGCTCGAAACCGCTGGCTATGTCGAGCGCATCCCCGACCCCGATGACGGCCGGGCCACGCTGGCGGCCATCACCGCGGCCGGGCGGATCGCGCTGAGGCAGGCGGCGCCGATCTACCTCGCCGGCATCCAGGAGCATTTCACCCGGCACCTGAGCAACAGCCAGCAACAGGCGATCACCACCGGTCTGCAACGGGTCATCGACGCTCACGACGCCCAGGCGGACCCACGCCGATGAACGGAACCTTCCGGTGGCCGGCTCCGTCTGCAGGCCAACGATCACCCGGCTGGGTGGCCGGGTATTGAACGTTTTCTCGGCACCTGTTCGTGGCGGTGGTTCGAGCTGGGCGGGTTCGTTTCGTTGCCAGTCGCCGGTGCCCGGCTCTGGCCAAGGTCAGGGCGCTCGATCGCGAAATGTGCCAGGCTCCGGCGGGTGGAAATCTCTCCGGATGTTCGGCGGGCGGCGGCCGCCGATCCTACGTCCCCGGCTTGGAAGGTCGTCTGGGAGCAGTCGTGCCATCAGGGCACCTGCGATCCGACTAGCGCGGTGCTCCTGCCCTGGCTGGCGACGACGATCGCCACGTTCGTCGGTGATCAGCGCGAGACGCCGTTGGCTTTGGCCGGCTTCATCGCGGTGGACGCGACCGATGCAGATCGTGCGAGCTACGCCAGCGAGATCGAGGCCCTTCGCGGGCTTGCCGTCGATCGGCTGCCGGAAGCCTCTGACGATCGTGCTTTCGTCTACCTGCTTCAGGCAATTCTCGGCTTCGAGGGAGACGAGGTCTGGGCAAAAGAACTCGATCACCTCAACGACGGCGAGGTCGACGTGCGATGCCCGGAGTGCGATGAGGAAACGCTGGTGGATCTTCTGGCCGCCGATCCCGAAATCACACCGAGGTTGTCGTCCGAGCTGGCTGAACGTCTACATGCGGAGGCCGTGAGTGCTGGCCGAGAAGCAGTAACTGCATCCGTGACTCGCCTCTTTGGGCGGCTCGTCTGCCCCGAATGCAACGCCTCTTTTGCCGTTGCCGACAATCTGGCTGGCGTCTCCGGCGCCTGACCCGGGGTCTTGATCCCTCATCGGCAAGACCAGAAGCGCGGGGGGAGCGCGGCACGCTGCCGACCGAGCGTGGCGCCGGGTACGGCTTCGGCGAGAAACACTCCCGGCGAGAAGCTGCTATACCGGAAAGCATGCATTTGCGTCACCTCGGGTTGCCAGTGCGTGACTGTGACCGCAGCTTGCGCTTCTACGCGACGTACTTCGGGTTCGACCCGGCAGCGGCCAGGTCCTACCCGGACGGCACGATCATCGTGCGCAATCGGGACGGGTTCGACCTGGCGCTGAATCCGGTGCAGGAAACCCCCACCGCACCCGGATTCCTGCACTTCGGTTTCCTGGTGGCCGACGGCGATGCAGTGAGAGAGCTACGCCGCCGGATGGAACTGGACGCCGTCCCGGTCATTGAATACGACGACGAGCCAACCCTGGTCTCGTTCAAGTGCTTGGACCCGGACGAGTGGCGAGTCGAGGTCTACTGGGAGTAGCCCGAGGAGCAACTCGGTGAGCGAAAACCGCTGATAGCGGCTGGTGTTCGTCATGACTCAGATCCGCGTCCGGCGCACCCAAACCCTGGGTGCGCCGGACGCGGTGGTGTGGCCGATCAGGCGGGGTTCAGTGAAGCGGTTACGAGGTTTCGGCCGGGGTCTGCACCACGGTCACCGGAAGGATGACCCTGGGCAAGTCGACATTGTCTTCGTCGTCACCGATGAACGCGCTGACAGTGACGTTGTAGCGGGCGGCCTGGTACTGGGTAACCTTCCAGGTATAGGCCCCGCCGGGGGTGTAAATCGGCCTCGTTGGGTGTGGCTGGGGGACGTTGGTCAGGATGGGTCCGGTGTGGGGCCCGGTCGCATCGGCCCGGTTGAAGGACAGGAACCAATTGACGGCGCTGCCCTCGGGGCAGTCGGTAGCGACGTCAAAAACGACGGGGGTCTCCAGGTCAGCGCCGACCGAGATCGTCTCGGGGGTGAGGCCCAGCACAGAGCAACCGGCTGGAGCGGCAGAGGCGGGACTGGCGGCCAGTAGCGAGGCACCCAGGACGGCAGCGACCATCACGGGGGCTCGAAATATGCGCATATTCATGACATCACCATAGGGGGTTGAGGATTTTTCTCACGAAGCGGACCACCGTTACCCCGCGGGGGTGTGAGCGAGAGCCGTAGCGCGGCCCCAGCGTCGGCCACCCGTGGCGTCGCTTCCGCGAGCAGTGCCTGACCCCGAAGCCGGTGGAGTTCCGCCTCGTACATCCGCTCGCCGGTGACCGATACCTGCGCCAAGGCCTCAGCCGGAACCGGGAGGTCACCGCGCGCTGACTGCCAGCGGCCGCACCAACCTGATTTCCTGGGCAGGAGTTCGTTCCGGCACCCCAGATTCCGACGGCGACCGCACACCGCCGGAGGTCTAGAACGAAGATCCGCACCTGCGCATCGTATTGATATCGTGATCAATACATGCGGAAGTATTTGCCGACAATCCACGTGTTTGCGGTTTAGTCTGCTCTGATGACGTTCCGGTTCAAGCAGGCGGCCGATCTGCTCGGGGTCAGCGATGACACGATCCGGCGGTGGGCCGAGGGCGGCCGTTTCGCGACGACGGTGGATGTCGGTGGTCGGCGGGCGGTCGAGGGGCCGGTGCTGGCCCGGTCCACGAACGTCGTGGTGGAGGTCCCCCGCCTCCTGCCCCGGCCCGCGACCGGCGCCACCTGACCTATCCGCTTTCCCGCCCGTCCTTCGGTCTCGATCTCTGGAGCTTCCCGTGCGCCGTCCCCTCGCTTTCCCCGCCGCGGCCCTGACCGCCGTCGCCCTGCTGTCCGCCTGCGGGTCCTCAGACGCTGACACCGCCACACCGGCCGCCTCGTCCTCGACCGGGCTGACGGGGCAGATCACCGTGCTCGCGGCGGCCTCCCTGACCGGCTCGTTCACCAACCTCGCCAAGACCTTCGAGGCCGCCCACCCCGGGACCAAGGTCAACTTCAGTTTCGGTGCCAGCTCGGGGCTGGCCACCCAAATCACGGCGGGCTCCCCTGCCGACGTGTTCGCGTCCGCCTCCGCCAAGACGATGGACACCGTCGTGACCGCCAAAGCGGCCAACCCGCCGACCATGTTCGCGAAGAACGTCATGGAAATCGCCGTGCCGCCGGACAACCCCGCCAAGATCACAGGGGTCGCGGACCTGGCCAAGCGAGGAGTGAAGGTCGCGTTGTGCGCCGCCGAGGTGCCCTGCGGGGTCGGCGCTCACGCCGTCTTCACGAACGCCAAGGTCACGGTGAAACCGGTCACCGAAGAGGTGGACGTCAAAGCGACCCTGACGAAGGTGCAACTGGGTGAGGTCGACGCCGGAGTCGTCTACGTGACCGACGTCCTGGCCGCCGGCGACAAGGTCAAGGGCATCGAGATCCCCGCCGACGTCAATGCGTCGACCAGCTACCCGATCAGCACCCTGACCGCGTCCAAGAACACCGCGCTGGCCCAGGCCTGGGTCGACTACGTCCTGTCCGCCGACGGCGCCCAGGCCCTCACCGCCGCCGGGTTCGAGAAGCCCTGACCAGCAGCGCTGCAGAGCGGTCCACGGCGGAGGGGACGGTGGCGGGCATGGGTCCCGCCGGGGCAGCAGGTCAAGGACCGACTGCCGGTTAGGCACCATGGTCCGATTCCTCCAGCGGAGGACCCGTCGTCCTGGGCCATGGTTTTCGGTGGGAGCACCGCCTCCGGAGGCGTTCACCGGCTCACCGTCGGCGAACTGGGCTCCATGACACAGACCCGGGTAGTGCCCCACCGCTACTCCTACCAAGAAACCCACCCGAACCGGCTCGCCCCCGACACGCCGCCACGCCCGCGTCAACCCCTGACCCGCCGGCCAGCTGCCACCGAGCAATTCCGGCCAACAAACATATTGCTGGCGCTCAACACGTGGAGATGCCCGACCGGCTCCGGAGGCGACGCTGGCACTCTGAGCTTT
>JANNPJ010000355.1:0-4904 GCA_031400005.1 Kineosporiaceae bacterium | reverse complement strand
TCATCCGGGCCAGATCCGACTGGCCGGCTTTCGCGATCCACTGACCGATCGCGGTGAACCCGTCGTTCCCGGCCACGGTGAACGCGCACACCGGGATCGCCACCAAACACGACAACGAATACACCCGCCCATGCACCGACCGCGGGTCCGATATCTGTTCCAGACGCACCCACGCCTCCTCAACCAGAGCCTGATCTGCACCGTTCACCCCGTAATCAACCGATTCGACCACCAGCTTTCCTACCCGCGACAATGCCAATGCAGGCACGCGAGACCCCCGCCATGAAGACATCAATCACCTCCATGACTTACCCCTCGCGTGCCTGCACAAGCCATCACCCCAAACCACCCAGCACCCCGCAGAACCCTCTAAACCAATGAAACACCGCCACACGCATCACCTTTAATCCATGCTCCCCACCCACAGCCTCGCAAATTCGGACAACCCACGAGTACGCCGGAGCCCTGAGTTGCACGGTGGTGTCGCCGCCACTGGATCCACGGACCTCGACGATGAGACTGTCCGGTTGGACCGTGACCTGGTGAAGGTATGCCTCCGGATGGATCACTTGGACGCGCCACAGCGGCGACTGGAAAATGGACTGAGACATTGGTGGTGCGTCGTACATGAACGCGGCTAACGCTGCATCCGCGATAGGTAACGCCGGGCCGTCGCCAATCAGTAGGTCAGTGGGCGAGGAAGCTTGATTGCCCGCCCGGCTGGACGGTTCATTCACCGCACAGGGGCATGGGATCGGCCTGGATGTCCATGAGGCGCGCGAGTGCATGCCCGGCCCAGCCGCGCGACCCGGAGCAATCGCTGGAGATCATCTTCGCCCAGGTTCTGTCTAGATAGCAGACTCAACGCCTCTACTGATCGTCCCGGTGATGACGAATATGTCCGGTAGGACCCCGAGCCCTCGGGGATTTGATGCCCTTGCGAGGAGCGGTGCTACAGCCGGCCGCGCGAATGCCGAAAACAAGGCATGGCTGTCGCGGTCGTCAAGTCGAGCGTCGACTCCGGCGTCCCAGCATTGCTGGCGCCGGCCGATGCCGTGGTGTCCAGATTGCGTACCAGCGCCCGGCTCGCCGTCGTGGTCGGATTGCTGTTGGTCCCGACCGTGTTCGCGAACTGGGCCTTCGCCGCGGTGATCGGCGGCCAGATCACCTTCACCGCGAGAGAGCGAGAAGGGGTCCTGGTGTTGCGGCCGGCCCTGACCGCGCTCGCGAACACTATCTCCGGCCATCGGGCGGACCTGACCGCGCTCCACATCGCGGCCTCAGCTCATCCGGAACTGCTACTGGACAACCAGTGGGAGGCGGTCGCCACCGCGGGCGAGTCGCTCGGCGACGGGGTGGGCACCCCCGCCACCCGCGTCGCGCTAGCGACAGCCTTGGCGGACCTAATCACGCAGGTCGGCAACACCTCCAACCTCATCCTCGACCCCGATCTGGACTCCTTCTACGTGATGGACACGCTGGTCGTGCAGGTGCCCAGGTCCTTAGTCGCCGCCGCCTCGGCCGACGATATGGCCGGAAATCAGGCCGGCGAAGGCAGCCGGAACGTCGCGATCGCGGCGCAGGCGGTCAGGGCGGGTTCCATCTCGGCGGCGTCGGACAAGATCCACTCCAACCTCGCCACCAGCACGAGGAACACATCAGCCCAGGGTCTCACCGCGGAACTGGCCAACGCCACCGCGTTCGCGACCAGCTTGGCTACCCTGGCCAAGAGCATCACAGACACGTTGGACGACGCCCGGCCGGCCGCGGTCAGCCCCGGCCCGATAGCTGCCTCCGCGAGCGCTGTAGTCGACACCACCGTGGACGCCCTGGACGGTCTGCTCGCCACCCGGGTCGCCAAGCTGAGCACCCAGCGCGCCCGGACTCTGATCGTGAGCCTGGCCGCACTGCTGCTGGCTTGCTGGTTCTCGGCGGCGTTCTGGTGGCGCAACCGCCGCGACGTCCACCTGATCGTGGCCGGTGTCAGCGCGATCGCCGAGAACGAACTTCACCCGCATCCGTTGCCGGACGGGCGCGACGAGTTCGGAGACATCGCCCGGGCCGTGGCGATAGCGCGGCAGGCGCTACAGGGAGCCCAAACCAGGCAACGTGCCCTGGAGGACGCGCTGACCCACCAGGCTTTTCACGACTCCCTCACCGGTTTGCCGAACCGAGCGCTGTTCACCGAGCGGGCCAAGCTCGCTCTGAGCGGGCAGGACCGGGACGGAGCCACGATCGCCGTGATGCTCCTTGACCTCGACGATTTCAAGATCGTAAACGACACCCGGGGCCACAGCATCGGTGACGAACTGCTGGTTGCCGTGGCCGGCCGGGTCGCGGCCGCCATGCGACCCCAGGACACCGCCGCCCGGTTCGGTGGAGACGAGTTCGCGATCCTGATCGAGGACTTGGACCACGAGGGCATCCGACGCGTGGCGGACCGCCTGCTGCTGGTGCTGGGTGACCCATTTCATCTGCAGGGCAGCACCACCCGGATCGGGGCCTGCATCGGCGTGGCCGTTAATCCCTCGGAAGGGGCCCACCTGGACCTGGTCGAACTGCTGCGGCGGGCCGACCTCGCCCTCTACTCCGGCAAGAAGCAAGGCAAGAACCACGTCGTGGAGTTCCACCAGGAGCTGCACACCGAGATGGTCCGGCGGATCGACGTCGAGGCGGATCTGCGGCAGGCCCTGGAGCGCGAGGAGCTGACCCTTCACTACCAGCCCATCGTCAGCCTGGATACCGGGCAGACCACCGGCGTGGAGGCCCTGGTGCGCTGGGAGCACCCGACGCGCGGCCTGGTCGCCCCGCTCGACTTCATCCCGCTGGCGGAGGAGACCGGTCTTATCGTGCCGTTGGGAACCTGGGTCCTGCGCACCGCCTGCCGGCAACTGGCCACGTGGCACGAGCAGTACCCGGCGATGCCGTTGCGGATGAGCGTCAATGTGTCCAGCAACCAGGTCCGGGAGGGTCATCTCCCCTCGATGGTGCAAGGCCTAATGCTCGCGCACGCCCTGCCGGCAACGAGCCTGATGCTCGAGATCACCGAGGGTGTGCTTCTGCGCGAGGACACGATAGTACTGACCACCCTGAGGGACCTGCGCGAGCTCGGGGTTCAGATCGCCATCGACGATTTCGGCACGGGATACAGCTCACTGGGTTACGTTCAGCGCTTCCCGATCGACGTGCTCAAGATCGACCGCTCCTTCGTTCTCGGGCTCGCCACGGACAATGACCAGGACGGCACGCCCGCCCGGACCGTGATCACCCTTGCCCACGGCCTGGATCTCGGCCTGGTCGCCGAGGGCATCGAGACACCGGCCCAGCTACACGAGTTGCGCCAGCTGGGTTGCGCCCACGGCCAGGGATACCTCTTCTCCCAGCCGCGCTCGCCGGCCGACCTGGCGGACTTCTTCGAGCGCGGCGGCACCTACCCGCTAACGCCGATGGGCAAACACCCGGAATCATTCTTTACGAACATTTCGTAGCCCGTACTCAGCTGATCCATGCGCAGCCCACCGAAGATCGTCGATCGGTAAGGCATCGCAGTGGCTCCCGAAGGACAGCACCGCGCCTCGTGGCTAGCGTCCCAGAGCAGCTCGACTCGTTGATCGTCGAAGCGCTTCTCGCGCGCCGCAAAACCGACGGCCCGCCCCGGAGTTGACCGAGCGCGAGCGTTCGGTCCTCCACGAGATGCCCACCGGACGCCCGGGATGGCCTGCTGACCCGCCGGAGAGTCATCATCGGTGGTCTCAGGCCAGCCCAGCACGTCGTCTGGTGCAGATTTTCCAGCGTGTCTTCGGGGTCGATGTCGAGGATTGGATCGTGCACCGTCACGATGTCCCGACCGGCGCACGGTGAGCGAATTCGGCATTCTCATCAACAGGATCCATCGACGTCACCTGCTCCTTGATTCTTCCTCTGCTCCAGCTGGACTGGTTCCCCGTAGTCGGAAAGTATTGTCCAGCTTTAAAAATGAATGTCCTCATGGGCAATGAGATGCAGACGGGCGCCCGCTGTCCAGGCCCGGCGCAGCTGAACCAGTTGCAGGAATGAACGTCTGGGACGGGCGCAGCGTGCCGGCCGTATCCTCCACCCTGCCGGTTAAGGCCTGTTTCGGAGAAGAGCGCGGCGTCCTGCGTCGGTGAGCATTAGTAGCTAGATCAGTAAGTCGGTAGTGACCCGGCAGGCAACACCTGGCCGGTCTGTCACCCGAACGGCCGGACCCCAACCACTCCGCCGCCCAGCTCGGGCGGTTGCAGCCGCCCCCGGCGGCGTACCGCACCAGAGGGCAGCGAGATGAGGCCGCGCCGGCGCGCGGCAGCCGCGCATTTGTCGGCGGCGATGCAGAGTGACACCAAATGAGCAATCCGATGACATCGAACTGAGCATTCCCAGCTCTTTCGTATAGCGACTCTGCGCTCAACACCTGGCTACGCTGGCAGAGGTAGACGTCGCCAGCCCGATAGCGGTCGTCTCGTGGCAATGTCGATCGAGTAGTAGCTGCCTTGGCCGGGTTGGTCGTGCTGACGGCTGATCGGTCGTCCAGCCAGGTGGCACCACAGCAGTGTCCCGACTCCGCCGTGGGCTACAACCGCTATATCCCCGGCAGGTGCCTGCCGCAAACATCTGTCCAGGGCTCCAACCACCCGCTGCTGGGCAGCCTCCGCAGTCTCCCAGGGGTGCAGGTCTTCTGACGTGAGTTCAGACGTCCTGGTTTAGACGTTTATGTGGTGTTTTTGGTGTGGCGGTTTGGGTGGCGCTGGGAGGGGGTGGGCTCCTTCTTCGGTACGTTCTGATTGTCGAGATCTGAACTGACCTGAAGAAGGAGCCCGGTGCAAGGGTACGCGGATATGGCCGATGCTGGGTTTGACCGGTCGCGGGTGGTGTTTGAGCAGGTCGTG
>JANNPJ010000306.1:0-2083 GCA_031400005.1 Kineosporiaceae bacterium | reverse complement strand
GGCCCGCTCGCGGGACAGACCACCCGGGCCCAGTGCCGACAGCCGCCGCTTGTGGGTCAGACCGGCGAGCGGGTTGGTCTGGTCCATGAACTGCGACAGCTGCGAGGTGCCGAAGAACTCCTTGATGGAGGCCACGACCGGACGGATGTTGATCAGGGTCTGCGGCGTGATCGCCTCGACGTCCTGGGTGGTCATCCGCTCCCGGACGACCCGCTCCATCCGGGACAGGCCGGTGCGGACCTGGTTCTGGATGAGCTCGCCGACGCTGCGCAGGCGACGGTTACCGAAGTGGTCGATGTCGTCGACCTCGACCCGGAGGTCGACCGGCTCGCCGTTACGGGTGCCGGGCATCGTCCCGCCACCGGCGTGCAGGGTGACCAGGAAACGGATGGTCGCGATGATGTCGTCGACGGTGAGCACGCTGGCGCTCAGCGGCTGACTCAGGCCCAGCTTCTTGTTGATCTTGTACCGGCCGACCTTGGCCAGGTCGTAGCGCTTGCTGTTGAAGTACAGGTTCTCCAGCAGCGTCTGAGCGGCCTCGCGGGTCGGCGGCTCGCCAGGGCGCAGCTTCCGGTAGATGTCGAGCAACGCCTCGTCGGTGCTGGCGGTGTGGTCCTTCTCCAGGGTCTGGCGGATCGAGTCGACCTCGCCGAACTCCTCGAGGATCTGCGACTCGGTCCAACCGAGCGCCTTCAGCAGCACGGTGACCGACTGCTTGCGCTTACGGTCGATCCGGACGCCGACCATGTCCCGCTTGTCGATCTCGAACTCGAGCCAGGCGCCCCGGGACGGAATCACCTTGGTGGTGTAGATGTCCTTGTCGGACGCCTTGTCCACGGAACGCTCGAAGTACACGCCCGGGGACCGAACCAGCTGGGAGACGACGACCCGCTCGGTGCCGTTGATCACGAAGGTGCCGCGCTCGGTCATCAGCGGGAAGTCGCCCATGAACACGGTCTGGCTCTTGATCTCGCCAGTGGTCGTGTTCATGAACTCGGCCGTCACGAAGAGCGGGGCCGAGTAGGTCATGTCCCGCTCTTTGCACTCGTCGATCGAGTACTTGGGCGGCTCGAAGCGGTGGTCCCTGAACGACAGCGACATGGAACCGGAGAAATCCTCGATCGGGGAGATCTCTTCGAAGATCTCCTCCAGACCGGAGGTGGTGGGGACGTCCTGCCGACCGTCTTCGACGGCGGCTGCGACCCGAGCCTGCCACTTCGCATTTCCGAGCAGCCAGTCAAAGCTCTCGGTCTGCAGGGCTAGGAGGTTTGGAACCTCAAGGGGTTCATGGATCCTGCCGAATGAAATTCGACCGGAGGCGGTACGGGTGGTTGAGCCAGAAGACAACGCGGTGCGCGAGGCAGCCAAGAGGGGTCCTTCCACGGGCCTGCGAGCGTAACGAGCGCACGCCAAACGACCCACGACTGTACGCGGGGCGAGGCATTAGGCAGCGCAAAGCGTCAGGCTACTGGAAAAGGCCAGCACTGTCCACCCGGCCCTCAGACCGGCGCTGGCACACGTCGCGCTATAGGACGAACGGGGCGGCCCTTCGGGGCCACCCCACCTCTGTCCGCTGCAGCCGGTCGTCGTAAGAGACGCCAGATCCGGGCTACCGCGACTTCTTCATTGAGCATGACAACTGGTCAGAGCCTCGTCAACCCCACGCGCCGTCGCATTCGCCCGACGGGACCCGGCAAAACACTGCTTCCCCGCAGCCTCCACGCCCGGGTGGGGGCGGAGGTGCGGGGAAGCGGCTGTGTTCGAACTGTGACCGGGAGAACTCAGATCACTTGAGGGTGACCTTGGCGCCGGCGCCCTCAAGAGCGGCCTTCGCCTTCTCGGCGGCCTCCTTGGTGACCTTCTCCAGGACGGCCTTCGGGGCAGCGTCAACCAGGTCCTTGGCTTCCTTCAGGCCCAGGCTGGTGAGCGCGCGGACCTCCTTGATGACCTGGATCTTCTTGTCGCCGGGGCCTTCGAGGATGACGTCGAACTCGTCCTTCTCCTCTTCGGCCTCGACCGGAGCAGCGCCGCCACCGGCAGCCGCGACGGCGACCGGAGCGGCCGCGGTGACCTCGAACTTCTC
>JANNPJ010000690.1:0-6057 GCA_031400005.1 Kineosporiaceae bacterium | reverse complement strand
GCCCGGCCCGAACCCAGCGGCCGCGAACTCGCGGCGGCGCCGGAATCCTCCGCGCCTGCGGCCTCGGCCCCGTCCAGCGCCGAGCTCGTCATCCATCGTCGTTTCGCTGTCATCTGTGTAGTCGTTCATGTCATGGCTGCGCATGGGATCTCCCGTCTCGGGGGTGCCGTAGTCCGGCTGCGCTCCCCCGGTGTCTTGGTTTCTGCCTCGATCTGTGTCTCGATCCGTGCCGCGGTCGTGCCCGGCACTGGTCGCTCTGGGTAGCTTTCTCATCGCCTACTCCTTCAGTCGATACGTTGACGATATATCGGTAACGCACGCGCGACAAGATAATTCCCACTTCCGCGCCGTCCGGTTTGTTGTGAGTTCTCAGTCGTAGTAGGGCCAGGTGAGTGGCGGCCAGCTCGCGTAGCGTCGTCTCGCCGACCAGCACCTGCCGATCTCGTCCAGGCTGGCGTCGAGTTCCCGTAGCGTCCGGACCCATTGCTCAGCCGCTCCGTCGCAGTCACAGCTGGCGGGCGGTCACCAGGTCGGGGCCGAATGGACGAGCCGGTAAGCGATCCAACCCACCGAAGGCACCATGCTGCTGCGCTTCCTGCACCCGGACACCACCGCGGACGTGCGGCTGGTGCTGGAGTTCGGGGTAGCCGAGGGCTACCTTCCGTTTTGGTAAGCGACGGCGAACTTCTCCGCGGACAGGCGCTTCACCGCGAAGATGATCACCACGTTCCGGCCGTCGATCCAGCCGGCGACGGAACCACCGGTGTCCCGAACATCGGTGGCGGTGAGCACTTTCTGGCCGCCGATCTGAACCGGGATGAACTTCTTCCTCTGCGCGAACTCCGTCAGGATGCCCACAAGTACCTCGGCGCGCATCGCATCATCAGTGATCGCTCCCCGCCGTAGCCGCAGCAAGTGCACGGTTCCGGCCACGACGGGCCCGCGCGTCAACTGCCGGGTGATGGCACCTTCCCAGAACTCCGCCTTGGCCGCGATCTCCGGAATAACCGCCGGGGCACCTTTGATCTTCCGGTAACGCAAGTCTGGGATCGGTGCCAGCACCGACACCGGCAGCGCGCGGACCCGCAATTTCGCCCCGGCGGAGGCCACCGGCTCGGCTGTGGTGACGGGCTCGGGCGCTTCGGCGGGCGGGGCGCCGGACGCCAACGCCGAATCGATCGGCGCAGGCCCGCCGCAGCCGACCACGATCAGCGCAGCGACGATCAAGGATCCGGAAACCCGCAAGGACGAAGAAGGGGATCGGCGCGACAAGGACATCTGAGGAGCTCCCGAGACAGGTCAGGGCGACCATCCCGGTCACACCAGGGTCAGACCTAACCACAAACTAGGTCATTCGGCGCCATCCCCGCGCCTGCCTCGGGCCCGGTCCGGCGCCGAACCCGACGTTCGACCGAGCGAGCCCAGTTGATTCTGATCATTACTGACCTACTCATCGAGGGCGTCGGCCAGGTCCGTGAGCCAGCCGACGAAGCTGGCCGGTCCATCGAAGTGGGTGCCGGCCTGGGCCGCCACTTCGGCATCCATCCCAGCACCGCGGACGATCAGCGAATAACCGCCCAGCGCCCGAACCGCGGCGAACGCCGGCAGGTCGCCTCGGTCGTCACCCGCATAAAGCACCGTGGCAAGATCTCGCTCGGTCACCAAGCCCCGCAGCGCAATTCCCTTGTCCATCGGCACGGGGGGCCGCAGTTCCCACACCAGCTTGCCGGGCTCAGCATGAAGACCTGTCTGTGTAGCCAGTTGTGCGATAGCGGTGGACACCGCTCGGCCGGCCGCCGCCTGATCGGTGGCCCGGCGCCAATGAACAGCCACCGCAATGCTCTTGCACTCGACGTAGGCGCCCGGAAAATCGTTGAACCGCTCGACCAACTGACGGTGGGCCTCGTCCACCCCGGGCAACCACCGCTCCACCTCGGGCAGCACCTCGCGCCCGGCCGGAGTCCGGCGTTCTAGTCCGTAGGATCCCAGCAGGACCAGGCCCGGCACGTCCACCCGCTCGGCGAGGAACTCCACCGGGCGCCCGGACAGCAGCGCGACCAGGTCGAGCCGCCCGCTCAACGCCTTGAGGGCGGCCTCCGCGCCGTCGATCAGACAGCTTGCTGGTGGATCGTCGGTGATCGGGGACAGGACGCCGTCGAAATCCATCACCAGACCGGTCGGCCTCGTCGAGGCCACGACCCGGCGAAGCACTGCGGTTGGGTCAGACATCGGGTCAGCATCTCACGGACCGCCAATCCCCCTGCGCCACCTATCCTTCACGAATGGACGCCGTCCGACGGTCCGTAGAGTGACGGCTCGGCCCTTTGAACACTCACCTCGTGCCGTCCTATAACCAGCGCACTGGGTGCGGGCCTGGTGCGTTCGGGCGGGACGCGGGAGGTCACCGCTGCTGCGAGGGTGCGGCCGAGTGGAGCGTTCGAAGGCTTGCCCCGTCGTTGTCGGTGGCTGGTGAGATGGTGTGCGCATGGATGACATTCGCAGTCCCACGCCACGGCCGGCGATCCGGTTCGGCGCCACCGTGCTCGATACCCCCGATCCGAAAGGGCTGAGCCGCTTCTATGCCGACCTACTCGGTTGGAGCGTCGACCTGGATGATGACGCCGAGGACTGGGTCACCATCCGCTCGGCGGACGGTGCCCAGCTGATGTTCCAGCTCGCAAGCCAGTTCCGGGCACCCACGTGGCCGGACGAAGGTATCCCGCAGCAGTTCCATCTCGACCTGGTGGTAGACGATCTGGATGCCGCGCAGACGTACGCCGAGTCCCTCGGGGCCATCCGCCGCCGCGGCGAAGGCGAGCGTGGACACTTCCGGGTCTTTCTCGACCCGAGTGGGCATCCGTTCTGTCTGTGCCAGACGGAGTAATCCGTCTCCTCGGCAGCCCTAACCGCTGTCCGACCTCACGCCGTCCCGCCTGACGCCCGTCCCGCCTGACGCCGTCCCGCCTGACGCCGTCCGACCGCGACGTCTGACCTGTAAGTGATTCGACCGAATACTCGTTCGCTTAAGTTTTGGAGGCATTCTGCCGATCAGTCTGCCGTGCCAGTATCCGTCGAACCCACCAGCTATGGTCACCGCAGCGTCTTCTCCGACCCGATCACATTGGCGGAGGTCGTCGTCTGGTTCGAGGAACTGAAACGGTGCGTTGAGGGCAAGGCGTCCTTCGGTCAACTCGTCGACGTGCGAGGCAGGCCGCGTCTCACCGGGGTCCGGGACCAGGAGGAGGTAGTCCAGGAGGCAATGGCCTACCTCCTCGCTCACGGCCTGACCCGGTCGGCCGTCATCGTAGCCAGCACCCAGACAGCTCTGAAGATCAAGCAGATGGCGTTCGGGACGAACGTCTACGAACGAGAGCGGTATTTCGACGGATCGGCGCCCAGGTGGGAGCAAGACGCCCTGGCCTGGATCGAGCACGGGGTGGACCCGGACTACAAGCCGCACGATCCCGGTTTCTGAGTCGAGGGCCGTTTGTGAGGCCCCGGCTGACCGGGCCGGCGGTCACGTTGGATGTCACAACCGCCACGTCCGTACCGTCTATCTCACATGACCGCTCGACAACCTGATGGATGCCCACCGTGCTGGCCATCACGGCCGCCTGGGCCGAATCTTGGGCGCCGCTGGCCCCTCGTCAGTTTGACGACTCGTTCCCCGGCGCAGGCCGCTACTGGATCTTGGTCGACGGTGCCGACAGCAAGCACCTCACCTCATCTATCACAGCTGACCTCTGCATCACCTGGCCTCTGCATCACTTTGCCTCTGCATCACTTTGCCTCTGCATGTACGGCAGCCTGAATCGGATAGTCATCATTCCCAGGCCGGCAGCCGGCGTGGCGCTCAGGACATTGCTCTGCTTGGCCTAGCGACCTGTTTGACCTAGCGACCTGCTTGACTCAGAGCGACCTGCCTGACTCAGGGCGATCTGCCTGCCCCGGAGCGACCATGCGCGGGATTGAAGCCGGACAATCGGCAGTACGAGACAAACCGCAGGACAGGATGAAAGGCGCGGCGCGAATGAGAGTTGCAGTAGCAGGCGGCACTGGCCTGATGGGTCAGCTTGTCGTCAAGGAACTGACGACGACAGGGCATGATCCGGTGGTTCTGGCCCGGTCGCGAGGGGTGGACCTCATCACCGGGCTGGGCCTGGACGAGAAGCTCTCCGGCTGCGAGGCGCTGATCGATGTCAGCAACGTGACCACGATGCGCAACAAGGTTGCGGTGGCGTTCTTCGGCGCCGCCACGGCACAGTTACTGCGGGCCGGGGCCCAGGCGGGTGTCGGACACCTGGTGACCCTGTCGATCGTGGGCGTCGACACCGTTGACTACGGCTACTACCTCGGCAAGCGACGACAAGAGGAATTGGTCGCCGCCGGCCCGCTGCCGTGGAGTGTGTTGCGCACCACCCAGTTTCACGAGTTCGCGCAGCAATTGCTTGACCGGTCGCCCGGCCCGCTGGCCTTGGTGCCGAAGATGCGCGTCCAGCCCGTCGCGGCCTGCGAGGTCGCGGCGACGCTAGTCGATCGCGCGACCGGCCTCCCGGGCGGGTTCGTCCCGCCGATGGCGGGCCCTGAGCAGCTCGAGCTGACGGACATGACCCACCGCCTGCTGAAGGCCCGCCCTAGCCGGCGACTCCTCGTCCCGATCAGGTTGCCCGGTCGCGCCGGAGCGGCAATGGCCGGTGGAGGGTTGCTGCCGGCAGATCCGTACCTCCGCGGTCACCGCACCTATGCCCAGTACCTGGCCGACCTCCCGGTGACCACGAAGTCGCTGTAACCCTCCGCGTCGACATCAACACCACGCGGGGATCAACACCACGCGGCACCAACAAGACGCGGCATCAACAAGAACTAGTCGGTGGTGATTCATTCGGGCGTCACTGTCGGCCGCCGAACTGCCACCTGTGTACCTCGATCTCGGTGTATCGGCTCGGCGTCAGGGCGGCGCGGGCGGCGGCCAGATCCGACGCCCGAAGCAGCGCGGCGGTGCCCAGCCACCCAATACCGTCGTCGGACAGCAGCGGCCCATAGGCAATCAGCGACTCCCGATCCCGTGGGACGGGCTCCGAGGCGCGTTCGAGGACGGGCTCCGGAACAGGTTCGGCGACGGGCCCCGAGATGGGTTCGGAGACGGACCCTGCGGTCATTCCGGTGCCGTGGCCGAGCACCAGATACCGGCTTCCGCCGGACCGACCGCCCGGAAAGTCCCACATCGTGCGCCCCAGCTCGTTGCGCCACCGGCACAGAAGTACCTCGGGCCGGTATACGCCGGCCCGATAGTTGGGCTCCTCGAAGGCGAACGCGCGGGCAGCCTCGAGATCGGGCAGGTCGACGACGTGCACGCTGCCAGTCGCCGTCTCCCCGTCCTTCGTCAGCGTGGGACCGCGAGCAATCATGCCCGACGCATAGCGGTCCATGTAGGACAGGTGTTCCTCAAACAAGTCCTCGCGCAGCTGCGTGGAGCCGGGTCGGTCGCGGTGATAGCAGAAGAACTCCATGCCACACAGTCTCGCCCACACCATCGGCACTACCCGTCATGGGCATCCACGCCATGCGCATCGACGCCATGGGCATCCACGCCGTGGGGCTTCGTCCCGGCCGTGAGATGGTTCCTCCCTATTGAGAGGAAAGTGTCATGGGCGAGCTCTTCACTGAGATGTTTGACACCGTTGGCGGCGGCAGCATCTTTATCGTCATCTTCCTGCTGTTCGGTGCCACGGTCTTCACCCTCATCATGAGTGCGTTCCTGGTCGCGATCGTCCGAGGCCTGATGCAGTGGAACCGGAACAACCAGGCCCCGCTGACCACCGTCCCCGCCTCGATCGTGGCCAAGCGCGGGCACGTCAGTGGCGGCAGCGGGGACAACTCCTCGTCCACGAGCTACTTCGTCACCTTCGAGGTCCGCGGTGGCGAGCGCCATGAGCTGCAGCTGACCGGATCCCAATTCGGGACACTGGTCGAGGGCGACCGAGGGCAGCTGAGCATGCAGGGCACCCGCTACAAAGGCTTCAACAGAACTCCCCAAGACCAGTAAATCAAGACCGG
>JANNPJ010000278.1:0-39759 GCA_031400005.1 Kineosporiaceae bacterium | reverse complement strand
CGAACGGGGCCAGATCGGTCTTGTTGATCACCAGTAGGTCGGCGCCGGTCACACCGGGCCCTCCTTTACGCGGCACCTTGTCGCCCCCGGCGACATCCACGACGAAGATTTGGACGTCGACCAGGCCCTTGCTGAACGAGGCGGTCAGGTTATCGCCGCCGGACTCGACCAGCACCAGGTCGAGCGGGGGCAACCGCTCGATCAGGTCGTCGACGGCGTCCAGGTTCGCGGTGATGTCGTCGCGGATCGCGGTGTGCGGACAGCAACCGGTTTGGACGGCGACGATCCGCTCGTCCGGGAGCACGGCGTTACGGCGCAGGAAGTCGGCGTCCTCGGTGGTGTAGATGTCGTTCGTCACGACACCGAGCGAGAGCCGCCCGCCCAGGACCCGGCACAGGGCAGCGACCAGGGCGGTCTTACCGGAGCCGACCGGTCCGCCGATGCCGATCCGCAGCGGTCCGTCCGCGCCGGAGAGCCGGCCCGGTCCGGCCCGGTGGCCATGCGGATCCAAGCCGGTGATCTCGTGCGGGAGCGCGTGCAGTCGGGGGATCGGGTTCGCCCAGGGGGCGGCCGAGTCGGTCATCGGCAGGTCAGGACGCAAAGAGACGCTCCTCTCGGGCTGCGTGGCGCTCGGCCAGCAGATCCAGCAGTGGGTCGGAATCGTCGGGCAGCACGTCTCTCCCGCGATCCTGCACGCTTGCCCGGGGGCAGGCCTGGGCGGCGACCTGCTCGATGGCCGGGCCGAGGCGGACGGTGACCGCCGCGACCGCGACCGGGTCAAGCGCCAGCAGTCGCTGCGCAGCGGTCGAGGGAGCGCTGACCGACAGGTACGCCGCGACCAGCGCGGCGCCGTCAGGGGACACCGATCCGGCGTGCGCCGCACAGCCCAGAACCAGCGGATGGTGCGGCCTGGCGCCCAGATCGGTCCAGTTCAGGGTGGGCGAGGGTGCCGCCCAGGCGGCTCGTGCGGTCCGGAGCAGACCACGGCCCTGCGCGCGCGAGGCAACACGTTGGGCCGGGGACGGCGTCCGGGCATCGGCCTCGACCGCCAGCAGTCGCAGCGCGGTGGCCGCGTCGTCATCACCGGCGTGCGCACACGCTGCTGCCGCCAAACCGGCCGTGACCAGGCCGGTACTGCGCAGCCGCCGCTCCAGGAACCGCTCCAGGGAGGGGACGTCGAACACCAGTCGGTCGGTGATCGCCTGCTCGACCCCGCCGGAGTGCACATGCCCGCCGCTGGGCAGTCGCTGGTCGGCCAGCGCGAGCAGCGTGGCGGTCGGAGGGGACACTTCGTCAGAGTAGTGCGACAGTGTTACGCGAACGTGCGTGCGGCGTTAGATTCTCTTTGTGACTGTCCGTCCTTTCCGGGACCGTGGTGCGGCCGCACGCTTGCAGGTCCCCCGCGCGTCGTCCTGGGTCCGCGCGGTGGTCTGGGATCAGGTGCTGCGGGTCCTCTGTGGCGGCGTCGGGGTGGCCGGTGAGATCCCGTCCGGGCCGGCCGTGGTGGTGGCGAATCATTCCAGCCATGCCGATACCGCCGTACTGCTGGCTGTCCTGGGCAAGCGCGCCTCGGTGCTTGTCGTCGCCGGCGGCGATTATTGGCAGGGCTGGCGGGCCCGGCTGGCTCGAGACGTGGTGGGAATCCTGCCGATCTCCCGCGACGGCGGGTTTGACGCGCTGCGCTCGGCCGCGGGGGAGCATCTCAGCGGCGGAGGCGTCGTCGTCATTTATCCGGAGGGAACTCGCAGCCTCGACGGTACCCTTGGGCGGTTTCGTTCCGGAGCGGCGAGATTGGCGGCAGCAGCTGAGGTTCCGCTGATCGGCGTCGGGCTGCGAGGGACCCGAGAGCTGTTCGGCAAGGGCCGCAGGCCGACCTTGGGTAGCGTCCGGACGGCGCCGCTGGGAATCCGGATCGGGACGCCGGTCACGATCAGCGCGGACTCCGACGTCAGTCACGTCAGCAACGAACTGCACGACGCCGTCGCAGATTTGGTGCGTCAGCCGGCCCCGACCGTCGGATCGTCCCCGACCTGGGAGTGGGCCCAGGCGAACCTGTCCGGGGCCCACGGTGCGGCCTTCACCTTCGGCTGGGCCTTCGCTGAAGGGCTGTTCTTTCCCATCGTCGCGGAAGCCGGCGTGCTACCCGTGGCCCTGGCCCACGGCCCGCGATCGCTGCCCGCCGTCGGTGCTGCCGCCGCTGGCTCCGTGGCCGGAGTGGCCGCGAACTGGGCGCTCGCCCGCGCCGGGGTCCGGGTGCCGTGGCCGCTGACCACACCCGACATGCACGAGGCTGCCCGTCGAGGGTTGCGCCGCAACGTCGGCTCGGCTCTGCTCGACCAACGCTCAAACGGCATCCCCGTCAAGGTTTACGCCCGGATCGCAGGCGAATTGGGTATCCCGGCCCGGGTGCTGATGCCGGCCGTAGCCCGGGCTCGGGCCTCGCGGATCGTCCCGGCCGGGCTGCTGGCGGCCACCATCGGGCAGTTGGCGACTGATCGGCTCCGGGTGAGCTACGGCGGTGTGTTGGTCGGTTCCGGGATCGGTTTCGCAGTGGGCCTGGAGTTGGTGATCCGGCGCTGGAAGCCTTACCGATGAGTGCCGGCCTGCCGCCGCCGACGGGTATGCGCGGCCTGTACGCGGCAAAAGGCTGGTACGCGGCCCGCCTCCAGATTTTCGTTCGGTTCGCGGTGACGAACCGGATCAGCCCGGATGCCTTCACCTGGATCGGAATCCTCGGCGGGCTGGTCGCCGCCGGGTTGCTTGCCCTCAGCGCGGACCACCCAAACCCGTGGTGGGCGCTCGCCATCGGATTCGCGCTCGCCGTCCGGCTGGCCGGAGCGAACCTGGACGGCGCGGTGGCTCGGGCCCGAAACGTCAGCCGCCCGTGGGGATTCGTCCTCAACGAGATCGGGGATCGGGCCGGTGACCTGGCGGTGATGCTGGTGCTGGCGCACCTGGCCGGAGGCTGGTGGGGGCTGATTGGCCTGGCCGGGTCCACCCTGCCGACCTTCGCCTCCCTCAGCCTCGCCGCAGCGGGCGGGCCCCGGCCGAACGGTGGGCCGGTCGGCAAGACCGAACGCTGCGCCCTGATCGTCGTCGTCGCTTTGTTGGCCCCTTGGTGGACGCTCTACGCCCCGGCATCCGCAGTGATCGGTCTGGGTGGCCTGGTCACCGCTGGATTGCGGCTGCGCGTCGGCCTCGTCGGCCTCGACGGCGCCGTCGGCCCGCGATGAGGTCGGACCCGCCGTCCAGGTGGATCACTGACCGGATCGAACTCGTCCCGATCCCGGGCTGGCGGGTCGACCTGTTCGGGTTCTCCGCCGACGGTCGAGGGTTGTACCTGGCGGTGCTGGCCAGCGCGCTGCTGCTGGTCACCGCACCGATCGCGGTTCGGCTCGGCGGCGAAATCCGCACCCGCTGGATCACCTGGGCGCTGATCCTGCCGGTGATGGGTATCCCGTTGTGGACCGGGAATGCAGCGACCACCGTGGTGGCTGTGCTGCTGGCCGTCGGCGCGGTGCTGGAGTACGCCCGGCTGGCTCGGCTGTCCCCTCCGGACACCGTCTGGTTGCTCGGTTGTGCCATCGTGCTTCCGCTCGCCACGCTGGGTACCCACGGGTTATCGGCCAGCGGTGTGGCGGGCTGGGTTCCGTGGGCGATTCTCGGCGGCGCGGGCCTGCCGCTGCTCGGCTCGGACAGCACGGACGGGTTCCGCCGGGCGGCGATGACGGCGTTCGGCGTGGTCTGGTTGTGCTGGTCGCTGGCCAATCTGCCGTTGCTGGGTCCGGATGCGTTTGTCGTGCTGTTCGCTGCGGCCTGTGCGGATGTCGGCGCGTTCGTGGGCGGAAAAGGGCTGCGTCGCTATGCCTGGGCCAGTCGTCGGCTGACCCCGCTGTCGCCCAACAAAACCTGGGGCGGGGTGGCCGGTGCGCTGCTCACCGCGGCGGTGATCTTGCTGGTCTGCAACTCGCTGTCGGTGGGCTGGCTGCTCGCGGTCTGGCTCGGCGGGATCGCCGGGGACCTGCTCGAATCGATGCTGAAGCGCCAGCACGGAGTCAAGGACGCCGGGGACTGGCTACCCGGCTTCGGCGGGTTACTGGATCGCATCGACAGCCTCCTGATCGCCGTCCCGCTGGCCGTACTGCTGTCCTGACCCGATCTGAGCACCGATGAATAGGGGCCGTACCCTGACCGCGTGATGTTCACGTTGAGCGGTTGGTAAGCCGGACAGTAGCCGGTCGGATTCGCCTCTGGGTGCTGCTGATTGTGCTCGTAGTCGCCCTGTCGGTAGTGCTGACCCTGGTCGGGTCGCCCTCGCCGGTGCTCTTCGGAGCTCTCTGCGCCGGGCTGGTCTATGCGTTGAGCATGGCCGAGCCCCCGACCGTCCCGGCCCTCGCTTTCACCACCGGGCAGGCCATTCTGGGTGCCTCGATCGGTGCTTTCTTCGATCCGAATATCCTGACCTGGCTGCGCGATGACTGGGCACCGGTAATCGGGGTGTCTGTGGGCACTCTCGCGCTCAGCGTGCTGGTCGGGTTTGTGCTTCGTTTGCACCCCGGTGTCTCGGCGGTGACCGGGACGTTTGCGATGGTGGCGGGCGGGGCCTCCGGCATCGTCGCGCTCGCCCGCGAGTTGGGCGCCGATGACCGGATCGTGCCCGTCGTCCAGTATCTGCGGGTACTAGTCATCATTATTGGGATGCCTTTGGTGGCACACGTATCTCGTGGACCGGAATCGTTGGCTCGGTCGAGTTTCCGGTCACGGTTTCGGCCGGGATACTGTACGTCGGGTTTGCACTGATCGGCCTCCAGGTGGGCCTGCGGTTCACCCGGGCGAGTCTGAAGGCCGTGGCCAAACTGTTCCCCTGGGCGATTGCCCCGGTCCTCGGGCTGATGGCGGCCTGCGCGGCGCTCGGCGCCCTACTCGCCTGGGCGACCGGGCACAGCCAACTGGACGGCTACCTCGCGACCACTCCGGGCGGCCTTTACGCCGTTCTGGCCACCGCGATCTACACCGGTGCCGACGTCACCTTCATCCTGACCGTGCAGCTCGCTCGGCTGTTGGTGATCTTCTTCAGCGCGCCGCTACTCGCCGGCTGGCTGGCACCGCGCGCGGAACCTAAATCAACCTCAGCGGTTTGACCTGTGGGAGGTTTGGGGGTTGAGATCTGGAGGCATCACCAGTGCGTGTTTGATCCGGTGGCATAGAGCCACCCGATCAAACACGCTGACCATATTCGCCCCGGGCAGCGCTCGCCGCAGCAGATCAACTCACGAAAATGCGATGCGAGGGGTTATTCTGCATGCGTCCTTAGCGCCACGAAAGCGGGCGTAGCTGGCGATCTTCGGATGGGTCAGAACAGGAAGTAGCGCTGGGCCATCGGGAGGGTCTCGGCGGGTTGCTCGGCCCAGACTGCGCCGTCAATTCGGACCGTGAAGGTGTCCGGATCGACCTGAATGTCCGGCGTCGCGGTGTTCTCCGGCATGTCTGCTTTGCCACGGGAGCGGACGTTCTCGACGGCGACCAGTCGACGGCGGACGTCGATCCGATCGGCCAACCCGTCCTCGATCGCTTGCGGTGACACGAAATGCACGCTTGTCGCGGCGGCCACCGGCGGTGCGGCACCGAACATCGGCCGGGGCAGCACCGGTTGCGGCGTCGGGATCGAGGCGTTCGCGTCACCCATTTGCGCCCAGGCAATCATCCCGCCCTTGATCACCAGGTGCGGCCGGACGCCGAAGAATGCCGGGTCCCAGAGCACCAGGTCGGCGAGCTTGCCCGGTTCGATCGAGCCGATCTCGCCGTCCATCCCGTGCGCCACCGCCGGGCAGATCGTGTACTTGGCGACGTAGCGGCGAGCCCGCAGGTTGTCGTTGTCGACGTCACCCTCCAGGAGACCGCGCCGGGACTTCATTACATGCGCGGTTTGCCAGGTGCGCAGCACGACCTCGCCGATTCGGCCCATCGCCTGCGAGTCCGAGCCGATCATCGAGATCGCGCCCAGATCATGCAGCAGGTCCTCGGCAGCGATGGTGCTCGGGCGGATCCGCGACTCGGCGAAAGCGAGATCCTCCGGGATGGACGGCGACAGGTGGTGGCAGACCATCAACATGTCGAGGTGCTCGCTGAGCGTGTTCACCGTATGGGGCCGGGTCGGGTTGGTGGACGAGGGCAAGATGTGGCCGTAGCCCGCGACCGTGATGATGTCCGGGGCGTGCCCGCCACCGGCGCCCTCGGTGTGGTAGCTGTGGATCGCCCGGCCGTTGATCGCAGCAAGCGTCGACTCGACGTACCCGGCCTCGTTCAGGGTGTCGGTGTGGATGCTCACCTGCACCCCGCTGGAGTCCGCGACGGTGAGGCAGGCGTCGATCGCGGCCGGCGTCGTCCCCCAGTCTTCGTGCAACTTGAACCCGGAGGCCCCGGCGCGCAACTGCTCCCACATCGACTCGTGCGAGACGGTATTGCCCTTGCCGAGCAGCGCGACGTTCACCGGGACGCCGTCCATCGCCTCCAGCATCCGGGCCAAATACCAGGCACCGGGCGTGACGGTGGTCGCCTTCGTGCCTTCGGCCGGGCCGGTCCCGCCGCCGATCAGCGTGGTGATGCCGCCGCCGAGGGCCTCCGGAACGATCTGCGGGCAGATGAAGTGGACATGGCAATCGATCGCCCCCGCGGTGACGATTTTGCCGTTGCCGGAGAGGATCTCGGTGCTGGGACCGATCACCAGGTTCGGGTGGACGCCGTCCATGGTGTCCGGGTTTCCGGCCTTGCCGAGGGCGACGATCCGGCCGTCCCGAACGCCGATATCGGCCTTGATCACTCCCCAGTGGTCGAGAACCAGCGCGCCCGTGATCACCAGGTCGGGGGCGCCGTCCGCCCGGGTGGCCCGGCTCTGACCCTGCGACTCGCGAATCACCTTGCCACCGCCGAAGACGGCTTCCTCGCCGGCCTTGCCCGGGCCGCCGCAGCGGTCCTCGGTCGGCGAGATGAACAGGCCGGTGTCGGCCAGTCGGACCTTGTCGCCCACAGTGGGGCCGTACAGCTGGGCATAGCGAGCGCGAGAGAGATCCACGGGTCAGCCTTCCGGCTCGTCGAGGGCGTTCGGGGCGGGCCGGGTCAGCCCGGGGACGACGCGGGCGCCGCGCAGCGGTACCAGCCGCACCTCGCGGTCCACTCCCGGCTCGAACCGGACAGCGGTACCGGCCGGGATGTCCAGCCGCAAGCCGTGGGCCGCGGCCCGGTCGAACTCCAAAGCCGCGTTGGCCTGGGCGAAGTGGTAGTGCGAGCCGACCTGGACCGGCCGGTCACCGGTGTTCACCACCTGCACGGTGGTTCGCTCGGCGCCCTCGTTCAGGGTGATCGAGCCCTCGACCGTGATCACCTCACCCGGCGTGAACCGATCCTGCGGCTGCGCGCTGGGCCCGGTCACGGGATCGGCTGGTGCACGGTGACCAGCTTGGTGCCATCGGGGAAGGTGGCTTCGATCTGTACCTCGGCGAGCATCTCCGGGACGCCGTCCATCACGTCCTCGCGGGTCAGCACCTCGCGACCGGCCTGCATCAGGTCCGCCACCCGGCGTCCGTCCCGGGCGCCTTCGAGCAGGAAGGAACTGAGGATGGCCACCGCCTCCGGATGATTGAGCTTCAATCCCCGCTGGCGCCGGCGTTCAGCCAGGTCGGCGGCATACGAGAGCATCAGCCTCTCCTGCTCGTGCGGTGTCAGCTGCATCGGTGTCCGTTCGTCGCTGGTGGGGAGTCTGCGTGCTCATGTTCGCGGCTAGGGCACGCTACGACGCGCAGGTGTCGTCCGTGTGTCGCAATTCTGCCGCTACCGTGATCGGATGCCCACGCCAGACTTCATTCTCGAACTGCGCTCGATGGTGGGTCACTACCCGCTCTGGTTGCCGGGCGTGACGGCGTTGGTGGTCAACGAGGGTGGGCAGGTCCTGATGGTCCAGCGTGCGGACAACGGGATCTGGACGTTGCCGAGCGGGATCGCCGAGCCCGGCGAGGAGATGGCCGCCTCCTGCGCCCGCGAGGTGCTGGAGGAGACCGGGATCGTCGTCCAGGTGGAGGAACTGATCTCGATCCAGACAGTGGGCCCGGTGACCTACCCGAACCACGACGTCACCTCGTACGTCGACCACTTCTTCCGTTGCCGCCCGACCGGTGGGACAGCGGTGGTGGGGGACGACGAGTCGATCGCCGTCGGCTGGTTCGACCCCGCCGACCTGCCCGAACCGGGTACCGGCCGCACCGTGTCACAGCTGGCCAAGGCGGCCGAGCAGGCAAGCAATGGACGCACCCTGTTCGGCGTCTGACCCCCCTGCATATCGGGCAGAGCCGGATCATCGCTGGAAGATCTGGCACTCGAGGGGGCTTGTGTGCCAACGGGTTTGTGCCGCACGCTGCGATCAACGTGTGAAGGTGAGCAGCCGTCGTCGCACGTCAAGACGTCGTCGCCGCTGCTGCCGGAAGTCCGGGAGGAGCAGGCCATGACCGAGCAGAACGAACCGCTCAACGTCGAGATCGCGCCATTCCAGGGGGGCGGGGCACTCTGCGGGTTTGTCGTCAGCGGCCGCTGGCCCTCGTCCACCCGCGAGTGGGCGCAGTTCCTCACTCTCGCCGTCCGGCTTGCTGCCGTGCCCGGACTGGTGCCGACAACGACCGTGTTCCGGGCGATCGAGGACATTCCGGACGATCCGCAACCGGGCGCAATCGGACTCGTCACCTCGGCTGGACCGGTGCTCGGAACCGGAGCACCTTCGCCGGGCCAGTTCGCCGAGCATGCACCGCCCGCCCTGCTGCTGTTGCATCCGCCGTCGGAGAGCCGCCCTTCCACCCCGGAGGCGAGGGGTGCAGCGTCCGGTTGTGTCCTCCTGCCGGGGTTGCCGCACCTCGGTCTGGAGCACCGGGCGGCCTGGGTCGAGGCCGAACGGGACGGCACGATCACCCGGCTGATCAGCGCCGTTGGGGTGAATCCGGCGCTTGACCCGGATACCGCCGTGCTGGCCATGTTCTTGGCTGCTTGAGGACTGCCTGAGGGCCTCTGCCTGCGGGTTCGGCCCGGTTTCGGCATTGCCGCCTGCGGATGATCTTGTGCTGAATCCGGCGCGCCGAACCGCGTTGTGGGCCGGAAGGGTCGCGAGGGCTAGCGTTGGGTAAGTGCCCGAACAGTCCGCTGGCGGGTCGCTCACCGAGCGACCGCTTCCGCCGCTTGTCGAACACCCCGCTCTCGAGGCGTCGGATGCTCCGTTCGACCACGGCTCCGGCGGCCAGCCAGGTGCAGGGTCGATGGTCGACGCGCCGCCCGGTTCCGCTGACCCGGATCAGCGGATCGCGGTCGCCGTCGAGGGCTGGCGCCGGGCCTTGGCCGGTTCCGGCATGCCCGACACCCTGCTTGCTTCCGGCTCGCAGGCCAGTGCCTCCTGGCTGGACCTGACACACGCCCACCCCTCCGGGCTCGCGCAACTGTTCGCCGCGCGTCCCACCCGGTTGTCCAGCCTGTTCCGGGAACATGCCGCGCACTCCGGCGCCTGGCGGCAAGCCAGGTTGATCCGAGCGTCCGCCTTGGTGCTTTCGGCTCAGCGGGGCGTCCAGGGGTGCTGCCTGGCGATTGGAGTCGCGTCCTGGCGGCCGCGGGTCGCGGAGTCCGCCAGCCCGGTGCTGGCCCCGATCGTCCTGCGCGGTTGCTCGATCCGGCCCCGCGGTGCCGGTGACGACGACTTCGACCTCGACCTCGAAGACGCTGTGCTGATCAATCCCGAACTGATCCGGGAGCTGGTCGAGACCTACGGGATCGAAGCGGACGGCGCCTACCTCGCTGCGCTGGCTCAGGGCGAGAAAGGCTTCGATCCCCGGCCGGTCTATGCCTGGCTGGAGGAGCGGTGCCGTTCCCTGCGCGGCTTCAAGATCGAGCGCAGCCTGGTGCTTGCTACCTTCGCCGCCGGATCGGGGGCAGTGCTGGCCGATCTTGACGCCGCCATCCCGGCGATAGCGACGCATCGGCTGCTCGGTCGGGTCGCCGCGGCGATCGGCCCGGAACTGCTGACCCTGGACGACGCGCAGCCGGGCGGAGATCTCACCCTGAACCTCCGGACCAGCCGGCCAACCACGGCCGGTCCGGCTGCTTCCACCGACCCGAAGCTGGAGTTCGTCCCGTCCCAGCTGGGGCCGGTCGAGGCACCTCCCGAAGTCCTTGCCCCCGGAGCCCCGGCCAGCGGAGCCCCTGCCCCCGGAGCCCCGGCCAGCGGAGCCCCTGCCCCCGGAGCCCCGGTCAGCGGAGTCGGCGAGTCGCGTCGACTGGCCGTCGTCGGTCGGCTCGGACCACGCGGCGTCCGGCCGGTTCGCCCTCCGGTCGAGCCGGACCCGGCCGAGGAACTGCTCGTCCTGGACTGTGACCCGGCCCAGCACGAGGCCCTCGCTGCCGCCTTGCGTGGCGAGAACGTGGTGATCGAGGGACCACCCGGGTCCGGGGCGACGCACACCGTCGCCGCCGCGATCGCCGGCCTGGTGGCAGCCGGGCGCCGGGTCCTGGTCCTCAGCCCGCGCCGGGCCAGCACCGAGGCCCTGCTGACCCGGCTGGAGGCTGCCGGGATCGGTGACCTGGTGCTGGATCTGCGCGACAGCATCGGTGGTCGTCCGGCCACCCGGACCACTGGAGCCGCTGCCGCCCTACGGGCCGGGCTGGACGTGGCCACTACAGGCACGTTGGGCTCGCTACCGAAACCGGGCTGGGCGAACAGCGACGACGAAGTGGTGCAGACCATCCGCCGGGCTCGGGAGCTGCTCGACGGCAGTGCGGAGGCGCTGCACGAGGTGCGCCGGCCCTGGGGGATCAGCGCGTACGACGCGATGATTGCGCTCGCTGAGCTGATCAACAGGCGTTCAGACAGCGGGGCACCAACCAGTGGCGTGCGGTTCTCCGAGGACGTGCTGACCCAGACGGACGCCGTCACCAGGGAACGCCTACGGGTGCACCTGCACGCGGCGGCCGACGCCGGAACCTTCACCCTGTCCAGGGCCGACACCCGGTGGTACGACGCCCTGGTCACGACCGATTCGCAGGCTCGCCGGGTATTGGGCGCGGCGCTGGTACTGCGGGCCGGACTGGAACGAGCCCGAACGGCGATGGACGCCGTGTGTGCCGCCGCCGGGCTCCGTCCGGCCACCGAGGTCCGTGGCTGGATGCCGCTGCTGGACGTGCTGCTCGGCGTCCGTGCGGTGGTGGACCTGATGGCTGGGCATCTCTATCAGCAACCACTTGACGAGTTGGCCGAGGCCGTCGCCCCGCGGGGGATGCGGGACACCGAGTCGCTCGGTCGCCGCGAGCGGCGCCGATTGCGTAAGCAGGCCCAGTCGCTGGTGCGGCCGGGGGTGCATGTCGGAAACCTGCACGCGGTGCTCCTGACAGCGAGCCAGCAGCGCGAGGCCTGGCGTCGGTTGTCGGCTACCGGGGAGGGTCCACGGGTGGTCGCTGGCCTGTCGGAGGCAGACGCGGCGGTGCGCCGGGTGCTGGCCGCGGTCGACGTCCTGTCCGAAGCGTTCACCGGCATCCCGAGCCCGGACCTGCACGAGTTGCCGCTGGCGGAGCTGGAAAGCCGGGTGTTCGACCTCGCCGGTGACAGCCAGGGCATTCTCGGTCAGCCTCGCCGGGCCACTCTGCGGGATGGGCTGGCCGAGGCCGGGCTCGGTGACCTGGTCGAGGACCTGGCCGCCCGTCGCGTCGGTCCGGAACAGATTGACGCCGAATTCGACCTGGTCTGGTGGTCTTCGGTGCGCGACAGCATTGTCCGCTCGGATTCGCGGCTGGCCAAGCACAATCCCGAGCTGCTGCGCGAGGCGGCCCGCCAGCTTCGGCAAGCCGAGACGGCAAGGATTGCGGCCGGTGCCGATCTGGTCCGGACCGCGGTGATGGGCCGGGCCGCGAAGGTAGCGGCGGCGCGCACCGATCAGGTCGAGCTGCTGCGCCGGGAGCTCGCTCGCGACGATCGCCGGCCACGGATGGTCGACCTGGTCCGCCGCTGCCCGGATGTGCTGTCCGCGCTGACCCCGATCTGGATGATGAGCCCGGACACGGTGGCTGCCTGTCTGGCACCGGCCCAGCCGGGTACCGCTGCCATCGTCGACACCGTTGTGGTGGACGACGCTGGCCATATCGGGTTGCCGGAGGTGATCGCGTCGCTGGCTCGGGGGGCTCAGGTGATCGTCGCTGGTGACCGCCGTCGACTGGCCCCGCCGGACGGCAGCGCCTCGGTGATCGAAGCATTGGCACCCTTCGCTCGGGTTTGCCGGCTCGATCGCGATCACCGGGCTCGGGATGGGCGGATGCTCGTCCCGCTCGCGCCGCGCTACCCGGAAGGCTGGCAGCTGACCCCGGGAACCGATGTACTGCCACCGCTGTCCCTGGAAGCCGTACCGGACGGAATCGCCATCCCGCCGCCGGGGGAGGAGCTTCCGGTCAGCTCGGACGCCGAGGTACTGCGGGTGGTCGAACTGGTGGAACGGCATGCCTGCGCGCAGCCGGACGAGTCACTGGCGGTGGTGACGCTCAGCGAGCGGCACGCGGAGCGGATCGAGGAGGCCCTGCGGCTGCAGGTCGCGGACCGGCCGGTGCTGGGACGGTGGCTTGCCGAGCAGTGGCAGGGCGGGCGCTCGGAACCGTTCGTCGTCCGTTCCGTTCAGCGGGTGCTCGGCGTCGAACGCGACGCCGCGATCGTCTCGATCGGTCTCGCCCGGACTCCGCATGGCCGGGTGCTGCACCGGTTCGGCGTTCTCGACGGTGACAAGGGCGCGGCCGCCCTGACCACAGCGATGAGCCGAGCTCGCGGCCGGACCACCGTGGTCTGCTGCTTCACCGCCGACGACCTGATCGTCGACCGGTTGCGCACCGCCGGGGCTCGGCTGCTGCGGGACGTCCTGCTGGCCGCCGGAGGGCGGGGCACGGCGAGCGCCGGCCGGATGTCGTCCGCCACCGATGGCTTGGTCACCGACCTGCGTGACCGGCTGGCCGCCGCGGGTCTGCCCGTACAGGTCCGCGTCGGGGACGGCGGCTGGCCGCTGGACATCGCGGTCGCCGATCCTCGGGTACCGGGTCGGATGCTGGTCGCGGTGGACTTGGACGGGCCGGCGTTCTCCTCTCGGCCCTGCCGCGAGCGCGAGCGCAATCGGCCGATGCGCTGGGAGCAGGCCGGTTGGGTGTATCGCAAGGTATCCGCGCTGGACCTGTTCAGTGACCCGGCGCTGGAGGTGGACCGGATCAAGGAGGCGTGGACCCGAGCGATGGCAGCCGATGCCGCTGAAGTAGTGGACTTCGATGGGTCAGTGGATTCTGCTGGGCGAGCGGACTTCGATGGGCCAGCGGACTTCGATCGGCCAGCGGATTCTGATGAGCTGGCGGATTTTGATCAGCCGGTAGGGTCGTCGATCGTGAGCGGTGATCAGAACTCCGAAGGCCCTGACGATGATCGCCCGGTGCTGCCGAAGCAGGCGAGCGACGACACCGACGAGGGCTGGGGCGAGCGCGAGCCCGAGGACCGCGACGAGCAGTTCCGCCGAGATCGCCCCCCGCACTGGGACTGAGCCGGCCCGGACGCGACGCCAGAGTTAGCGCGAAGATTCCGTCGGTTTATCACCGACGGAATCTTCGCGCTCTCTGTTTGTGGGCTTGTTGCGGGAATTCGGCCGGATAGCCGGGGTCAGTCCTGCTGGCGATCGGTGAGTGGACGATCGGTGAGCGGGCGATCCCGCAGCAGGTCGCGAATTTCCTGGAGTAGCACGATGTCCTCTGGCGGGGCGGCCGGCGCTGGCTCCTCGCCGCGACGGCGGCGCTCCAGCAACAGGTTCATAGGAACGACGATCAGGAAGTAGACCACGGCCGCCACGATCAGGAAGTTGATCATTGCGGCGAGGACGACACCAAAGTTCACCAGAGTCGCCTCGTTGCCGCTGCGGAGATAGAAACCGAGCCGACTGTCGGGTTCGCTACCTCCGACAGCGGTCAGGAGCGGCTGGATGATGCTGTCCGTGAACGACTTGACCACCGTGGCGAACGCCGCGCCGATCACGACGGCGACCGCGAGATCGACGACGTTGCCGCGCAGGACGAAGTCCTTGAAACCCTTGATCATTTATTGCCGCCTTCGAGTTCGCCGTGGTCTTGTCGGCGAGCGTAGTGCGATCGGGTGTCCGTGCCATGTCGGCGGGCGCTGGCATTCAGTCTTGGGCTAGGACGGCGATTCCGAGGTAGCTGTCGGACTGCAATGCCGTCAGTCGGGCTGCCTCGCTCGAACTGACCGCCAGCACAAGCAGCCCAGCCGCGGAGGATTCGCCAGTGGCTGCCCCGGGAAGGGCGCCGCCGGCCAGACCGCTCAGGCCGCTACCAGCGGATCCGGTGGCCCCGCCGCCGTCCTCGACCGAGCTCGCACCGGGTACGGCCAGCACCAAGGCTCGAGCCGCGACGCGCTCGGCACCCGAGCTCCGGTTGCCGCTACTCGTCGGTCCGACACTGCCGTCATCGCTGTCTGGCTCGGTGCCGTCAGCAAGGTCTGGCTCGGCGGACCAGGCGGACGAGGAAGCAGAGGCCGAGGAAGCAGCCAGGACATCGACCCGATCGCCGGCCCGCACCAGCGTGCCGGCCGCCGGATCGCCGAGTCGTACCGGGACCGCGACGGTGTCCGCCGCCTGACCGGCAAGTAGCCCCGGTCCGACCACTCGGGCGTCTGTCACCAGTTCGCCGGCGCGGATTGCCGACGCCAGCGTGCGTCCGGTGGCTGCGGTCAAATGACCGCGTGGCGCCCCGTCCGCCGGCCACCTCCCGGGCCGAAGGTCTTCGCTGGTCAGCGTCCGGCCGGCGGGGAGGTCGTGGGTGGCGACCAGCACCGGCACGGTGGGTGGGGGTGGTGGCGCAGCGGCCCGAATGGTGATCCATAGGCCGGCGAGGGCGAGGCAGGCACTCAGGAGACGGCGGTGTCGGGCGAGGAGGAGTCGCATCGTCCGGACCGGTCCGCTCCCGCGCCGCGCCGGTGGGTGCCAGTTGGCTGGGTGGGCGAAGCGCAATACCGCGGGGAGACGGTTCAGTCCGAACGGCGCGGATGCTGGGCCGGGCGTCACCGACCGAGTGGATGCCAGCCGCCGAGGCGAGGCAAGCTCTCGGTCGGAGGTTCGGTCGGCTACGTGGTTGCTTCCATCAAAAACTGTTCCAGCGAAAAGCAAATCATCAAATCTTGGTTGCGCTGGCGCCTGAGGTTGGGTAGGAACCTTTGGGGTAAATAGGGTTTCGTCCACATCGTGGATGAGCGTCCGCGTCGCCGGGACCCATCCGCCAAGCCGTGTTTCGTCGTCCATTTGCGGTGCCCTCCTGACCGCGATCAGTGAAAAGTGCCAATTCGAGCGGCATACGGTTCGGTCAGGGCAGCTTGAACGGCAGATCCAACCCGTTGAGGCTGTTGCGGCAGGAACAGTCGCTGTCCGAGGGAAGCAGGGAAATAACCTCGCGCATCAGGGATCTGAGCTGATCAATGCTCTTCTCGAAGGTCGTCATCACTTCGGCGTGGGTGACTCCCTGGCCGGTGTCGACCCCAGCGTCATGATCGGTGACCACCGCCAGCGAGGTGTAGCAGAGGGCCAGTTCGCGGGCGATCGCCGCCTCGGGTGCTCCGGTCATGCCGACGATGTCTGCGCCGGCCGCCGCGTGCCAGCGTGATTCCGCCCGGGTGGAGAACCGCGGGCCGTTGATGACGACAAGCGTGCCGCGCTGTTCGGTCCGCATGCCGTCATCAGCGGCGGTTTCGGCGGCCGCAAGCGCGGTCTTTCGTCCGCGTGGGCAGTACGGGTCGGCGAAGGAGATGTGGATTACCGATCCGATGTCGCCGTAAATCGTGTGTTCGCGGCCCCAGGTCCGGTCGATCAGTTGATCGGGAACCACCAGGGTGCCGGGGCCGAGTTCGGTGCGCAGCGAACCGACGGCGCAGGGGCCAAGCACCTGTCGGACTCCGATCGCCCGCAGCGCCCAGAGGTTTGCCCGGTAGTTCACTCGGTGCGGCGGAAAGCGGTGATCGCGGCCATGCCGGGGCAAGAACGCTACCCGCCGTCCGGCGACCTCACCTACCAGCGGTGCTTCGCTCGGGGCCCCGAAGGGAGTCTCGACAGTGACCTCGTGGGCGTTTTCCAGGAAGGAGTAGAACCCCGATCCGCCGATGACCCCGATCTCGGCGCGATCGCGGGGATCGAGGACGCTGGCGGACGGGCTGACCGTGTTGGCTGACATGACTGGAACGCTATCCAGCCGAGACCGTCACCGGCAGCCTGCGCGGCGATTGTGGATAACCAGCGCGTCGTGCGGACTGTGGAGGAGTCGATCGAACCTCTCGGCTCAGGCGGCGCTGCCCGATGAACTCGCGGCCGCGCTCGACTTGGCGGATGAAGACTTGGCGGACGAAGACGAGTTACCGGAGGAGGAATCCGAGGAGCTCGAGGAACCGGCGCCCGACGTAGCCGGCGCACCGGTGGACGAGGAGCCGTTGGTCGAGGAGTCCTTCGAGCCGTTGGCGTCGGACGAGCCGGTCGACTTCGAGGAATCCGATCCACCGGACGCCGCCGCCGAACCGGAGCTCTCGGACGCCTTGCCGTTGCTGCGCGAGTCGTTGCGGTAGAAACCGGAGCCTTTGAAGACGATTCCGACTGAATTGAACACCTTGCGCAGCTTGCCGTTGCAGTTCGGGCAGTCGGTCAGCGCGTCATCGGTGAACGCCTGCTGCGCCTCGAAGCGGTGATCGCACTCGGTGCACGCATAGACGTACGTCGGCACGTCGTCCTCCTGATCGGTACTGCTCGGTGGGCGGGTCTGGCACTCTCTGGTTCGGAGTGCCAATGATAATGCACGGCGCGGTGCCCCTCTGACGCCCGGCGGGAGGTTCACCCTAGGGCTACCACCCGAACGGCGGTAGAGATCATGGCGATCGGCGAGGTTTGCCGGTTCTGGTGGCTCGGCGTCCACTGCGTTGCAGTCGTCGCACAAATCCTGGCTCGACCGCTGCCGATCGCCGATTGACCGCGGATTCGGGTGGGGTCGGGTTGAGCCAACTGGACAGCTTGCCGCCCTCGCTGACCGTGCGTAGCCGGTCTTCGGCGGCATCCCGGACCTGCTCGGACGTCACCACGATGATGTCGTCGCCGTGTCGCAGCATGGTCCGCGACGTCGGCACCAGCGCCTCCCCGTTACGCAGTACCAGGGTGACGTTCGAGCCTTCCGGGAGCCGAAGCTCGAAGATCTCCACGCCATGCAGCTTGGAGTTCGGACCGACGTGTGCCTCCAGCACGTCCGCTCCCTGGGCGCCGAGCGGTGACGACTCCACGTCCAGCCCGACCGTTGACATCCCGTCGCTCAGCCCGAGCCGCTTCGCCACCCAGGGCAGGGTCGGTGCCTGCACCAGGGTGAAGATCACCACAAGGACGAAGACCAGGTCGAACAGCCGGCTCGAGCCTGGCACGCCGGCCGCCATCGGCACCGTCGCGAGCACGACCGGCACTGCCCCACGCAGCCCGGCCCAGGACAGGAAGAGTTGATGGCGGAAGGGGACGCCGAACCAGGAGACGGAGCTGAACACCGACAGTGGCCGGGCGACCAGGAGCAGGACCAGACCGATCGCCAGCGCCAGGCCGACCTGCGCCGGCAACCGGCTCGGCGACGCCAGCAGGCCGAGCATCACGAACAGGCCGATCTGAGCGACCCACCCCAGGCCCTCGGCGAAGCCACGGACGGCTACCCCGTGCGGGAGCCGGGAGTTGCCCAGGATCAACGACGCCAGATAAACCGCGAGGAAACCGGACGCGTGCAGGGTGGCGGCGACGCCGTAGGCACCGACCGCGAGGCCGAGGACGGCGATCGGATACAGCCCCGACGAGGGCAGCGCCACCCGGTGCATGCTGAGCGAGCCGAGCCAGCCGATCAGCAACCCGACGACGAGACCTAGACCGAGTTCGTACCCGGCTTCGGCCAGCAGGTATCCGAACGAGTGTGACTCATGGCCGCTGGCGACGTCGGTGAGGGCAATCACAATGATGACCACGGGTGCGTCGTTGAAGCCGGACTCGGCCTCCAGCATTCCGACCAGTCGAGGCGGCAACGGCACCCGGCGCAGCACTGAGAAGACGGCAGCAGCGTCCGTGGACGAGATCGCCGCACCCAGCAGCAGTGCCAGCGGCCAGTCCAGGAACAACAGGAAATGTGCGGCGGTCCCGGCAACCGCCACCGAGACACAGGTGCCGACGGTAGCCAGCACAGCGGCCGGCGCTACGGCCGGCCGAATCGTCGTCCACCGGGTGGTCAGACCACCTTCGGCCAGGATCAGGACCAGAGCCGCATAGCCGAGGGCGGCGGTCAGCTCGGCGTTGTCGAATCTCACCCCGAAGCCGCCCTCGCCGATGATCAGGCCCAGCGCGAGATAGATCAACAGTGAGGGAAATCCACTGCCCACCGAAAATCGGACGGCGATCACAGCGGCTAGTAGCACGGCGGGTCCGGCGAGCAGCGCAAGGTTGAGCTGCTCGATCGTCAAGCTGTCATCCCTTCGCCTGCTCTCCGTCGTCATGAAGATCCTATCGGTGGGCGGCGCTAGAGTCCTTCCGTGACTCATCGCCGTGCCCTGCGTGCGACGGCCTTCGGAACCCTCCTCGTCGTCGTGACGGCCCTGATCATCGCTCTGGTTCTGGTGATCACCTTTGTCCGTCGGCCGCTGCCCGAACGTGGCGGCAACGTCACGATGCCCGGGCTGAACGGCAAGGTCACGGTGCTTCGAGATGAGCAGGCCGTGCCACAGATCTACGCCGACGACGCGGAAGACCTGTTTCGGGTCCAGGGCTATGTCAACGCCCAGGACCGCTTCTTTGAGATGGACCTGCGCCGGCACATCACCGCAGGTCGCCTCAGCGAACTGGTCGGTGAGAACAAGGACGCGCTGCGCTCGGACAAAGTCGTCCGCACCCTGGGTTGGCGGCAGGTAGCTGCGCAGGAACTGGACCGGGTCAGTAGCAGCACCCGGCGCTACCTCCAGGCCTATGCCGATGGCGTGAACGAATACGTGAGCGGTCGCTCGGCCTCCGAGCTCTCGCTCAGCTACACCGCGCTCGGGCGTGCCAACAAGCTCCGGCCGATCGATGAGTGGACCCCGGTGGACTCGCTGGCCTGGTTGAAGGCCATGGCCTGGGATCTGCGGAGCAACTACAACGAGGAACTGGAGCGAGCCCAGGCTTACGACACGGTCACTGACGTCGGCCGGGTCGAGCAGCTGTATCCGGCCTTCCCGTACAATGATCATCAGCCGATCATCACGGGGGATACCCGGAGTTCCTCGGCGTCCCTGCTCCCGAAGACCGAGCAGTTCCCCAAGACCAAGCAACTCCCCAAGAGCGAGCAGCTCCCGAAGACCAAGCAAGCCCCGACCAAAGCCGGCTCGAAGCCTACGGTGAAGGCCAACGCGAAGGTTGCCGCGGGGACCGGGGATGCGGAGGCAATGGTGGCGGCGCTGCAGAGCACGGCGGCTCAGCAGGTCCTCGA
Source organism: Kineosporiaceae bacterium (assembly GCA_031400005.1). Lineage (GTDB taxonomy): Bacteria > Actinomycetota > Actinomycetes > Actinomycetales > Kineosporiaceae > JANNPJ01. Next base: position 20,205 of record JANNPJ010000278.1, on the reverse strand, counting down.
CTCGGCCGACAAGGCGATCGCGGCGATTCCTCAGCTGCTGGGTCGTGGCGACGGGATCGGGTCGAACTCCTGGGTGGTCGGCCGCGAGCTGACCACGACCGGGCTGCCGCTGCTGGCGAACGATCCGCACCTGAAGGCCTCGATGCCCGGGGTCTGGACTCAGGTCGGACTGCACTGCACCACGGTGTCCGCGAGTTGTCCGTTCGACGTCGCCGGCTTCGGGTTCGCCGGGATGCCGGGCGTGGTGATCGGGCACAACGCCCGGATCGCCTGGGGCTTGACCAACCTCTATCCGGACGTCACCGACTTCTACCTGGAACGAATCGACAGTGCCGGGCAGGTCGAACGGGACGGTAAGTCCGTGCCGATGACGACGCGCACCGAGATGATCTCGGTGGCCGGGAAGCCGCAGGTGCCGGTGGTGATCCGGTCCACCTCGCACGGTCCGGTGATCTCCGATGTGATCGGTGACATCGCGACGGCCGGTAACACCGCACCTGCGCCCGGGGAGAAGCACAGCCGGGACACCAGGTACGCCGTTTCGCTGGCCTGGACGGCGCTACGGCCGGGGACCGCGATGGATGCGCTGCTCGAACTGGACGTCGCCCGGGACTTCGATTCGTTCCGCGCCGCGGTCAAGAAGCTCGACGCCCCGGCACAGAACGTGGTGTATGCCGACGTCGACGGGCACATCGGCTACCAGGCGCCCGGACGGATCCCGCTGCGTGGCCCGGGTCGCAAGGACTCCCTGGTCCCGGCAAACGGCACCTGGCCGCACCCGGGCTGGGACTCTTCGTACGACTGGACCGGCTTCGTGGACGTCAAGGATCTGCCCTGGGTCCAGGACCCCGCGGACGGCTTCATCGTCGCCGCGAACCAGGCCGTGACCGGGCCGGATGGGGCGGTGAAGATCACCTCGGACTGGGACTACGGGTACCGCTCGGAACGGATTCGCACCCTCCTGCAGGAGGCCAAGACGGACCAGCGGCCGCTGTCCGTCGATGACATGCGAGCGATCCAAGCGGACAGCCGCAACGGGATCGCCGAGCTCCTGGTCCCGCTGCTGCAGGAAGTCGGGATCCGGAACAAGGACGACAAAGACCCGATGGACGCGCCCGAGAGGTTCGCCCAGGACGGCGTCGACCTGTTGACGGATTGGGACTACAACCAGCACACCGACTCCCCGGCGGCGGCCTACTTCAACATGGTCTGGGCGACGATCCTCGATCTGGCCTTCGGCGATGAGCTTCCGGAAGGTTTCAAACCGGACGGCGGCGACCGCTGGTTCGAGGTGGTGCGCTCGCTCCTGCCGGAGAACTCGAAGAAGGACCGATGGTGGGACGATCGAGGTACGGCGGACGTCGTCGAATCCCGCGACGAGGTGCTGCGCCGCTCGATGATCAGTGCTCGGGACGAACTCACCAAAAAGCTCGGTAAGGATCCGAAGCACTGGCAATGGGGCCGACTGCACCAGTTGACCCTGGAGCAGGTCCCGCTCGGCGACCCCAGCGTCAACGCGCCGCTGCGCAGGTTGTTCAATCGCGGCCCCTACGCCGCGCCCGGTGGCACCTCGATCGTCAATGCGTTCTCTTGGGATGCCTCGGCGTTGACGGACCCGGACACTAGAGAAAAGAGCTTCGACGTGACCGCGGCACCGTCGATGCGGATGATCATCGACCTGGCCGACTTGAACCAGTCGCGGTGGGTGAACCAGACCGGGATATCGGGTCATCCGGGTGACACCCACTACGACGACCAGCTCGACACCTGGCTCAAGGGCGAGGACTACGCCTGGCCGTTCTTCGCCGACGCGGTACAGGCGGCCAAGAGCGACGAACAGATCTTCACTCCCGGTCCGACCTGAAAAACATCCACCGAGTCGGGGTGATCACTCCCTGCACCCGGACGTCGTGGGCTTCGCAGGGGATCGGCGTGCTGTCGGCGTCCAAGATCTCCTGGTCATGCACCAGCGCGAGCACCAGCGCTCGGGGATGGGCCTGGGTCAACGCGGTGTCGTAGTACCCGCCGCCGCGGCCGAGTCGGGTTCCGGTGGTGTCCACGGCAAGCGCCGGCACCAAGATCACCTGGGCCTTGCCGATCTCGGCCGGGCCGAAGCGTCGACCTGGTGGCTCCAGCAGGTTCAAGGCACCGGAGCTGGCCAGCTCGCCCTGGTCTTCCGCCCAGTCCAGCTGGCGATCGTCCGGATCGTCACCGACGACCGGCAGCAGCACCCGGATGCCCAGTTCCCGCAGACCGGCGCGCAGCAGTGTGGTGCCGGGTTCCTCCGGCAGTGAGGCGTAGACGGCCACGCAGTCGGCCCGGCGCAGCCGCGGCAGTTCCAGCCCGACGGCGGCGATGGCCCGGTCGACCGCATCGCGTTCCGCGCTCGTGCGGCCGCGCCGCTGGGCTTTCAAAGTGCGGCGAAGCGCGAGCTTGGTCGGGATCAGTTGCGCCTGCGATGCCGACATGAGTGCCTCTCCTCCGAACGCCTTACTCGCCGGTGAGCAGTCGGGAAAGTGGCCCCTTGACGCTACTCTCAGTGTGTACCCGTTTACGAGGCGTTGTCATAGTCGCTCACGCGGTTCCCCTTTGCCTCCCGACCATTGATTATCCCGGACCGCTACGTCAAGAACCGACCCCGCCCGCGAACAGAACCCTCGCGTGCTCAAGGCCAGATCGGATGAGTACCGGTGAGCGTCAGAGCGAACACCCCTGCGACGTCGTTGCGCTCCAAGGTGGCCGCCAGCCTGGCCGTGACGCTGATCGGTCCACCGCTTCTGATCGCGGCCGGAATCGGTGTGGTGGCGCCGCGGTACGCGACCCAGGCCGCACAGAAGATCGCTGCCCGCGATGCCCGCAGCGCCGCAGTAGCGTTGCAGACCAAATGTGAAGCGGTGGGTGAGGCGGCGACGGCGGCCGCCCGGCAGGCGGCCTCCTACGCCGCGCCCTATGGATCGATCCCGCCGCAGGCAGCCAGGGCAATCGCGGTCCACACGAGCGCCGGTCGCCCGGAAGCCGCGGTCGCGGTGTTCGCCGCCAATGGCCAATTGCTGCAGGTCGCCGGTGCGCCGGCCGGCCTGGGGCCGGTCCGGGCGGGCGGCAATGGTGCGTCCTGCTCGGCCGGCCTGCCCGGTCGCGATCTTCGGGTGGCCGGTCTCTCCGAGCGCAGGATTGTGCAGGCGGTGGTCGACGGCCAGGTCGTTCTGGTCGGTCACGTCGTCCTCTGGGTACCGCTCGATGACGCCGCCCTCCGTGGTTTGCGGACCGGACTCGGTACCGGTGGCGATCTCAGCCTGCTGGGCGGTGGTGACCGGTTGCTCGCCACCAGCGCCACCAAGGCTGATCGGGCGCCGTTGCTCGACGTCGTCCGGGCCGTTGGGACTGCCGACGCGGTCGCCGGGATGAGTTACGCCGTCCGGCAGCCCGGGCCGGGAGTCCCGTTCGGGGTCCTGGCCACCGCCTCGGTGGCCGGTGTGGGCTGGTGGCGCCTGCTCGCCCTGATCGGCCTCGGATTCGGCCTGCTGGCGATGCTGCCGATCCGGGCTCTTGCCGGTCGACTGTCCGGTCCGGTGGCCGAGGAGCTGGCGACCACCACCGATGAACTGCAGCTCAGCCGGGCAGCGCTGGCAGAGACCTTCGTCAGCTTCGGTGCCGCCCTGGAACACACCCACAACCTCGACAAACTGCTCGACACAGTGACAACTGCCTGCCTGCACGGCACCGGTGCAGTAGCCGGAATGGCGATACTCACGGACGAGGCAACCCGGTCGGGATCGCCTGACCCACAGCTGTTGCCTGCCAGAGGCAGGGTTGCGTTGCCGGTTCCGACTGCCCACGCGGCCCTCGATGCCCTGCCGGACCTCGCCGAACGGTACTTCCGTGACCTCGATGCCGGATCCGAGCTGGAACCACAGTTCAGGTACCTGCCGGGAGCCGGCCCGGTGGTCGCCGTCCCGATCCACTCCGGTGACCAGCTGATCGGGATGGTTGCGCTGGCTCGCGGCGAGGGCGCTACCGGCTTCGACGCTTTGGCGCTGCCCCTGGTCCGCGCTCTGGTCGATCATGCCGGGACAGCGATCACCAACGTTCGGCTGCACGAAGAGGTCCGGCGGCTGTCCGTGACCGATCCGCTGACCGGGGTCGGCAACGTTCGGCACCTGACCGCCATGCTGTCCCGGGAGGTCGCCGGAGCAACCCGCTTCGACCGGCCGCTGACCGTGCTGATGCTCGACCTGGACCACTTCAAGCAGGTCAACGACACATTAGGGCACCAGTTCGGGGACGTCGTGCTGCGCGAGTTCGCTCATCGACTGATGACCTGTGTTCGCGAGATGGACACCGTGGCGCGGTACGGCGGTGAGGAATTCGCGGTGGTGCTGCCGGACACGGACAGCGCCGGCGGCTGCCGGGTGGCCGAGCGGGTCATCAGAGTCGTACGCGAGGAGCCGTTCTGGCATGGCAGTCTTTCGCAGATGGTGACGGTATCGATCGGAGTCGCGGCGTTCCCGGGGCACGGCCGCACCCCCACCGAGATCCTGCATGCGGCCGATGAAGCCTTGTACGCCGCCAAGCGGGAGGGCCGGGACCGTTGGGAAGTCGCTGGGAGCGCACCATCCGCAGCCGCTGTCTCCCAAGCTGGGTAGCCTGATCACATGACGGAACCAATGGTGACTCCTGACCTGGCGATCTTGGGCGGGGGAGAGCCAGGCCCGCCGGTGCTGAAGGCAGTGATCCCGGCCGCCGGGCTCGGCACTAGATTTCTGCCCGCCACCAAGGCGACGCCCAAGGAGATGCTGCCGGTCGTCGACCGGCCGGCGATCCAGTACGTGGTTGAAGAGGCAGTCGCCGCCGGTTTGGACGACGTCCTGATGATCACGGGTCGGAACAAGCGTTCCCTGGAGGATCATTTCGACCGGGCCTGGGAACTCGAGGCCGCCCTGGAGGCCAAGGGCGACCGGGTCCGGCTGGAGCGGGTGCGCGAGTCGAACGTGATCGCAGACATCCACTACACCCGACAGGGTGACCCGCGCGGGCTCGGCCACGCCATCCTCTGCGCCGTCCATCATGTGGGTGACAACCCGTTCGCGGTGCTGCTGGGTGACGATCTGATCGATGAACGGGACGAGTTGCTTACCCGGATGATCGGTGTCCAGCGGCAGACCCATAGCAGCGTGGTCGCGCTGATGGAGGTCGACCCCAGTCAGGTGCACATGTACGGCTGCGCGGCGGTCGAGCGCACCGAGTTGGGCGACGTCGTCAAGATCACCGGGATGGTGGAGAAGCCGGACCCGGAGGATGCCCCGAGCAACCTTGCCGTGATCGGCCGGTACGTGCTGCACCCGCGGGTCTTTGACGTCCTCAAGGAAACCAAGCCCGGGCGCGGCGGCGAGATCCAGATCACCGACGCCCTCCAGGAGCTCGCGCAGCAGCCGGACGAGCCCGGCGGCGGGGTCTACGGAGTGATCTTCTCCGGTCGCCGATACGACACCGGTGACCGGTTGGACTACCTGAAGGCCGTCGTCCAACTCGCCTCCGAGCGCGTCGATCTCGGCCCAGATCTACGGATTTGGCTGCGTGGGTTCGTCGCCGGGCTGCCCGACGAGCCCACGGGAGAGCCGAAAGCGTGAGTGAAATGCTGTCGGTTGACGCGTATCTGGCCGACTGCCTGGCAGCGATCACGCCGCTTCCGGCCCGCGAGGTGGCCCTGCTCGAGGCGGCCGGTTGCCTGCTCGCCGAGGACATCGTTTCGGCGATCGACATGCCGCGGTTCGACAACTCGTCGATGGACGGTTATGCCGTGAGAGCAGCCGAACTGGCGTTGGCCGGCCCGGACTCGCCGGTCGAACTGCCGGTGCTCGGTGACATCCCGGCCGGACACGCCGAGCTGGTCCGGCTCGAACCGGGGACCGCGTTGCGAATCATGACCGGTGCTCCGCTGCCGTCCGGTGCCGACGCCGTCGTCCCGGTGGAGTGGACCGACGGTGGGGTCACTCGGGTTTTGGCCCAGCGGGCGCCGTCCGAGGGGCAGTACGTGCGTCGATCCGGGGAGGACGTGCGAGCCGGTGAGACGGTGCTGCGTGTCGGGGCCCGGCTTTCGCCGCGGCACATCGCCTTGCTGGCGGCGGTCGGCCGGGACCGGGTGCTGGTGCAGCCGCGGCCGCTGGTGCTCGTGATGCCCAGCGGCAGCGAACTGGTTCCGCCAGGAAAAGCCTTGGGCCCCGGACAGATTCACGACTCGAACGGGTACGGTCTGATCGCCGCTGTCCGGGAACTCGGGGCGGACGCCGAGCACGGTGGCGTGATCGACGACGTCCCCGAATCGGTGACCCGGATGCTCGAGGTGGCCGCTCGGCGGGCTGACCTGGTGATCACCACCGGCGGGGTGAGCGCCGGCGCCTACGACACCGTCAAAGAGGTGCTGCGCGAACTCGGCACCGTGCGGTTCGACAAGGTAGCGATGCAGCCCGGGATGCCGCAGGGCTTCGGCACCATCGGCGCGACGCCGATCTTCACGCTTCCCGGCAATCCGGTGAGTGCGCTGGTCTCCTTCGAGGTGTTCGTCCGCCCGGCGCTGCTGCGACTGGCCGGCGAGAGCGCGGAACGTGAATCCCGGACGGCAGTCGCCGCGATCGACTGGACCTCACCGGCAGGCAAGCGCCAGTTCGTCCGGGCCCGGCTCGAGGATCTTGGCACTGGTGACCTGCGGGTTCGCCCGGTCGGTGGGCAGGGTTCGCACCTGGTCGCCGATCTGGCCGAAGCCACCTGTCTGGCCGTCGTCCCGGAGGAGGTCACCCAGGTGAGTGTGGGAGATCGGGTGGAATGCCTGATCCTGGATCAGCGGAGCCGGTGGTGAGCGGCGTGCCCAGCGGGCTCACCCACCTGAACGAGGCCGGTGCCGCCCGGATGGTTGACGTGTCGGCAAAGCAGGTGACCACCCGGGAGGCCACCGCCACCGGGCGAGTGATCTGTTCGGCCGCGGTGATTGCCTTGTTGCGGGGGGAGGGCATGCCCAAGGGAGATGCGCTCGCGGTCGCCCGGATCGCCGGGATCCAGGCCGCCAAGCGGACGCCGGACCTGGTGCCGCTGGCCCACCCGGTGGCGGTGCATGCTGTGGAGGTGGATCTTCAGGTGACCGACGGCGGGGTGGACATCCGCGCCACGGTCCGGACCGCGGACCGCACCGGAGTCGAGATGGAGGCGCTCACCAGCGTCGCCGTCGCCGGTCTGGCGCTGATCGACATGATCAAGGCAGTCGACAAACTGGCGGAGATCACCGCGGTGCGGGTGGTGGCCAAGAGCGGCGGCCGCTCGGGAGACTGGCGCCGTGACTGACCCGATGGCCGGCGGCGAGACTGACCCCGTGATCGGCCGCGCACTGGTGATCACGGCTTCGAATCGAGCCGCCGCCGGGGTGTACGCCGACCGCGGCGGCCCGGTGCTGGCCGAGGGTTTGCGAGGTTGGGGGTTCGCGGTGGACGGGCCGCTCGTCGTGCCGGATGGTGAGCCGGTGGCCGAGGCCTTGCGGGACGCCGTCCGTCAGCACTACGACGTGGTGCTGACCACCGGCGGCACCGGGCTGTCGCCGAGCGACCGGACACCGGAGGCGACGCGCGCCGTTCTGGACCGCGAAATCCCTGGGCTGGCTGAGGCGATCCGGTTGCGCGGGACCTCCGCCGGGATCGCCACGGCTGCGCTTTCCCGTGGGCTGGCCGGGCTGGCCGGGCAGACCCTGATCGTCAACCTGCCGGGCTCGCCGGGCGGTTGCCGGGATGGCCTCGCCGTCCTGGACGGCGTGCTCGTCCATGCCGTCGACCAGATTCGCGGCGGCGATCACGTCGTTTCGTCGTCCGTTGAGTCGTCGTCCGTTGTGTCGCATACGCCCGCGGATCTGGTGGACCGTGATTGAGCCGGGGATCGGCACCGGATGGCCGATCGAACTGACCGATGGGCGGATCACGTTGCGGCCGCTGCGTCGGCGGGACGCCCGGAGTTGGAACGCCGTCCGATCATCGAACGCCGAGTGGCTCGCCCCCTGGGAGGCGACGCACCCGGAAGGCACCGGCCGGCCGCTGACCTTCGGCGCGATGGTTCGAGGCTTCGATCGCGAGGCCCGAGCCGGCCGGATGTTGCCGCTCGCCGTCTACCTGAACGGCCAGTTGGTCGGCCAGGTCACGGTGAGTGGGATCGTCTGGGGCTCGCTCAGATCCGGGCAGATCGGTTACTGGGTGGACCGTGCCGTCGCCGGTCAGGGAGTGGTGCCGACCGCGGTGGCGATGATGGTCGATCACTGTCTGTTCGGCCTCGGCATGCACCGGCTCGAGGTCAACATTCGACCGGAGAACGTCGCCAGCCTGCGGGTGGTGGAGAAGCTTGGCTTCCGGCCGGAGGGAATTCGGCGGGGGTACTTGCACATCGACGGCGCCTGGCGCGACCATGCCACCTTCGCCCTCACTCCGGAAGACGTGCCGGGTGGGCTACTGACCCGCTGGCGACGGGCCCAGCGAGTGCTGTCGGCCCAGTCGTCACAATCTTCCGCGACTCCAGGCCGACACACCGGTGAGGGTGCGTGAACCTTCCGAGCCCTCACCCTAGCGTTTACTCTTGTGGACCTTAGTAGCCTTGTTTTCGTCGCCATCATCGGCGTCTGGGCTGCCTACCTGGTTCCGCACTGGCTGAGCCGGCGCGACGATCTCGCCCAGTCGCGCACCCCGGACCGGTTCTCCGGTGGCCTTCGGGTGCTGCAACGGCGCTCCCGTAAGCCCCGTCCGGACCGCGCCGACCACCGTTCCGGCGACGCCGTCCTCACTTCGCCACGGGTGATCGTGGACGCTGATGGCGAGTACCTCTACATTCCGGCCGACCGGGCGCTCGCGGCCCGGGCCGAGCGGCGCGCTGCCGCGGTTGCTGCGGCCGGATCGGCTGTTGCCGGATCGGCTCTTGCTGGGTCGGCTCTTGCTGGGTCTGGCTTTGCTGGGTCTGCTGATGACTCGGCTGGGGCGCTCGATCTGGCCGTTGAAACTTACGCTCGCGACGCGGTCATTACTCGCTCGGTGGTTGCTCGCTCTGCTGCTCGCTCTTCTGTTCAGTCTGGTGCTGAGCCTGGTTCGGTTGAGTCGCCGTTTCTTGCCGATCTGGACGATGAGTCGACTGACGGTGGGTTGCTCACCGGTTGGCCCGGTCCGACCGAGGCCCCGCCGATCGTTGCCGGCCCGCTTCTTGCTGGTCCGTTCGGTGCTAAGCGGGCCGCTACCGAGCCGATCGCTCTGGCGTCGATCAGTCCGAAGCCGATCGCTGGGTTAGCCGCTGCCGATCAGGATCGTTCTGTTTCAACGGAGCTGCCTGACCAGGTCGTGTCGGCGGACTCGGTCGTGCTGGCTGACCCGGCCGCTGGCCCCATTGCTGACCCGGCTCCGGACGTCGTCGCCGATTCGCCGATCGATATCACGGCGTCCGAACCTGAGCCGGTTCCATCCTGGTCTTCGTTTGCCCCGAGCCCGCCCAAGGCTTCTACCCCGAGCCCGCCCAAGGCTTTTGCTCCGAGCCCGCCCAAGGCGTCGGTCCCTGTGCCGTCCGCCCCCGCTGCTGACACCCGGGAGGCGGAGATTCCGGAACGTCCGTTCGACCTAGAGGTAGCGATCGGCATCGCCCGAGTCGCAGCCCGCCGCCGGGCCCGAATCATGGCCCTGCTGTTCGTTGCCACCGTGGCGTCATGGGTGGTCACCTCCGTGTCCTCGATGTCCGCCTGGGTCGCGATGCCGGCCACCGTGCTTTTGCTGATGCACGTGCTGGCCTCCCGGGTCGCCGGGCTGCGAAGCCGGGAGTCGCTGATGGCGCTTGCGGTACAGGTGCAATCCGCAGAGGTGGTGCACGCTCGGACGCAGCGCTCCGTCGAGGCACCCGCCCCGTCTGCCGAGGTGGCCGCGGCCCCCGCGCCCACCTCGGATCGAGTGGCCAGACGGGCCGCAGCGGTCGGTGCAGAGACCTGGGAGCCGATCCCGGTCCCTCCGCCTACCTACACGCTCAAGCCCGCCGTGCATCGCCCCGAGCCCGCTCCGCTGGACCTTCCCGCCGTGGCCAAGGCAGACACCTCGGCGACCGCTGTCTCACGGGGAGCGCTGCCTCGCCGAGCGGCGGATGTCGAGCGCATCCTGGCGCTGGAGTCCCACCTCGACGACCTCTTCGAGGAGCCGAAGGTCGTCAACGGCTGATTCTCGCTGCACCGTCGGTTCCTGGGCTCTCGGTTGCATGATCGTGTCGAGGTCGTCTAAGGACCACCGGATCAACCACGCTGATGTGGCCTGCCCTCTGCCGCGCGGGCCTTAGGCGAAGTTCGTCTGGCTCGTACGGGGTGCCGATTCGGAGTCAGCCCCCTGCCGGTGATAACGTTTCCCGCTGTTGGGGCTGTGGCGCAGCTGGTAGCGCACCTCGTTCGCATCGAGGGGGTCAGGAGTTCGAGTCTCCTCAGCTCCACCAGGCACGATCGCAAAATAGCAAGTCAGAGGCCCTCCACGGTAGCTCCGTGGAGGGCCTCTTTCGTGACTCGTACGGGATTGGTACGCGGATCATGAAACCGGGGAGGGATGGAGCGGGGAGTCGGGGCCTGTAGCGGCTAGGGCGATTGCAACGGTCCGAAGGGGATGATCAACCCGGTCCAGTCTCCGAGGGCGAGGCGGAGGAGCAGGAAGAGCACATTCCCAACTCGCCTCCGGCCGGATCAGCGAAGCATGGGCAGTCCGTAAGTGGAATGCCGGCCGCCCGGCAGAGCGCGCCCCACCGCCGATCAGTCTGCTTGCTCGACGAACGTGACCTTGCGCGGTCCGCACTGTTACGCCATTCTGGTTTGCAGATACCGACCTCGGGCATGAGGTCGGGAACACCATGGATAGACCCGAAGCACATGGTGTTCCTTGAAGCCACAAACCAGGCCCCTGTAATCGCATTACCTGAGATCGCGTTCGGGCGTGGCCTCAGCTTAACCAGTCAATCGGCTGGTCGAGCTGAGTCGCGCGTGCGTCCTACTCGACCAAGAAGGGGGTCGCGTGGGATGGACGCAGAGCATCTCTTTGGGCTTGGACTCGTCGCTGGGGCAGCGGCTGGCCGCATCGCCGTAGAGCTGCGCAAGGCTCACCGTGATCGGCTAGCGCTCAAGGATGCGCCCCCCGAGAAGCGCAAGGACATACTTAGCGGCCTGGCCGCTGTCGCCGAGTCTGAGCGCCGTTACCTTCTGGGCCGTCACAGGACCATCGGGCCCACTGACGGTTCCGATAGCGATGAGGGCTGAGGACTTGTCCTGGGTGTGAACCACTCGATGTCTCAGCGCCCGGGTCCAGGTGTTCGACGGAGAACTCCCACAACTGCCTCGCATCGTTTCCGGCATCAGCGAGTGTCAAGTACCGGGTCTCATGGAGGAGTGCAACGTCCGCCACCAGCGTCCCGTCCGAATCGGCGCAGGTCGGCGTTCCAGCGCTGAGTGCACCCCAACAGGTGGGCGGCGCCCGGAACCTGGGCGCCAACGAGACGGGCCTTACCTTCGGCGCCGGGCAGCGCAGCTCCGGCACGACAACGTGTCGTCAACTGCAGCTTTCCAGGAATCCGATGTCGGGCTCGACCGTCAGGTCGTTCTCGGTCGGTGTCGGGTCGTCGCAGTAAGTGGACGCCGCCGGGTCTGCGACGGAGGGTGACACGGGTGCTGCGGCGTCTCGGGCTGGTGACCCACGCTGGGTGTAGTAGTCGTTGGCAACAGGGTTAGTGACGAACAACGGGTCCTGCACCAGGGAATCGTCCGGTCGCGTTGCCGGTGGCTGGCTGAAGAGGTTGCGCCGTGTCTGGATCGTGGTGTCGGGTCCTACGGTGTAGGCGTTTGGGGCGCGCGAGATGATGTTGTTCCAGACCTGGGCCGTGAGGTCTTGTGGGTAGGTGACCTGCTTACTGGTTTCGCCTGGTGCGATCCGGAGCGCTGCTTCCTGGTTCGTGCTCCAGTCGCGGTCGTACGTGCAGTTCGGCGCCGGACCTTGGGGCGACATGTTGTCGATCGTGTTGTGGTAAACCTCCGATCGTTGGGCCCGGATGGTTATCCCGGCGCCCATGCCGCAGTCGCCCGAGGTGGAGTTGAAGATGAGGTTGCGTCGGACGACGGCGGTGGGCACCTGGCCGTCGATGTTGACTGAGCGGCTGTTGTCCCAGAACCGGTTGAGCTCGATAAGGACGCGGTCGGCTGAGCGTGGGGTGTCCAGCGCCCCGTGGACGACGACAGCATCGCCTTGGCCCGAGCGTTTGGTGGCGTAGGGGCGGGCCGGGCGATAGCTGAAGAACTTGTTTCCGCGGACCGTCACGCCCTGGCAAACCTTGAGGTCGACGGCGTTCTCCTCGTCCTGGTGGAAGCGGTTGTTCTCCAGGGTCACGTTGGTGACCGGCGCGTATGTCGTCGTCTTCTCCTCCTCGCCGCACTGGAACGAGTCGCCGTTGTGCCCGTAGGAGTTGTTGTTACGCAAGAGGATCCGGTCGGCACCGTTCAACGCGGTGATGCCGTGGTGGTCGCTACTGTCGGCCGGCATCGTTCTCGGCCGTCCGTTCGCGTCGAGTTCCTCAGTCACACCGTAGTTCGGGTCGTTGGGGTTGTTGGGGTTGATGCTGTCAAGCAGGGCCGAGTTCTTCGCGCCGTCGAAGGCAACGAGCGTCTTGGGCACGGTCGCCGGGTCGGCGTTGCCGGTGCGGGCTTTCAGACGGCGCAGCACGACGTACTGAGTTGGTGTACTCAAGCTGGGGTTGCCGATCCGGACGGCGTTGTTGCTGAACGCCACGCCCTTCGCGTCGAGGGCCAGCCCGTCGAGCACCCACCACGACTTGGTGAGTAGGAGGATGGATCTTCCATCACCGTTGCTAGCGATTTTCGGGTTCTCGCCTGGTGCGGCGACCAGCCAGATCCGGGCGTTCGCGCCGGTGCCTGCTGTGGTGGGCTGAAGGTTGCTCTCGCGGTAGTCCGGCGCGCCTGTCCACGAAGCGCCGCCGGAACCATGGACGTAGGCCGCCTGGTTGGGCCGCAACCCGGCCATCGCCTGCGCGATCGTCTTCCACGGGTTGCCCGCCGACCCGTCGCCGGTCGCGCTGGCGCACGGCGCGACGTGTTTGATCTGGATGCCGTCGGGGCTGCTCACATTCGCAAACGTGCAAGCCGGCGCCTGTTGGCGCGCCTGCGGAAACACCGGCTTCGGAGTGTTGCTGACGGCAGCATCCACCGGCAGCGCACCGACGGCGGGGTTCGTTCCCGTCGTTGTCAGGACAGGGTCGGCGTAGGCCGCCGGTGTCACAAGAAGTGCGGCAGCCGAGAGCGCTGCCACCGCCGACCATCGGCCCGCAACCCGTTGTTTTCTACTCCCACGCATGTTGTTCCCCATTTCAGTTTGATATTCCGGTCAGCCGTCATCCCCGATCACACGGCCAAATGCATCGACAGCCAGGAGGCGTTGTCGCCGCAAGCCAAAATCAGGCCCGCAGCATCCAAGCGAACTCCTCTCCAAGGCAGTCATCACCTCAGAACAGGAGGCCAGGAAGAACGGGTCACGCTCTCCCGCGTGGGGTGCTGCTGAGCACCCCACGCGGCGTCGACGCTTCCTTCGTGGCTCTGAGCTGACCAGGTCCCCCGAGCATCAGCCCTCCGGGATGGTGATGGTGCGGGTGGCCAAAAGAGGATTGTCTCCGGTGCTGGCGATGTTGATGGCGTAGACGTAGAGGGTGTGGTCACCGGGGCTCAGCCCGGTGATGGTGGTGTTGAATCCGTGGCGGTCTCCGGCACCAGGGTGGACGGCGGCGACGTCGGGTCGGACGGTATTGGCGAGGCCGAGGTCGACTCCGCGGGCACCGCTGCCGGCCCACTTGTCGATGTAGACGTGGACGGGAGTGGGGGTAGTTTTCGCGTCGGGGTCGATCGTCCAGCCGGTGAGTTGGGCGGCGCCACCGCCACGGCCTGTAGCGGTGTCGAAGCTGCCGAATGGGGTTCCGGGTGCGGCGGTGGGTACTCGGACGGTGCGGGTTGCGAGCAGGGGGTTATCGCCGGCGCCGCTCTTGTTGATGGCGTAGACGTACAGGGTGTGGTTGCCGGGGGCAACGTCGGGGATGGCGGTAGAGAAGCCGTGTGCTGCCCCAGCGCCGGGATGGGCAGCAGCGACGTCAGGGCGCTGGATCTTGGCGGGGCCGAGATCGACTCCGCGCGCGCCGCTACCAGCCGGGCCGTCGATGTAGACGTGGACGTCGGTCGCTACTGTGGGTGCGTCGGGGTCGATGGTCCAGCCGGTCAGGGCCACTGATCTGCCCATGTTCCCGACCGCCTCGTCGAACGCACCGATCGGCCTGCCTGCCGACGTGGGTGTGAGGAGGGACAGCCCGTAGCGAGCGAGGGCGGCCTTGACAGGTTGGAAATAGGTCGTCCCGCCGGATGTGCAATTGCCGGAGCCGCCGGAGGTCAGTCCTTGGGCTTGGCTGCCGGACATCCAGGAGCCACCGGAGTCGCCTGGCTCGGCACATGCATTAGTTCTCGTGAGGCCGGTGACCGTGCCTTGGCGATAGTTTACCGTCTGGTTTTTCGCCTGGACTGTGCCGCAATGTACTCCGGTGGTGGATCCGGAGCGGCATACCGATGCGCCGACCACGACCTCTTGCGAGCCGGTGACGGCACCCAGCCCTCGCACTTCTGGGCGAGGAGTCCAGTTGGAGTTCGTACGGACCCAGCCAAAGTCATTGCCTGGGAACGAAAACCCGCCCCAGCTGCCCAGCGCAACACGGTTGGGCCCTGTGAGGGTGTCGGACACCGAGCTGGCGCAGTGCCCCGCAGTGAGGAAACCGCCGACCACAGAGAAGCCCACCGAACAGCGAGACTGGCCGATGTAGTAGGGATCGCCTCCTCGGACGTCGTAAAGCGTCCTCGGTGTCTCGGTGGAGACGTGAACGTTGACCATCGCTGCGGGAACAGACGAAGCGGCGATCAGTCGTCGCCCGGTTTCCTGCCCGCCGGGACGGGTCACGACGGTCACCCTGTTCCGGGGTAGGTCGACGTACCACCCGGTCACTGCACCGGTCGCAACTTTCGCATACCGATCAAGAGTTGCCTTGACCTGACTGAGCCGGTCCTCGTTGTATCGGACCTCGACAGGTTGAGCGCCCTGCGCTCGTACTGCGCTCTTATCTGCGCCAGGTGTGATGCCGATCTGAAGCGTCCCACCATGCTTTGGCATCCAAGCCCCACCAAAATGCGCACCCAGAGTGGTGCGCAGGCGCTTCTCAACGGTCGGCGCCATGGACTCGCTTATATGCCGTTTCCTGGCCTCACCGGCGCTGAGCTGCAGGTCGCGCTCCAAGGCCTGGATGACCTGAGCGGTCAGCGGTGGAGGGTCTGGCGACTTGGCTTCGGCAGGCAGCGGTGCAGTCATGCTGAGCAGCAGAGCGCCTCCTACGCCGAGGGTGAGAGCGAACCATCTCCTAGATGATCGCGGTTCCTTCCGAGATGGGAGGGACGATGTTGCGCAGAGAAGCATGTGTTCCCCCAAATACTGGCGCCCAGTTGAACAGTCGTTCTGGTCTGAGCATCTTGACCAGCCTGGGATCCCGGGCGACAGGGACGACAGCCCCGAGTTGACGGGATTCTCGGCGGTAACCCGTATCGGTTACGTCAGTATGTGAGCGTGGCTCCAGACCCTCCGGTGACCGAGGATTTCCCGCTCGTCACCGGCGATCGGATCCGAGTGGTACTCGCTTTCGGATGCATGGTGGTGGCGATCGTCAGTTGTGCTGGTGCGCTGCTCCTGCGCTGGCAGATACCCGCGCAGAACACCCTGCTGCCTTTGCCTACAGCCGACTTCGTCCTTGCCCTCGCCTGGCCCGTGACCGGTCTGATGATCCTGCGGCGACGACCGCGCAACCGGGTCGGCTGGCTGCTGATGACCCCCGCGACGCTGGGGCCCTACGAGCTCGCCGGGCACTATGCCGCATTCGCTCACTACCAAGACGGCGAGACGCTTCCGGGCGCCGGTTTCGCGGCCTGGATTGGAGCCTGGGGGTTCGTGGCCTACTTCTACGTGGTGCCGTTACTTCCGTTGCTCTTTCCCGACGGCCGGGCTCCCTCTGAACGATGGAGACCGATGGTGCGGATGTTTATCGTCGCGGCCACGGCCTCGGCCCTGTTCCGGATGTTCTCGCCGATCGGCATCGACGTCGACCAGACGATCCCGAATCCACTGGGGATCGAGAGCGCACCCTGGATCGAATGGATCTTCCTGGCCAACGTCCAGATCTGCATGTACCTGGGCTCGGCGGTCGGGGCGGTGGCTCTCGTCCAGCGGACCAGACGGGCCACCGGGCAGGAACGCGCTCAGTTGCAATGGCTGCAGTTCGCCGGACTCATGATGTTCGTCCTGCTTCTGATCAGAACGTTTTTCAACCTCCAGCTGGATCACGTCAGCTTTGTCCTGGCCGATCTGATCCTGTCCGTGGCACTGGCCGGCCCGGCTCTGGGGATCGCGGTGGCGATGCTGCGCTACCGGTTGTTCGACATCGAACTCCTGCTTAACCGTAGCGCCGTCTATGTATGCCTGACCGCGCTCGTGCTTGCGGTTTACGGTGGCTTCGTCCTCGCCGCGCAGTCGTTCACCGGCTCCTCGGTCGCGGGAACGATGGCGATTGCCGTCGCCGCGCTGCTGGCCGCCTCGATCAGAAACCTGGTGCAGCGCATGGTGGATCGGCTGCTGTACGGGCATCGCCACGACCCGTACGCGGTCCTGAGCAGGGTGGGTCGCCACATGGCGCCTGCGGCGGAGCCGTTGGACGCGCTGCAGAGGCTGGTCGAGCAACTGCGCGAAGCGTTGAACCTGCCTTACGTGGCCTTCCACGGCACTGGCACCCATGCCGGGTTGACCGTCTCTTCCGGCCGGCTCACCGCGGCCGGCTGTCACACCATCCAGGCCCAAGCGCTGGGCCAGACTCTCGGGGAACTACAGGTCGGGCTCCGATCCCGGCGTGACTCGCTGCGAAACACTGAGGAAGCCGCCGTCAGTGAAGTGGCCACTCGGGCCGCGACGCTGACCTACGCGATCTCCCTAGTCGACGACGTCGCCCGCAGCCGGGCCCGCCTGGTCATGGCCCGTGAGGACGAACGCCGTCGCCTGCACGCCGACATACACGACGGAGTTGGGCCGGCCCTCGCAGGAACCGCGCACCTGCTCGATGCCTTAGCCCATCGGATCGATCAGTCCAGCGACCCCGGTCTCGCCACCAGGGCACTGGAGATCCGGGACCGGATCCGGACCATCACCAGCGACATCCGCAGCGTGGTACACGGGCTGCGGCCCCCTGTCCTCGATCAGGTCGGCTTAACCGCGGCCCTTCGAGGTCTGGTCAATGACTACGAAACCCCGCGCTGCACAACCGAGATCGCGGACTTCGGCGAGATGCCAGCAGCCGTCGAGTCAGCGGCCTACGCGATCGCCGCCGAGGCGACCACAAACGCGGTCAGGCATAGCGCCGGCAGCGAACTGCACCTGCGGGCCTGCCTCGAAGACGACGTCCTGGTGCTTGAGATCCGGGACAACGGACGCGGCGTTCCGGACCGACCGCGGCTGGGTATCGGCCTGCGGAGCATGGGTGAACGCGCGGCCGAGGTCGGGGGCCGGCTCGACATCCGTGATGCCCCAGACCGCGGCACCGTAGTGCAAGCCCGACTCCCGATGGAGGCACCGTGAACCTCGATCCGCCGGTGGTCGTACGGGTCATCATCGCCGACGATCACCCCCTTTTCCGGGCCGGTATCACCGCCGTGCTCAGCGAATGGGACGACATTCACCTGGTGGCCGAGGCCGCCGACGGCGCCGCCACCATCGAAGCGGTCGCACTGCACCGGCCCGACGTCGTACTCATGGACCTGCGGATGCCGGTGGTCACCGGACTGACCGCGACCGCGCAGATCTCGGCCACGTTCCCGGGGACTGCGGTGCTGGTCCTGACCATGGACGATGATGATGGCAGCGTCTTCGCGGCACTACGGGCCGGCGCTAGCGGCTACCTACTCAAGGAAACTGAAGGCGCGGACCTGCACCGCACCATCTGCGCGATCGCCCGAGGAGAAGCGGTCTTTGGCCCGGGAGTCGCACAGCGCATGAAGTCTTTTTTCGCAGCCCATCAGCCCCAGGCACAACTGCCGACGCCCTTCCCGCAACTGACCCCGCGCGAATGGGAAATCCTCGATCTTCTGGCCCGCGGAAATACCAACCAAGAAATCGCTCGAAAGCTGAACCTTCAGGAAAAAACGATTCGCAACAAGATCAGCGACATCCTGATCAAGATGCAGGCCCGCAGCCGCGCCGAGGCCGTCGCCATGGCTCGCGACGCCGGTATCGGCGAAGCCTGACCCGCCCTGTGATCTGGCTGGTCACGTCGTCGACTGCCTGCTAGCCCCCGACCAGCGCTGGGGTTTATGTTTTTGCGCTGAGACCTACGGAGAGGCCTACCCGTGGCGTCGACCTGGAGCCAGCATCTCGGGTGGCCACCAGATAACCCAGCCGCCTCCAACGAGCAGAACTTTCGAGTCCCTTCGTCGACCGCCGCGTCCGCGAGGCCAATGTCAAGCGCATCGCGCCCGTGACCTCGCCCTCATCCGCGTGGGTCTACGACGAGGTCGAGGCGGGACGTCTGCCCTACATCCGCCTCGGCCGTTAACACCTGCGATTCCACCGGAGTGACTTGAGACAGTTCCACCAGACCGCAGACGCCAGCCCCTCGAGCGACGGTCACAGGAACCCCCGACCGCCGAAAGATAAAGAAGACCAGCGTCCGCCCCGCCATGCCAGCCACTGTCTCAACCGAACACCACAGGCCAGCGCCCGAACCCTGGAATCGGCACCCTACAGGCAGGTGCTGTTCAATGAGTCCCCGCTCGAGGGTCGCCCGAAGACCATTGGCCCACAGTGACACAGCTGGTCGCGGCGGCGCGGGTTCTCATGGGGAATCCCGGACGTCCGGGATAGCCGCCCCTGGTGCCCGGGACACGGCGGCGGCGAGGGTGATGGCGCCGAATCGTTCGGCGCCCTCCGTAAGACCCACCCCAGGCCGGTGATCCAGGCCATTCTGGACCTGAAAGGACGCTCGTCAATGACGTTCACACGTGTCACCTCGCCGTTACATCCGTTCCGACGGCGGCGGTTCTACCGTCCCTTGACCGCAGGCTTGCTGGTGGCCCTGCTGCCGCTGCTCGGTGCCTCGCCCGCTTCGGCGCACCGGCAGCGACACCTCGCGGCCACGATTCTCAGCGTCGAGGCCGTCTGTGACGAGGAGCTCTACCCCTACTGCCGGGCTGAGGGACTGGTGAAGATCACGAACGGCCGGAGCAAGAGGACTAGAAAGATCGCGATCTGCGTCGGTATCGAGGTGCACACCGAGGACGAGCAGAACCTCAGCTACGAGCCGCCCACGCCCCACGGGCAGGCCATCGCCGTGGTCCGGCCGGGAAGATCGGAAACAGTCTCCTATCGTGCTGGTTTCAATGCCGAGGCCGGTGTGGCCGACCACGTGCACGTCATGCACGTGCACAAGTCGGTCGTGCACGACGGGGGTGAGCAATGCTGATCCCCCGCCCCGGCGGTCGTCGGTGAGCGACCGGGATGCTCCTACTGGTGGCGGCGACTTGCACCGGCATGGCTGGCTGCCGCGCCGAAACCGAGCAATCACCCTCGTATTACGTGCCGACGCCGACATCGGGATACAACCAGCAGGACCCGGACAACTCCTCCGGCCAGGGGAGCGACCGCGTGCCCGCGCCCGGCAGTGATCGCTTCAACCCGGCACCCCAGCCCGGGTGTATTCCCCGCTCAACATGGACAGTCCTTACAACTGAGCCCAATTGGGCTAGATGCCACTGAGGAAGCTCATATGGCGTTCGGCCTAACACCGGCGCCGCCGGCCGCGTGGTGTCGGCTGGGCTGGTCGACACCGCCGGTCGGCTAATGCTCGGGTGCGGCTGCAAGGGGCCCCGGCGGTGGCTTGCCCGGTGGCCTGGCCAGACCGAGGTCGACCGGTAGGTACTGTTCGTTTACGTGCTCACCGACTTCGGCGCGTACCTTGGCTGGCTCGGTATGGTGATCTCCGCGGGCGCACTTGCCTGGATGGCTTACCCGTTTGTGTCCCGATCGAGCTGTTGCATGAATGCCGCGAGTGGAACCCCTGTGG
>JANNPJ010000688.1:0-29229 GCA_031400005.1 Kineosporiaceae bacterium | reverse complement strand
TCCCGTCGGCGCCCGGGCCGCCTTCGTCTTCCGAACCGCAACCGGCCAGCAGCAGGCTTGAAGTCAAGGCCACCGCAGTTCCCAAGACGAGCGGTCGGCGCAGGTAGCGTCCTCGACGTTCCATGATGGTGGCCCCTTCATTGCGGCTGTTGGTCATGCGGCTGTTGGTCATGCGGTTGGTAGGCATTGATGAACTCATCCCTTGACAGCACCGGCACTGAGTCCGGTTACGAGGTAGCGCTGTACGACTGCGAAGACCAGGACCACCGGGACGGCGGCCACCACCCCACCGGCGGCGAGTGCGCCGAAGTCGACGTCGTACTCACCGAGCGTGTAGCTCAGACCGACCGGGATGGTGAATTTCGAGTGGTCGCTCATGAACATCAGGGCGAAGAGGAAGTTGTTCCAGCTCCCGATGAAGGCGAAGGAGCCGACCGCGACCAGAGCCGGCCGCAGCAGTGGTAGCACGATGGTGAGGAATCCGCGGAAGCGGGAGCACCCGTCAACCCATGCGGCTTCCTCGAGGTCGATCGGGATGTTGCGGATGAACCCGCTCATGAGGATCAGCGAGAGCGGTAGCTGGAAGGTGGTCTCGGCGATGACCAGAGCCCATAGGTTGTTCACCAGGTTCAACTGCCGAAAGATCTCGAACAGCGGAATCAGCATCATCGCACCCGGAATGAACTGCGTACACAACAGGGCCAGCAGGAAGAGCTTGCGGCCGCCGAACTTGTATCGCGCCAGGGCATATCCGCCGGACAGCGCAAAGACCGAGACCACCACGAGGGTGACCACCCCGACCAGCAAACTGTTGCGGAAGAAGACGCCGAATCCGAGCCCATTCCATACCGTTCGGAAATGGTCAAGGGTGAACTGAGTGGGGAGGATCGAGGTCGAACCGGTGGGCCGAAAAGCGAAGACCAGCATCCAGTAGAAGGGCAGCAAGGTGAACAGCAGGTAGAGGGCCAGCGGGATGAGTACTTCGGGGCGGTTGCGGGGATTGATGCTCCATCGCCGAGGCCGACGAGCGGCGCTGATCATCGCGTTCACTCCCCCTCCTTCCCGAACTTGCTGACTCGCAGGTAGAGGATCGAGAAGAACAGCAGGATTACGAAAGCGACCACGGTCAGGGCAGATCCGTAACCGAAGTCATGAGAATCGACAGCCTTCTGCGCGACGTAGAGCGGCAGCGTTGTGGTCTGCTGCGCCGGACCACCGCCGGTCAGGGTGTAGAGCAGGTCCACGTTGTTGAACTCCCATACCGCCCGTAGCAACGTGGCTAGGACAATGACGTCTCGTAGGTGCGGCAACGTGATGTAGCGGAACCGCTGGAGTCTGCCGGCGCCGTCCACTGACGCCGCGTCGTACAGCTCGCCGGAGATGCTCTGTAGATCTGCGAGCAGCAGAATGGCGAAGAAGGGAACTCCCCGCCACAATTCGGTGAGCACCACGGCTGAGAAGACCCACTCCGGGTCCGCCAGGACAGCGGTTCCTTGCGCGCCAATGCCGATATCGGCGAGGTAGCGGAAGATTCCCGTCGTCGGGTTGTAAAGCAACACCCAGATGCCGGTGGTCAGCACTCCGGACACCGCCCAGGGCGAGAAGACCAGGGCTCGGGCGAAACCCCGGGCAATGAACGTCTCATTCACCAGGAGCGCCAACCCCAGCCCGAACACCAACTGCAGACCCACTTCGACGCCAACCCATTTGCCGGTGAACCCGAGGCTGCTCCAGAACAGCGGGTCGTGGAACAGCAATTGACGGAAGTTGTCCAGCCCGATGAAACCGTTGTCCCACGGTTGCGTGACGTTGTATCGCTGCAGGCTGTAGTAGAGGACGCTGCCGATCGGATAGATCAGAAAAACAGACATCAACGCCGCGGCCGGCGCAATCAAGATGTACGGCGTCCGCCGCCGGCTGTGCCCACTTTGGGCTCCGCCACGGAAGCCGCTTCGATCTTTTCGAGCCCGCGAACCGGGCTCTGATCGGGCGACGGCCAGGGTCACGGTACAGGCTCCTCGTCATTGGGTAAGCGCTTGCCCAAAAAGTAGGGCCGGGTCGATGGTGCTGTCAACACCCTTTGACGATTCACCTCGACCGCCCAGCCCCAACCGGGATGAAAGAATTCATGATCCTCGGTCCGAGCGTCAGAATTACCTCAAGGACATTACTTCGCGCGTTGTCATCATTGGTGCAGGCACAGTTGCCAACGCGAGCGGGCCTCAGAGATGCTGCCGATCACGGCACAAGGGGGCCACTCAGGCACGCAGATCACGGACATACCTGCAGGAGGAGGTCGTCGCCGGGCCCGTTGTGCGTGCTGGAGTGGCCCTTCGACGTCCGATCAACAGGTCAACTCACGTCCAGGACCGGGTCTTGACGCAGGATAGCCACGTGCAGGGCCCGGATTGATTCGGTTGGTTCGACGCCGATTTCGGTCGACAGTATTGCTCGCAACCGCTGGTACACCTCGAGAGCCTCGCTCTGTCGACCCTCTCGATAGAGGGCGAGCATCAGGTAGCCGTGCAGCCGCTCAGCCAGTGGATGCTCGCGAGTCAGCGGCCGCAGTTCAACCGCCAGCCCCGAATACTCCCCCATCGCGAGGCGTGCCTCCGCCAGCATCAGATGCGCGTGCAGATGCAGTTGGTTCAGCCGTTCGGCCTGCAGGTCCAGCCACGCTGAATTGGTGACGTCGGCCAGCGGTCGGCCCCGCCATAAGGCCAGGGCAGCAAGCAAATGCCGGACCTTCTGCGCCGGTTCCGAAGCGGTGGCGCCGGCTCGAATCAGCTGTTCGGCCAGGGCCACATCCGTGGTACCGGCACCGAGATCAAGAAGGTAACCCGGCGGTCGACCGATGATCACCGACCCGGCGTCGATCACCCGCCGCAGATAGGACACATGGCTCTGCACGGTATTGACTGCGGTACGCGGTGGCCGATCTCCCCAGACAACATCGATCAGTCGGTCCACGCTGACGACTTCTCCCGCCTGCAGTGCCAGGACCGCCAGCACAGTTCGTCGCCGGTGCCCAACAACCGGACGGGATTCACCGCCCACCCCGATCTCAAGCGGTCCCAGAAGCCTGATCTGGACGCCGTCGTCAGCAGGCGCCTGCGCCAAGACCGAATCAGAGTGACGTCGACCGGCAGGCACCGCCGTCAACACCATCGATGCGGTCGACACCATTGACTCGACTGTTGATTCCTTCGACGACGTCGATGCCGCTACCGGCCGGGCGGTCGCCGACCCATTCACCGCCGAAATCGGTTGAACCGAAGGAAGCGACATACCCAGCCGGAGCGCTTCGCGTGTCGCCATAGCCTGCTCGCGGGCGGCCTCGATCGCATCGGTCGGCCCTGCCCGGTGAAAGAGCGCCTGAGCAAGTCGATTCCGTGACAGGCAGGCCGCTGGCCAATGCTCGAGCGCCAGATTCGCCCGGACCGCTTGACGGAGGTGATCGATTGCCCGGTCAATGTTTCCGGTCGTCAGGCAGGCCACTCCCAAAGCATGTTCCACTGATCCGAAGCAGGTCACGGCCAGACTCCCCATCATCGGCAGCTCGGCGAAGGGCTTGAGCAATACGTAAGCAGTAGAAGAAGTTTCACGATCTGCGAGACTCGCGGCCGCTTCGATCGCTCCGTACAGGGTGACCATCCAGGCACTCGATACCCGAACGTTGGTCAAGTCACCGCGACCGAGCCGGGCCAATGCCCCGGCTGCTTCCCGATGCTCCCCGCCGACCGCGGCCGCGACCGCCAAGGCCGCCATGTGCGCTTCGTCGATGGCACTGAGTTCCGGCGAGTTCACCTGTCCGCTCAGCATCGGCAGCAGATCGCCGACCCGGCCCTGAAACCATCGAATTGCCAGCAACTGCGCGGAATACCAGCCCGCGGCGTCGGCGTCACCACAGGCTTCACCGGCAGCGACGCACTCGGCAGCCAAGGTCTCGGCTCGATCGAAGTCACCGGCCCGGGTCGCCAGCATGACCTGCATCGCCTTGGCCACGAAGGCCAGGGCCAGGTGCTGGCGCTCGGCGATCTCCGCCAGTAATTCGGTGAACGATCGTCGGGCCTGCGGGTCGGCCTCCAGGAACAGGTCGACGCAGCGCCACATCAGTCCCATCAGGCGATCGATGCGACGCCCGGTAGACGCGGCGACGACCAGCAACTCCTGAGCCAGTTCGGCGCGCAATCGGGCGTGCCCGGGGCCCAGAAGACAATGGTGGGCCAGGTTCAGGACGGCGGCCAGCACCTGCGGATCGTTCCGGGAGCGCGCCTGGCCGAGGATCGCAAGGACCGTCTCGGGTCGGCCGTTCAGGTAGTCGGCCTCGGCCGCCAGTCTCGCCCGCAGCAGCAAATGATGACTGCCGCCGACCGCTGCCGTTGCCATCGCTCGCGACTGCCAGGACTGAACCTTCGCCCGAACTGCCGCATTTCGCTGCTCATGCAACCACAGACCACCGAGTCCGGTGGCCGCTTCGGCCAGCGCCTGCCGATCACCCTCCCGCTCGGCCCGCCGGCAGGCGAGTTCGAACCAGTGCCGCGACGCGCGCAGATCACCGACCTCCTCCAGGGCCTGTCGACCGCGCTCGATCAGCGACCCCACCTCGCTCGCTGGCGTCACCTCCCGCACCGACGCCACCTCACTCACCGACGCGCTCGGCGGAGGTCACCTGGTCGAAAGTGCGCTCGTCCCCCATGCTCCGTCCTCCTGCCGCCCGAGTCGACGCGCCTTGGAGTGCTTAATCCCTTTCAGGAGAGAGGAGTGAGAGCAGGGATCAATACGTTCTGCGGAACATCAGGTGTGAACATCAGGACAGGTCGGGCGTCAGGCGGTCGGACGGGCATCGGTGGGCAGTGACCGGTATTCACGCCAGGCGGCTGCGAGTTCGTGTCGCTCACCGGCCGGATGATCGGCATGCCATTGACGGGTGAAGCGGTTGAGTTCGAACTGGGACGAAATTTCGCCGGGCTCCAGCCTCCTGCTGGCATGCCAGTGGTCGATCGCGTCGCCGAGCGTGCGGCCGGCGCCATTCTCGATGAAGGCGCGCATCTCACCGTCGAAACGGAACCCGGGTCCGATAGCCGAGCAAAAGAACGCGCGCAGCTGCTGGCTGCTGCGCTGGCCAGCTGGAATGACCGTTGCCGTGGTCAACTCCCCCTGGAGCTGTTCGCCGGTGCGACGCCGTTTCGCCGGAGCAGGCAAGGGGCGCCCGGACAGCTGGGCCGCGATCCGCTCCGTGAGCTCCTGCTTCCCGCCACCAGGGCTGATTGCGAGGACGCGGGCGAAATCGGCGAGTTCCGCCCGCAACCAGTACCACCGACGGAACTCGGCCTCGGACAGATCAGGGACGAGAATGGGTCGAGTGCTCACCTGGCCATAGTGCCCTGAGTCAGCACCCGAGTACCTCATCTACTTTGATCTACGTAGAGTCCACTTGCTATCTACATAGACCGGGTGCATCATCGGTGAATGAGCACAATCACCGTCACCTTTGACCCAGACAACCCCGAGGACGTCGCCCACGTCCGGTCCATCCTCGACCGGCTGAGCGCCACCCAGGTGCCCGCGACCATCGACCCGGACGTGCTCCGGCAAAAGGTCATCGCGCTGCTGCGTGGCTACGGCACGAAGCGCACCGAGTACATCCGGCAAGTGGCCCAGGCCGCTCCGGAATCCGCCGACTACGACGACCTGGTCGCCATTGTCGGCTCCGCCAAAGCCGTTGGCGGTACCCACTCCGCGATCGAGCGGGCGTGGCGGGCCAAGGGCATGACCGGCCCGTTCATCGTCACCGACGATCTCGGCGCAGCCAGCATGGAACCCGCGCTGGCCGACATCGTGCTGCAGGTGCTGCACGATGTCATCGACGAGCCCAACCCGCTGATCGCGGCGGCCTTCTGACGTGACGAAGGCACCCACGACGAAAGGGCTGGCAACCGCTGAAATCGGCTGCCAGCCTTCGCCGTCAACCCAGGTCGAGCCCGCGAGGCGCGCTTAGCTGGTCGGGCTCTCTTCGCCACCCAGGGCGCTGCAGCAGGTGTTGATGATCATCATCGAGACGATGTACGGGTCAACGTTGGCGTTCGGACGACGGTCCTCGAGCCAGCCCTTCTTCGCCTTCTCGACAGCCCACGGGATCCGGATCGATGCGCCGCGGTCCGAGGCGCCCCAGCTGAACGACTTGTAGCTGGCGGTCTCGTGCGCGCCGGTCAAGCGGTCCTCGATGCCGGAACCATAGGCGGCGACGTGCGCGGGCGCGTTGCGACCGAGCGCCTCGCACGCCGTGATGATGGCGTCGTAACCCTCCATGGTGGCGTTGGTGGAGAAGTTCGTGTGCGCACCCGCACCGTTCCAGTCGCCCTTCATCGGCTTGGCCTCGAAGGAGACGACCACCCCGAAGTCCTCGGCGATCCGGTGCAACAGCCAGCGTGCCATCCAGATCTGGTCACCGATCATGGGGGCGGGAAGAACGCCGATCTGGAACTCCCACTGACCCATCATCACCTCGGCGTTGGTGCCCTCGATGGACAGCCCCGCCTTCAAGCACGCCGTGGTGTGCGCCTCAACGATCTCGCGGCCCACCATCTTCTCGCCGCCGACACCGCAGTAGTACGGCCCCTGCGGTGCCGGGAAGCCGACAGCCGGCCAGCCCAGCGGCCGACCGTTCTGCATGAAGGTGTATTCCTGCTCGATCCCGAACATCGGTGACTGATCCGCGTACTTCTCCGCGGCCGCAACACACGCCGAGCGAGTGTTTGTCGGGTGCGGGGTGAAGTCGGTCAGTTCGACCTCGCAGAGAACCAGGATGTCACCGGGCTCGCGCAGCGGGTCGGGACAGGTGAAGACCGGTCGGAGCACACAGTCAGAATTCGATCCTGGCGCCTGGTTGGTGCTGGAGCCGTCGAAGCCCCAGATGTCCGGCTCCTTGCCGTCGGCCACGATCCGGGTCTTGTTCCGCATGATCGGGTCGGGCGTGGTTCCGTCAATCCAGATGTACTCGGCCTGGTAAGGCATTCACGAACTCCTCATCATCTTGGCTACAGCACCGCGCCTCGCCACCGGCGACGTCGAGGGTGGCGCAAGCGTGGGAGGAGCTGGAGCGACCGCGGGGACAAGCGGCTTCGCAGTTCCATCTCGACCCTTACGGGTAGAAGCTCTTCCTCTGTTGCCACTCGATGAAGAACGCATTAATCGGCCGACCTCGGGTTAACACCGGCAACCAGCCCGCTCGGAAATGGGGTATCACCGGTCCAATTGGGACGCAGGTCAGTTTGGACGGCGGCGCGATCCCTGCCGAGGGGACCCCGCCGCCGCCCGCTCCAACTGAGGCGAAATCGCCGTCAGCGAGAGCTGTCCGGGCTCTCGCGACCCGTCGGGATGTCGGCATACGGATCGACGCTGGACCATCGGTCGACATCGGAGCCTGGACCGTCATCGACGTCAGACCACCGGTCGGCCTCTGGCCGGCTGGTAGCACCGCTGGACGCCGACACCCGAGCTGGTCGCGGCCGCCGCGGCGAGGACGACGCCTTCGGGGAACGCTGGGCGGGTTCGGCCGGCCAATGCTTCTCCAGCAGCACCGCCAGCGGGGATGCGGTGAACACCGACGACGCAGTCCCGACCACCAACCCGATCAGCAGGGCGAGGGCGAAGTCGGTGAGCGAGTCTCCACCGAGCAGGGTCAGCGCACCGAGGATGAACATGGCCCCGAGGCCGGTATTGATCGTCCGCGGCACGGTCTGCAGCACTGCGGTGTTGACCACCTTCCCGAACGGATCCTTCGGCCGGTTTCGTCGCAGCTCGCGGACCCGGTCGAAGACCACGACAGTGTCGTTCACACTGAGCCCGATGATGGTCAGCGCGGCGGCCAGGAAAATCCCGTCAATCGGCTTGCCAAGCCAGGCGAACACTCCGACCACGACCAAGACGTCGTGCAGCATGGCCAGCGCAGCCGCTAGTCCGAAGGTCCAGCGGAACCGGATCGCCAGGTAGAGCATCTGCGCCGCCAGGGCTGCGACCAGCGCGATCAGTGCCTTGTTCCGCAGTTCGTCGCCCAGGCTCGGCCCGATCAGTTCATCCCGGTCCTTGGTGACGTCACCGCCGACCTTGGCCAGCGCCTGCTCGATGCTGAGCGCCTCCTCATTGGTCAGCTGCTCGGTACGGACGCTGATCCCATCGGACGCTCCTTCGGTCAGGGACGCCGTCTGAACGACGGCGGTCGGGAACCCGGCCTCGCTGACCGCCCCCCGGGCCTGCTCCACGGAAATGGCTTGGCTGGTGGTGAATGACAGCAGGCGGCCGCCGGTGAACTCGACACCCAGGTTCAGGCCGCGCACCACGATCCCGGCCACCGAGAACACCACAATCACCGCCGAGATCGTCAGCCAGAGCCGGCTACGACTGATCAAGTCGGGCCCGCTCTCGGCCAGCCAGTGCCGCAGCCGGCCGTTGCCGGACAGCCCGGAGAAGCGGGGCCGGCGGTGAACGAAGCTGCGCCGGACCGCCCATTCGGTGAAGACCCGAGCCACGATCAGGGCAGACACCATGGAAGCCAGGACGCCGACGCTGAGCGTGACCCCGAAGCCACGAACCGGACCGGAGGCGAGCAGGAACAGCAGGCCGGCCGCGAGCAAGGTGGTGATGTTCGAGTCCAGGATCGCGGTCCAGGCCTTGGTGAAGCCGGTCCGCAACGACGTCTCCAAGCCGTGTGCGCGATTCTGATTGCGCTCGCTGAATTCTTCCCGGGCTCGCTCGAAGACCAGCACGTTCGCATCGATGGCCATCCCGATCGCCAGCACAAATCCGGCCAGTC
Source organism: Kineosporiaceae bacterium (assembly GCA_031400005.1). Classification (GTDB taxonomy): domain Bacteria; phylum Actinomycetota; class Actinomycetes; order Actinomycetales; family Kineosporiaceae; genus JANNPJ01. Next base: position 20,414 of record JANNPJ010000688.1, on the reverse strand, counting down.
CCGGCAGTGTCAGCGTGGCGCCGAGCCCGACCAGCAGGGCATACGCGATCAACGCGTAGCACGCCAGGGCGATGGTCGCGAGGAACCCGACCAGCCGGTAGACGATGGTGATGAAGAGACCGGTCAGCGCCAGGCCGATCAGTGCGGCCTTGATCGAGGCTTCGATGGCGTCCGCACCCAGCGTTGGGCCGACCGTCCGCTGCTCGATCACCTCGACCGGGACCGGCAGGGCACCGCCCTTGATCAGGATGGCCAGATCCTTGGCTTCCTGAACGCTGAACTGGCCGGTGATCTCGGTCCGGCCACCGCTCATCCCGACGTCACAAGCGAACGACGGATCCAGCTGCGGCGACGAGATCACTTCCTTGTCCAGCACGATCGCCAGCCGGCGGGCCGGATCACCGGGCGCTGCGCAGGCTGCCTTCGCGGTCAATTCCTGCCAGGCCTTCGAGCCTTCACCGCGGAAGTCGATGTTGACGAACCAATCAACACCGCGTTGGGGGTCGGTACCGGCTTGAGCGTCACCGACCCCTTCACCGGTCAGGGCAGCCGGTCCGATCAGCAACGACTGACCTTCTTCGTCCTTAAGTACCTGCTGGCCGGCCTTTGGCTTCGGCTCACCAGTTGCCGGGTCGACTGCGGCGATCACCTGATGGAAGGTCAGTTGGGCGGTCTTGCCGATCACCTCGGCCGCCTCGCGCGGGTCCTGGACGTCGGGTAGTTCGACGATGATCCGCCGCTCGCCGGAGCGGGTAACCGTGGGGTCCGTGACGCCGAGAGCGTCGATCCGGTTGCGCAGCACGGTCAGCGCCCGGTCGGTCGATTCGGCGTTCGCGGTGACGGTGTCGGTGCTCTTGGTCTCGAGCACGATCTGGGTGCCGCCACGCAGGTCGAGCCCGAGCCGGGCGGATTGGGTAAGGGCAATGAACAACGAGGCGCAAATGACGGCCAGCGCCAGAAAGGCGCGCAACATACGGGCATGTTTCATGACAGGTCCTCCGGGGGCAGGATGGGGATGCACCCCGCCTGACCCGATGAACCGGGACGGCCGAACTCGCCGAACCGGTCGTTGACCGGAACCGCGGCAGGGTGCGCTAGATCTGGAGCGACCCCGCCGGTGGCGCCCGGCCCCGACGCGAAACCTGGATGGTGAGGGCAATGACGGCTGGCTGGGCCTCGACCGCCGCGTCAACCAGGTCGGACGGCGGATGCCAGGCAGCAGCCGGAACGTCGCTGGCCTCGGGATGATGCGGCGTCCAACCTGCCTTTTGCTGCTGGCTGCTGAGGGTTCCGAGCGCAGCGGCAGCCCGACGATCACTTGAACCCGGGACGCCGATCCTGGACGCCGTGAGCACGTCCCTGACCGGTACAACGGGCGTGGCGGAGGCGCCGCCCGAGGCGAGGGGGGCAGCCGAACTCTGACCGAGAACGGCCAGTCCACCGGCTCCGCCCACGCCGGCGACCACGGTGAGTAGCAGCAGCGCGGCACTGATCAGCGCCGCCATGGGACGCGGAACAGCGACCTGGGTCGCACCGCTCCGCCGCCTCATCCAACCCACCCTAGCCGGGGCTAACCCGACCAGAGACGGCGTCCGGCTACGCTGTGCCCCCGTAAAACCGGTAACCCAGCTGAAATGATCTTGTTTCACCGGTTTTGCAGGGGCACAGCGCCTGCTGATGACCTCAGCCGTAGAACAGCCGCTCGACGACGGCGCGGGCCCGGCGGGTCACCCGCTGGTAGTCGTCGTCCATCCGGCCTGAGGAGGCCGGTGGATACCCGGCCAGCCGGGCGATGCCGTCCAGGTCGCGGTAGTTCGTTGGCGGCAGGTCCGAGGGCCGGCCCTTCCAGAGCATCACCGCATTGCGCAACCGACTGGCGAACCGCCACGCCTCGATCATCACCTCAGCATCGGTTGCCGTCACCAACCCGGCCTCTCGGGCTCCCTCCAGGGCATCGATGGTGCAGGTGGTGCGCAAGGCCGGGATCTCGTAGCCGTGCCGGAGCTGGAGCAACTGCACGGTCCACTCGACGTCCGCCAGCCCACCCCGGCCCAGTTTCAGGTGCCGGTTCGGATCGGCGCCGCGGGGTAAGCGCTCGGCCTCCACCCGGGCCTTGATCCGGCGGATCTCGCGCACGTAGTTCTCGCTCAGGCCGCCCTGCGGGTAGCGCAGCGGGTCGATCAGGTCGATGTACTCCTGGCCCAGGTCGACCTCGCCGGCCACCGCTCGGGCCCGGGTCAAAGCCTGGGCTTCCCAGGGCGCTGACCAGCGGGAGTAGTACTCGGCGTAGGAGCCCAGCGACCGGACCAGGGCACCCTGGCGGCCTTCCGGACGCAGGTCGGCGTCCACCGCCAGGGCGGGCTCCGGGCCGGTCATCCCCAGCAACCGGCGGACCTCGGTGAAGGTGGCCAGGGCGGCCTGCTGAGCCGCGATCGGGTCCGCGTCCGGCAGCGGTTGATGGACGAACAGCACGTCGGCGTCGCTACCGTAATTCAGCTCGTGCCCACCCAGCCGACCGACCGCGATGATCGCCAGCCTGGTCGGCAGCGTGCCACCGTACTTCGGTTTGATCACGTCGGCGGCCGCGACCAGAGCACCGTCCAGCGCCGCGACCGCCGCGTCGCTGAGTGCCCGGCCGACCGCATGGATGTCGCTGAGCCCGACGATGTCGCTGATCGCGGTGCGGACGATTTCCCGCCGCCGGACGGCGCGAGCGGCCATCCCGGCGGCAACCGGGTCACCCTCGTGCCGGGCCGCACCTAACCGGACCGAGGCGATCATCGCGGACAGCTTCAGCGGCCGCAGCGCGTCGTCCGCCTCCAGCAGCGCGACTGCCTCCGGGCCCTTTTGCAGCAGGTCTGCGACCAACTGGCTGGAGGACAGCACATGAGCCAGCCGCTCGGCCGCGGCACCGCTGTCGCGCAGCATCTTCAGATACCAGTGGGTGGAGCCGAGGGTGTCACTGAGCCGACGGAAATCCAGCAGTCCGGCGTCCGGGTCGGCACCGTCCGCAAACCAGCCGAGCATCACCGGGAGCAACTGTCGCTGGATCGCCGCCCGCCGGCTGACCCCGGCGGTCAGGGCGCTCAAATGGCGCATCGCGTCCGTGGGGTCGCGGTAGCCGAGGGCGGCCAGTCGGGCGTTCGCCGCCTCCGGCGTCAGCCGGGCCTCATCGGTGCTGAGCCGGGCAGCGGAGGTGAGTAGCGGCCGATAGAAAAGTTTTTCGTGCAGCCTGCGGACCTCCAGCGCATGCTTGCGCCACAGTTGGGTGAGCTGCTGAGCCGGATGGTTGCGGAACCCGAAGCTGCGACCGAGGCGGCGCAGGTCGTCGTCCCCGGACGGCAGGACGTGGGTGCGCTGCAGCCGGAACAACTGGATCCGGTGCTCCAGCGCTCGCAACATCCGATAGGCGCGGTCCATCTCGGCGGCGTCCGCCCGGCCGACGTAGCCGTAGGTGCTCAGCGCCTCCAGTCCGAGCCAAGTGTTCGGCGTCCGCAACCGGGCATCCCCGCGACCGTGCACCAGCTGCAGCAGTTGGACGCTGAACTCGACGTCCCGCAGCCCGCCAGCGCCGAGCTTGAGCTGCCGGTCGGCGTCTCGGGCCCGCAGGTTTCCCTCCACCCGACGGCGCATTGCCTGCACGTCCTCGACGAAGTTGTCCCGTTCAGCGGCCCGCCAGACCAGTGGTTCGATCTGCTGCAGGTATTCGTCGCCGAGCGCCCGGTCGCCGGCCACCGGCCGGGCCTTCAGCAGCGCCTGGAACTCCCAGGTCGCCGCCCAGCGCTGGTAGTATGCGAGGTGGCTGGCGAGCGTTCGGACCAGCGGTCCCTGGGTACCCTCCGGTCGGAGGTTGGCGTCCACCGGCCAGAGCGTGCCCTCGGCCGTGGCGGCCGAGCAGATTCGGGCCAACGCACCGGCCAACCGAGTGCCGGTGCTCAGCGCCGCCTTCTCGTCGCCGCCGTTCACCGGCTCCACCACGTAGATCACATCAACGTCGCTGACGTAGTTCAGCTCCCGGCCACCGCACTTGCCCATCCCCAACACCGCGAACCGGCAGTCCTCGGCCTCAGCCGGCAGATCGGAACGGGCCAGCGCGAGCGCGGTCTCCAGCGCGGCCGAGGCCAGATCCGCCAGTTCCTGGGCGATCGCCTGGACGACGCTCAGCGGGTCCGGCACCGCAAGATCCCTGGCCGCGAGCGACAACAGCCGACGGCGGTACGCCACCCGCAGCGCATCCGTGCCCTCCGCGAGCTCAACGGTGGCGACCGGCACCTCCGCCTGCGGATCGGCACCGACGGCCCGCAGCAATTCATTCCGCAGCGTCTCGGGGCTGATCTGCACGGGATCCCAGACCACGGCGTCCGAGGCCGGGGCCGCCTCCGGCGTGCCTTCCCGCAGCACCAGCCAGTGCTCAGGATGACGGGCCAGGTGGTCGCCGAGCGCGGCGGACGCGCCAAGGACGGCGAACAACTGCCGCCGCAGCACCTGATCCTCGGCCAGCGCGGCCCGCAGGTCCTCCCGGTCGGTGGCTGAGTCCATCGCCTCGAACAGCCGCAGCAAAGTGAAGAGGGCGAGATCGGGGTCGGCAGTATCGATCAGCGCGGCCAGCCAACCGTGCTCCCGGTCCAGGGCCGCGTCCTGCTGACCGTCCGAGGTCTGACCCAGCGGAACCGGGCCGACCAGCGGGGCCAGTGCCGGGTCGGCGAGCAGGTTCTCCGCTCGCGTCGGATCGGCAAACCCCAGCCGGGCCAGCCGGGCAACGAAACTTTCCTGACGCGCCGTCGTCACAGGGTCAACGTAGTCCGCGGACCGACTCCCCGGCCCTCCGGACCGCCCCGACCCGCGAATGCCGCCCTATTCTCGCCCGCCGTCCTGCCTGGTTGCGGAGTCCTGCCTGGTTGCCGCCCGGACGACGGCCAGGAAGGCCCGGGAGTGAGCGGCAGCCAACTGGGACACGGCTGTCGAGCCCGCCCGGGCAGGCTCGAGCAGGTGCGCGACATCGGTTGGCAACGCACCCGACCGCTGCCCGAGGGAGACCCAGGTGGCGAACAGCTCGGTCGAAACCTCCGGGTGGTACTGCACCCCCCAGGCCGCCGATCCGACTCGAAAACCTTGCCGCGGATAGCGATTTCCAGAAATGATCAACTCGGCGTCGGCAGGTAGCTTGGTCACCGCGTCAGTGTGATACTGGCTCACCTGCCACTGCCGACCGGCTTCGGCCACGACGGGTGCGAAGAACGGATCGTTCGCCGCTGCCGGCAATGCAGTGACCGGGGTCAGTCCGACCTCCAGACCGGCGTCACCACGCTCCACGGTCCCACCGCAGGCCGCTGCGAGCAGTTGCCCACCCAGACAGATCCCGAGGGTCGGCAATTCCCTGCGGACGGCGTCCGCCAGCAACCGGCGAGTGGCCGGCAGCCAGGGCGCGACCTCGTCGTCCCACGCCCCCATCGACCCACCCAGCACGATCAGGCCGGCGTAGCCCTTCGACTCCCCCTGCTCCAGCCGCAGCTTCGGCCCGAGGTCCGGCCCCAGGTCTGGCAGCGGCTCGCCGAGGTACGGCCGGACCACCTGGACGCCGTCACCGAAGTGGTCTGCCATCAGGCTCAGCCCGGCGTCGGGTTCGTGCTCCACGACAAGCACCCGAGCGATCATCAGCGGACCCCTGACCTGCGGTCGTCATCGGACATAGGACCACCTTGTCACCAGCGACTCCGACCCCGGCAGCAGGTCCCCGATCCACCCAAAGCCGGGCTGGCTCTCTGAGAGCCTGTCTTGGTAGGGACAGCACCCGGAACGAACGGGGGGCCTGTCCGCGTGGCTGCACCCGCGCCGAAGGGTTGTCTTGAGGCATGTCCCGCAGACCCGACAACCTGACCGCGCGCAACTGCGACAGGCGCTGGGCCGGACCCGGACGCCGATGCCCTCGCTGTCGCGGCCTCTCTGCTGGGCACCACCGCAGGGGTCGCCATCCGATCATGGCGATCGCAGCGGGATGCTTGCTTGTGGCGTTCGCCGCCAGTCTGGCTCCGGCCGCGTTGTCCTTGCGGCTGCCCGCCGCCCAACTCGCCGCCGACCACGAGTGAGAAATTGGTGAAAGAAGCTGGATCCCGCCCACGGCCGGGCTCCCCCATCCCGGCTCTGCTGCGGTATCGCGGTCATCACTTGTCACTGCCGGCCAACGTTGGCCGACCGGGGACGGCCCACAGACAGCCCAGGCCGGCGGCATCTGAGCCTCGCTCAGCGCCTGCTAGGCCTAGCAGTGCGACCGCTGGACCCAGCAGGACCGCTAGCACCGCATTCGGCCCTACCCAGTCCTAGCTCTGCGCGAGCCGGAGAGCCTTCTCGGTGAAGTAGCTTACTTCGCCATTGACATCCTCGACCCCGATGACGAACTTGCCAGAGGGAGTGGCCCGGACATCGACGACGGCGCCGCGTCCGCGCGTAGTGAATACGTCGACTCCTGGTGTGAAAATGGTTTCGCCCATACGCACATTATGCGGACGTCAGGCAGCCGGCCGCCTCCGCCGTGAGACGGATATTGCCTTCCCCTCAGACGACGGCCCGCAGCCGGCCCAAGAGCCGTTAAGCACAGCTTCGGGTCGGCGACAGTTCACCGACCCGAAGCCGCCCAGCCCACCAAATCATGCCTCTGGCCTGTGGTTACAGCATCGGGAGGTAGCGCTTGAGCTCGAACGGGGTGACCTGGTTGCGGTAGTCGGCCCATTCCTGGCGCTTGTTGCGCAGGAAGTAATCGAACACCCCCTCGCCCAGGGTCTCGGCCACCAGTTCCGACTCCTCCATGATCGAGATCGCCTGGTCAAGGCTCTCCGGCAGCCGGGTGATCCCCATCGCCCGGCGCTCGGCGTCGGTCAGCGACCAGACGTTGTCGTCCGCGCCCTCCGGCAGTTCCAGGCCTTCCTCGATGCCTTTCATCCCGGCCGCAAGCAGCACGGCGAAGGCCAGGTACGGGTTGCAGGCACTGTCCAGCGCGCGGTACTCGACCCGGGTGGACTGGCCTTTGCCCGGCTTGTACATCGGCACCCGGATCAGCGCGGAGCGGTTGTTGTGCCCCCAGCAGACGTACGCCGGCGCCTCCGCACCGCCCCAGATCCGCTTGTAGGAGTTCACCCACTGGTTCGTCACGGCGGTGATCTCGGCTGCGTGCTTGAGCAAGCCGGCGATGAACTGCCGGGCGGTCTTGCTGAGCTGGTATTCCGCGCCCGCCTCGTGGAAGGCGTTGCGGTCGCCCTCGAACAGCGAGAAATGCGTGTGCATGCCGGAGCCGGGGTGCGCGTTCATCGGCTTGGGCATGAAGGTGGCGTAGAGACCCTGCTCCAGGGCCACCTCCTTCAGCACGGTCCGGAACGTCATGATGTTGTCGGCCGTGCTCAGCGCGTCGGCGTAGCGCAGGTCGATCTCGTTCTGCCCCGGGCCGGCCTCGTGATGGCTGAACTCGACGGAGATCCCCATCGACTCCAGCACACCGATCGCGGCCCGGCGGAAGTCATGCGTGGTCCCCCGCGGGACGTGATCGAAGTAGCCGGCCTGATCCACCGGCTCCGGCTCGACACCGGGCACCACCGGGTCTTTGACCAGGTAGAACTCGATCTCGGGGTGGGTGTAGAAGGTCAGGCCGTGCTCGGCGGCCTTGGCCAGCGCACGCTTCAGGACGTTGCGCGGGTCCATCAGGGCGGCTTCGCCGTCCGGAGTCAGGACGTCGCAGAACATCCGCGCGGTACCGAGGTGCTCACCACGCCAGGGCAGCACCTGGAACGTCGACGGGTCTGGCTTGACCAGCATGTCCGCCTCGTGGACCCGGGCCAGCCCTTCGATCGCCGAGCCGTCGAAGCCGATTCCCTCGGCGAACGCGCCTTCGAGTTCGGCCGGAGCGACGGCAACCGATTTCAGCGATCCCAGAATGTCCGTGAACCAGAGCCGGACGAACCGGATGTCTCTCTCCTCGATCGAGCGGAGGACGAACTCCTGCTGCCTGTCCATACCGGTCCCTTCGTATTCTGTGCCCTCGCGTGCCCTCGCCATCGTGCCAGGGGACGGCCGTAGTCGAGACGCCGCATACCGGAGCCTACGGTGGCGTAGGCATCCAGGCTCGACACCGGGTCCCGGCACGCGGATGATCTCGATGAATCTGCCTGTTCAGGTTGCACCGATGGTCGCCGGTGGGTAGCCGTGCAACGAGTCAGCTCCGGTTAACCGGCAAACCAGACCACAATGATCTTGATTCACCGGCTTAGAGCGGCCGGAGCTGACTCGCGACACCGATCAGTCAGCCGGAGAGGCTGACTACAGGCGACCCAGTCCGCGGGGGGTGCCGACGCCGGTGGGTGCGTCGTATCCGGGTTTGGCGGTACACAGGTTGTCCCCGCCGCAGTCCCGCCGGACCACGTTTGTGCCCTTGATGACGTCGAACAGGCCGGTCCGGGAGGTGTATAACCCCCGGGCGTCGTTGTAGCTGTCGGCGTTACCGGCCAGCGCGATCCAGCCGGCGATCAGCGGTGAGGCCTGGCTGGTGCCACCACCCACCAGCCACCCGGCATCCTCGCCCAGACCGAAGGTGTCGTAGAACGCCATCCCGGTCTCCGGGTCAGCCACCGCCGCGATGTCGGCAATGGTGCGCATCCGGCAGTTTCGGTCCTTCTGCCAGGCCGGTTTGGGTGCCCACGCCGAGCAGCCCGACCCCGATCCCTGCCAGACCCTCTCGTCCCAGGTCTGGCTGCTGCCGGAACCGGAGAGGATCAGGCTGGTCCCGCCTACCGCGATCGTGGCCGGCAGGGACGCCGGGATCGAGGCGGTGGCGAACCCGTCGTCCCCCGACGCGGCCACCATCGGCACCGCAGGGTGGGTGTAGTACTGCTGGCCAATCTCCAGGATGCCGTTGAACTCATCCGCCCCGTAGGAGTGGTTGACCACATCGGCACCGATCCGTACCGCGGTCCGAGTGGCCTTACCCATATCTCCGAGCCGGTTGGTGTCGGCCTCCACGATCAGGAGCTTGCAGGTCGGGCAGGCCGCAGAGGCCATCTGGACGTCCAACGCCGCCTCGATCCCCCACCCCACATTCGCCGCCGGCGGGTCGGCCTCTCCCCGCTGGTTGACCTTGCGGAAGCAGCCGTTCGCGCTGGTGCACGGCGGCAGCCCGAACGCGGCCCGGTACACCGCCAGGTCCGCCTCCAGGTTCGGGTTGTCGAACGCGATCACGATCCCCACCGTCTGGTCCACCTGGCGGGAACTATCGATCGCATACGCCGCTGCGGCGTCCGCTGGGCCGAATCCGACCGTCGGCAACGGGACCGTGGACTGGCGCTGCACCTGGCTGGGCACGGGTGCGCCCCCGGCAGCCTTCGCCTCGGCTGCAGGCCGCCACCGCACCAGACATCTGGCCTCGCCCTTTGGCTGAGCGTGCTCACACCCCGCCCGAACCCCGGCCTGAGCCGGGGCTGCCTGTGTCGGTGCGGCCTGGGCCGTCATGGTCTGCGCCGCCACGGCCAATGCCCCGGCCAGGATCGCGAAACCGATCAGCACCGCCTTGCGGCTGCGGCTGGCCTTACCCGGCCTCACTTGGTCACCGCGGTGGCTTCGAGCACGGTCTGGGTCAGGGCGCCACCGGCCGCGTCGGCGGCGGTGATCCGGATATCGATCGGCTGCCCGACCAACCCGGGAGCACCGGAGAAGGTACCGGCGTAGACGCCCTTACCCTGATCGAAGAGCCGAAGCGAGCGCCACGCCTCGCTGTCGCTGAGCCGCCATTCGAACGTGGCCTTGGTGATCGCGACCGGCTTCGCGCCGTCCGCATGGTGGACCGTCACAGTCACCGGGGAAGCACCCTGAGGCAGCCGCCCGGCCTGATCTGTCTCCAACGACACGTCGGCCACCAGAACCGGCAACCCCGCGCCGGTCGACGCGCCGGATCGGAACGTCACCTCGCTGTGGAGAGTGTGCCCGAACGGCATTTGCTGGCCCGTCCGGTCGACGTCCTGGACGAACGCGTAGGTCGACAATTCCGCTGGAACCGGCACCTGCACGAGCACGGCCTGTCCCTCGACGAGGGTCACGCCGTCCCGCAGCAGCCTCACCCGGGATTTCCCCCCCTCGCCCTGGTGGCCGGGTGTGCTGTCTCCGAACGGCGCCAGGCCGATGGTCATCTGCTCCGGCGTCCGACACACCGCGCACAGGGTGTCGTTGTGGAAGATGCGCGGGGAGAACGCCTTCGAGTTGTGCATCGGCCGGTTCCAGTCCACCGCCGTGGTCCGGCCCACCGGGTAGGAGCGGTCACGATCCCTCACGCTGAAAACCTGGGTCCCCGAGTCGGGGACGAAGGTAGCCAGGTACTGGGACCACAAGGTTCCCGGTGCCGACCGTAGGTAAGTCACCGTCGCACCCGGCACGGGGAACGGCGCGGCACTATAGCCGCCAAGGTCGATGGGGATGCCGGGCGTCGTCGGAGTGGGCAGAAAGTCACCTTGGGTTCCCTCGGGGAACGGCCCCCAGATCCGTTCCTGCACCGTGGCCACCTCACCAGTGGTGACCACCTGGGCCTGCTTCGCCTCGATCCCGTGAGCGGGGTAGTTCAGGAAATAGTTGTACTCGCCGCCCTTCGGCGAGCCCAACGTCCACTGGGTGGTGCTGGCCAGCGCCCCGACCCGCGACTTCGGAGCCGGCGCCAGGAAGGTGGTGGCCAAGTCGTCCATGACCCAGTTCCCATTCGAGTAACAGGGTATTTTGCCCTTGGCGTCGGTGCCGACAATGCTCGTGGCACGCTGCACCTCCGTAGCCGGGCGGGGAGTGCGCACCGAGACCTGCTGCCTCGCCCGCCGCAGATCAACGGCGAGGGTCTTTCCCTCGCCAGACACCCGCACGTCCTGGCTGACCGCGAAGTGGTGCAACTCCTTGGCGCCGGCTTCGGTCGGCGGCGTGACCCCGACTGTGATGGCCAGGTAGGTCCCGACCGGGACGCTGGCCTTGGCCACCCCATCGATCACCGGAATGGCTTCGGCGTAACGGGCACACTCGTCGGCGTTCATCAACGACACGACGCCGTCCTGCGCCGGCGCACCGGTGTGATCGGTGACGTTCATCGTGAGCGTCGACATCGCGTATTGCGGCTTGACCGGTGCCGGCGCGTCCGTGCCCCGGTCCAGGGTCAGCGACGTCACCCCGGGGAAGGGACTTGCCGCCTTGGCGCCGCTTCTGGCGGACTTGGCCTGACCGGCCAGCGCCGAGCCGAACTGGGCCGGGGCCGACAGATACCCGACCGCCGTCCCGTTCCCGGACGAGGTCACCGTCACCCCCGACACGGTCGGCACCCTCGAGCCCGAATAGGAAAATCGCACCGGGATCCGGCCAACCTCACCCGCGGCCGCGCCGACCGCGGCCAGGTCGAACAGCCGCAGGTCCAACCCCCGGCCCAGGAACGGCACCGCCGACGTCGGGATCACCTGTACCGATGACTTCCCCGAAAGCATCACTACCCCAGCGCTTTTGGACCGTGCTCCGGTTTGCGCGGGTCGCGCGTGCAACAGCCCTCTGGCGCCGGCGCTGATCACGTACTTCTCGCCTGTCACCGACGTCACCGTGCGATCACCGGCCTGCCCGGCCGGACTCACCAGTGAATTGACCTGGCCTGCAGCCATATACGCCGAACCGGACGGCGCCACCGGACCCCCCTCCAGCCCCGGTGGCGTCGAGGCACCCGACGAGGCCGCCGCCCCCCACACGCCAACAGCGGTCACCCCGATCAGCGCCGCCGCCCCAGCTGCCCCCAATCCGGCTAACGACCGTCTCTGTCTTGCCTGCGCGTACCGTCCTCGCATGAAAGAATCCCCTATCTCCGAAACCGCAGGCCGTTCTCGGCCCGCTACCTAGATATCCGCAGAAATCGCCAATCGGGTTCACAGCTCTCCAGGCGCAACAAAACGAGACTGCCCGCCGCACAAGGGTTTCCAAGGCGGCGGGCAGTCTCACGGCATGATCGCGCCGAAATGCGTGATCATGGGTGGAGCTTCGGGATGGAGTCGGCGGTTTCAGTTGTCGACGAGCTTGGCCTTGCTGCCGTCCGGTCGGACCCCGAAGGTGGGGACGATGACCTTCTCGGCAACGGCGATGTTGGCACCGACCCGGTCCTTGATCCCCCGGGCCGGGTCGTTGAGGACCGTCCGGTACCCGATGATCGTGTGATCATTCCGGTCGAAAATGACCTCTTGCCGACCGACGGAACCGTCATCCGCGGGTTTGTCCACCCGGACCACAGCGACCCCGACCCGCCCGTCTGCCGCCGTGACCTCGGGCACGACCTGCATCCCGGGCAGGGCGGCCAGCGCCTTGAAGATGGCCGCCCGGGAGGCCGGCGAGAGCTGGTGGTCCCGCAGCAGCAACCAGGCGTTCAAGAACACCTCGTCGTCCGTGGCCCGCTGGGCGGCACTGCCCGGCTGCCCGTCGAGGAACGGCGTCCACTGGAACCAGGCCCGTGGCTGGCGCAGGTACTTCAGCGCGGCCCCGGCTTCGGTCGGGAAGTCGGCGACGTAACCCGGCCCTTCGCAGTACGGATCGCCGAAACCCTGGTTCTGCACATCTTGGATCACCGGTCCGGGGCAAGTCCCGATGGGCGCGGCGTCGTTGCCCCGCGAGAAACCGTCCTGGGTGTGCAGGCGTAGCCCGCGGTGCTTGGCATCCACCGAGTACCACGCCTCGTCGACCCAGTTGACCGTTCCCTCCTTGCCCTTCTGGTTGGTCTCCCACCCCACGCCGGTGAACCGCGTGTAGACGAAACTGCTGCCGGCGGGCACGGTCGAGCGCTCCTTGCCGGCCTGCTCGGCGGCCGCGAGCAGGATCGTCCGGGCGCCCAGGTTGACCACCGGCTGATCACCGACCAGTGCCCTGGGATCGGCTCGGGGCACGCTGATCCCGTCGCCGCCCGGCGTCAGGCTGTCGAACGGCCCGGACACGGTCGCGACGATCCCCGCCAAAGCCGCCGCGGCCACCAGCGGTACCGCCCAAGCCGTCGGACGGCCTCCGGGCAACCGACGCCACCCCAGCTGCCGACCCCCCGGCTGTCGACCGGCCGACTGTCGACCGGCCGGGCCGGTCACTTCGGTCATCACCCGAGCCCGCATCCGGTCGTGCGGCATCGGTCCCTCCGGATCGAGGGCAGTTCCAAGATCACGCATCAGCTTCAGGTCGTCCATCACGCCTCCTCGGCGTCGGCATACGTGGCAAGTTCAGGAAAAGAACCGCGGATCGTGCGTCTGGCCCGGCTCAGCCGGGAGCGAACGGTCCCGATCGGGATCGCAAGCGCGTTCGCTACCTCGGCGTAGCTGAGGCCCGACCAAGCGATGAGTAGTAAGACGTCGCGGTCGCGGGTGGAGAGCTGAGCCAGAGCGGCGGCGAGTGGTCCGCGGACGGCCTGTGCGGCCACCATGGCTGCCACCTGGTCGGCCGGTCCCTCCACCGGCTGCTCCTGGAGCGTCCGGGCGAGGATCCGGTAGCGAGCCCGCTCGCTGCGGCGATGCTGCGCGACCTGGTTGGTAAGAATCCCGTACAGCCAGGGCAGCGCCGTCCCGCGGCTCTGGTCGAACCTCCGCCGCCCCCGGTAAGCCGCGAGGAAGGTCTCGGCGACGACGTCCTCGGCCGGCTGGGGGCCGAGCCGACGCGCCGCGTATCGATACAGCGCCTCGGCATGTCGGTCGTACAGCTCGGCGAAGGCTTCCGGGTCGCGGTCACTAGCCCGGACGAAGTGCGCATCCTCCACCAAGGCATTCATCGGTCTATCTCTGATCTGATCCACGCTGCTCCCTCCGGTTCCCATCCCCACTGGGCTGTCACTAGCTATCCGTCGCGGAGGCGGATTCAGTTCTCGGACAAACAACCTCCAAACAACCCGCGAGGGTGCGCCGATTCCGCTTGCTGGTCGCTACCTAAGTCCCTACGTGCCGGTCGCTCTAAGCTGAGGCCATGCCGCAGATGCGCCTCGCGCTCGCCCAGGTCAACCCGACGGTCGGTGACCTCGCCGGGAATGCCGCCCTGATCCGGAGTTGGACGGCGCGGGCCGCTCGCGCCGGGGCCCACCTGGTGGCGTTCCCGGAAATGGTGCTGCCCGGCTATCCGGTGGAAGACCTGACGCTGCGCTCGTCCTTCGTCGAAGCCTCCCGGGCCGCCGTCCAGCGATTGGCTGCTGACCTGTCCGCCGACGGGCTCGGTGAGCTGCCGGTGGTGGTGGGCTACCTGGACCACGCCGAAAACGGGTCCGGCCACGACGAGTCGGCCGGGCTCGGCCGCGAGCATGCCCAGCAGGACCGCGATGCCGATGGGACGCCGAAGGGTGCGCCGCAGAACTGCGCCGCCGTGCTGTACGGCGGCGAGGTGGTCGCCCGGTACGCCAAGCACCACCTGCCGAACTACGGCGTCTTCGACGAGTTCCGAATCTTCGTCCCGGGGCAAGACCTGACCCTGGTCCGGGTGAACGGAATCGACGTCCAGTTGGCGATCTGCGAGGACATCTGGCAGGAAGGCGGCCCGGTCGCCGCCGCGCGGGAAGCGGGAGCGGGCCTGCTGCTGGTGATCAACGGCTCGCCGTACGAGCGGGAGAAGGACGACGCCCGCAAGGCCCTGGTGTCCCGCCGGGCCGGGCAGACCGGTTGCCCGGTGGCCTACGTCAACATGGTCGGCGGACAGGACGACCTGGTCTTCGACGGTGACTCGATCATCGTCGGCACGGACGGCGAGGTGATCGCCCGAGCGCCGCAGTTCGATGACGCGCTGCTGGTCACGGATCTGGACCTGGCCACCGGCAGCACGACCGACCCGAGCACCACGATCGCGACGTCGACCCGGCCGACCGACGCGGCGAGCATCCCCCAGGTGCGACACGTCGTCCTCAGCACCGAGCCGGTCCAGCCCTATCCGCCGCTGCCCGGCACGATCGCGGAGCCGCTGGACGGCGTGGCCGAGGTCTACCGAGCGCTCGTCGTGGCGCTGCGCGATTACGTCCGCAAGAACGGCTTCCGCTCGGTCGTCCTCGGGTTGTCCGGCGGGATCGACTCCGCGCTGGTGGCGGCAATCGCGGCCGATTCGATCGGTGGCGAGCACGTCGTCGGGGTGTCGATGCCGAGCAGTTACTCCTCCGGGCACTCCAAGGACGACGCCGCGGACCTCGCCAAGCGGATCGGCGCCGACTATCGGGTGGTGCCGATCGCCCCCATGGTGCAGGCCTTCCTCGACGCGCTCGGGCTGACCGGGATCGCCGAGGAGAACCTGCAGGCTCGAGTACGCGGGGTGGTGCTGATGGGACTGTCCAACCAGGAGGGTCACCTGACCCTGACCACCGGCAACAAGTCCGAACTGGCGGTCGGTTACTCCACCATCTACGGCGACTCGGTCGGCGGTTACAACCCGCTCAAGGATGTCCCGAAGACGTTGGTCTGGGCGCTGGCCCGCTGGCGGAACAAGCAGGCGGTCGCATTGGGCGAGGTTGCGCCGATCCCGGAGAATTCGATCAGCAAGCCACCCTCGGCCGAACTGCGGCCGGGCCAGACCGACCAGGACAGCCTGCCGCCGTACGAACTGCTCGACGACCTGCTGCAAGCCTACGTAGAGCAGGCCCAGGGCCGGTCCGAGCTGATCGCCTCCGGCTTCGATCCGGACGTCGTGGACGGCGTGGTGACGCTGGTCGACCGGGCAGAGTGGAAGCGACGCCAGTCCGCACCCGGTCCGAAGATCTCGACGGTTGCCTTCGGCCGGGACCGGCGACTGCCCATCACCAGCAAATGGCGCGAGGACAAGTCGTGAGCCCGCTCAGTGTGAGCGTGGCCACGTTATCGGCCGCCTCGAACACCGTGGTGCCGATGGACGATGTACCAGCCATCGCAAGGGCGCGATCCAGCCAGGAGGCTTGCCGTGAATGATCCGAACGCCCAGCCCGAGGAAACAGCACCCTACGGAGCCCGGACGCCGATCGCCGATCCGGCGGCCGGGCTCGCGAATCCCCCCGGACCCGCGAACCCGCTGACCCCACGCAAGATCCGGATCCACCATCTGAGCCAGTTCAAGGTCCGCGGCGAGAAGTGGGCCATGCTCACCGCCTACGACCAGCTCTCCGCCCAGATCTTCGACGAGGCCGGCATCCCGGTGCTGCTGGTGGGTGACTCGGCCGCGAACAACGTCCTCGGCTACACCACCACTTTGCCGGTCACGGTGGACGAGATGATTCCGCTGGTCCGAGCCGTGGCCGGCGCGACCAAGCGGGCCCTCGTCGTCGCCGACCTGCCGTTCGGCTCCTACCAGGCCTCGCCACAACAGGCGTTGGAAACCTCGGTCCGGATGATGAAAGAGGGCCTGGCCCACGCCGTCAAACTGGAGGGCGGAGTCCGGCAGGTACCCAACGTGGAGATGCTCACCGGCGCCGGGATCCCGGTGATGGCCCACATCGGATTCACCCCGCAGAGCGAGCACGCGCTCGGCGGTTACCGGGTGCAGGGCCGTGGTGAGCAGGCCGACCGTTTGGTGGACGACGCTCTCGCCTTGCAACGGGCCGGTGCGTTCTCGGTGGTGATGGAGATGATCCCGGCACCGGTCGCGGCTCAGGTCACGAAGGCACTGGACATCCCGACGATCGGGATCGGGGCCGGCCCCGACTGTGACGCCCAGGTGCTGGTCTGGACCGACATGGCCGGGCTGAACGGCGGCAAGGCGCCGCGCTTCGTCAAGCGGTACGCCGACCTGCGCGGAACGCTCCTGCAAGCGGCCCGGGACTACGCCGACGACGTCCGCGGCGGCACCTTCCCCGCGCCGGAGCACTCATTCGACGAGTAGGCGACGATGAGCGTCACCGCCCGACGATTCAGGGTGTGCTCTCGTCGTAGCCGAGGCGGGCCTTTTCCACCGCGTCCATGTTCACGGCAGACCACTCCGCGAGCGCCGCGAACAACGGGGCCAGGCTGCGCCCGAGGTCACTTATCTCGTACTCCACCCGGGGCGGTATCTCGCGGTAATAGGTGCGGACCACGAGGCCGTCCCGTTCCATCTGCCGGAGCCGCTGGGTCAGCACCTTGGGAGTGATGGTCGCGACCCGACGCTGCAATTCGACGAATCGTTGCCGGCCATGCTGATTCAGCGACCACAGAATCGGCGTCGTCCATCGGCTGAAAACCATGTCTACCACCGGACTGATCAGGCAGGCCTGATCAGGATCGGCCGACGAACCTGCCGTCCAAGACACCTGCGACGTCATCCGCGATCCTCCAGAGATAGTCACTTTCTTCTAGGTACCTACTATATTCAGGCTGCTAGCTTCGCCGAATCGCTTCGACGACAACGCTTTACGGCTCAGTGCCGCACGAGCGCACCGTCGTCAGGATGCAGACGCACCCGGATTCGCCGAACAGGAGCCCAAAGATGATCACAGTGACCGGAGCCACCGGTAACGTCGGCCGCCCGCTCGTACAGGCCCTCACCGCCCTGGGTGAGTCGGTGACGGCGGTCGCTCGAGGGGCGGCGAGCCCGGATACCCCGCCGTCCGTCCGGCACCGGCAGGCTGACCTGGCTGAACCCGAGAGCCTGCGGCCGGTCCTGGCCGGATCCGAAGCGCTCTTCCTGCTCGTTTCCGGGGCCGGCGCCCACCTGAATGTGCACGATATCCTGGACGTCGCCAAGGCTGGCGGAGTGCGCCGGGTGGTTCTGCTGTCCTCCCAGGCCGCCGGGACCCGGCCTCAGTCCAGCTCGCACTCCCCACTACGAGCGATCGAGGACACCATCCAGCAGTCCGGCCTGGAGTGGACCATCCTGCGGCCCGGAGGTTTTCATACCAACGCATTTGCCTGGGCCGAGACGGTCCGATCGCAGCGGATGATCAGCGCCCCCTTCGCGGATATCGCACTGCCCAGCGTGGACCCGGCCGACATCGCCGCCGTCGCTGCCGCCGTCCTGCACGATCGTGATCATGCAGAACGCAGCTACGAACTCACCGGACCGGCGGCGACCTCCCCACGGCAGCGGGCTGGGGCGATTGCGGACGCGCTCGGTACTCCACTTGACTTCGTCGAGCAAAGCCGGGACGAGGCGCGGACGATGATGCTCCGGGCGATGCCCGAGCCCGTGGTCGACGGCACCCTTGAGATCCTGGGCGAACCACTGGCCGCCGAGCAACGAGTGAGCCCCGACGTGGAACTGCTCCTCGGCCGGTCGCCTCGTTCTTTCGCCGACTGGGCAGCGCAGAATGTGATGGCGTTCCGGTGAGCAGGTGTTCCGGTGAACAATCCGCCTACGTCGACGGGAAGCCAGCCTGGGCCTGGTAAGCCTCAACCACCTGGGCTAACGCCGGGATGGACGCCGTGTGGGTGCACCAACTGCTGATCCCCCAACGCTTCTGCCGGCGCAACAACTCATCGACGGCGTCGGCGGGGGTGGCGGCGAGCAGCAGGAACGGTGACTCCAGCACCCCGGGCACGGTGTAGCTGTCGCCGTACTCGGCCACCAGCGCGGTGGCCGATTCCTCCGGGTCGGTGCCGATGACCACCATCTGCAGCAGGCAGTCCAGTACCGGGGCGGGCAGGTCGGCGGGCCGTTCCCGATCGAGCGTCGCGCGCAGGCGCTCCAACCGCCGGTCGACCTCGGGGATCGGACTGAGATCGAACGTGCCCGGCGGCTTGCCCTTGATCTGCACCATTCCGGTCAGCGAGATGATCTCCGCGTGCCGGGCCGCGACTCCCATCGTGGCCTCGCTCCAGGCGCCGATCGACAGCGGTACCGGGCTCTGCACCGCCGCCGGGCGATGGTCGGCCAGCCTGCGGCGGACGTCAATCAGCACTCGTTCCAGTTCGGCGACCCGCTCGGCGAGTGGCGGAAACTCCAGGCCGGCGTTGTCGTGCTCGTGCTTCATATGCCCGGCGCCCAGCCCCAGCTCGAAACGGCCCAAACTGAACGCATCGATCGTGGCGACTTCCCGGGCCAGCAGCGCGGAATTCCAGAAGTACACATTCAAGACGTAGGTCCGCAGCCGAACTCGCTCGGTGACGGCGGCCGCCATGGCCAACATCGAGAACGGCGCCGGGTGTCCGAGGTGGTCGGCGACGTTCAGCACATCGAATCCGGCAGCCTCCACCATCTTGGCGGCGGCCAGTACCTCGTCGCGGGTGGAATGCGCGGTGATTCCCGCGCCGAAGGTCAGTCTGGTGTCAGGCATTACCCCAGCTTGCCCACCGTCGTCCGGTCCGACCAGCGGATCTGCCATTGGCGAAGTCGACCGCCAGTCCCCCGTCCGGCGTCGACGTGGTGAAGCGACTAGCGTTCGAGCATGACTGAACTCACCGTTGGGTACGCGGCCATGCTGGAGCAATTCGACCCGCAGGAGGTCGTCGGATACACCGCGCTGGCAGAACAGCACGGTTTCAGCGGCTGCATGGCCGCCGACCACTTCCAGCCCTGGGTTCCGCAGCAGGGCAACGCCTCGTTCGTCTGGAGCGTGCTGGCCGCCGTCGGCGAACGCACCCAGGGCGACATGGGGCCGGGTGTCACCTGTCCGTCGTTCCGCTTTCACCCCGCGATCGTGGCCCAGGCCGCGGCCACCCAGGAAGCCATGTACCCGGGCCGCTCCTGGCTCGGCCTCGGCACCGGCGAAGCCTTGAACGAACACATCGTGCCCGGGTACTGGCCGGAGGCCGGCGAGCGGTCACTGAAGATGTGGGAGGCAATCGAGCTGATCAACAAGCTGTTCACCGCTTCGCTGGCCGGCAAAGACGTCAAGCACGAAGGCAAGTTCTTCAAAATGGAGACCACTCGCCTCTGGACCATGCCGGAGAAAGCCCCGCCGATCCTGGTCGCCACCGCCGGACCGATCAACGCGAAGAAGACCGGCAAATTCGCCGACGGCATCATCACCGTGGGTGCGCCGCTGGAGAAGATTGAAGGCTTGTTCGCCAAGTTCGAAGAGGGCGCCCGCGAGGCCGGGAAGGACCCGGCCACCATGCCGAGGGTCCTGCAGCTGCACATGTCCTGGGCCGCCACCGACGAGGAGGCCCTGACTAACGCCATGACCGAATGGCCGAACGGCGGGATGAAGTTCGGCAAGGCCGATATTCGCTCACCGTTCGAATTCGAGCAGATGGCCAAGCTGGTGCGTCCGGAGGACTTCAAGGGCCGGATGGTGATCAGCGCCGATCCGGACGAGCACCTGCAGTACATCCAGAAGTTCGTCGACCTCGGGTTCGACCGGGTCTACCTGCACAACGTCGGGCGCAACCAAGCGGAGTGGATGGACGCTCCACGGATCGTGGTCGCCCATTCGCGGCGAGCAGCACTTCACCGCCGATCCTCCTGGCTTCATTTGGTGGGGACGAGTGCGACTGTTTCCTGGCCTGTGGGTCGATGCGCGCGATCGATCGGTGAACGGAATTGGCAACATGTTT
>JANNPJ010000249.1:0-2453 GCA_031400005.1 Kineosporiaceae bacterium | reverse complement strand
CCCAACTCCAGAGCCTTAGGCTTGATCAAGCCCAAGGTGTCACACAGGAAGTCGATGATCCCGTCCTCACCCCACTGACTGAAGACCGACACCTCGGCATCCCACAGATACCGGAAGGTATGACGCGCTGCGCGCTGGGCGTGGATCGCCGCAGTCCCACTCATGAGGCGCACAGCGTCACTCGGTCCGTTCTCCATCCGGAGTCGATCGCGAGCAAGTCCTGCGACTGCACGCGCCTTCCCTTCAATCCGATTCCCTAGCCCATTGCGCTGAGGTGCTGCATCAGAGTCAAGTCGTGACGTCATAGAAGATCCCTCCCACTCGATCTGCTGGATGGTTAAGCGTTGGCCAAACAGAGGGTTACAGCGGGAGACTGCTCGATCCGCGAAACCCGACCAGAAGTCCGTGAGTTGCCCCGAAGATAGCCCCGAGGCGCCCTTTGGCTCGCCCGCCAGTGGGGATCACAAACGTACGGTCCGCCCAGCGGCTGACCTCGGGCATCGAGTCGAAAATACTGTAGGAGTAGAAGAGTCCATCCCCTTCGGACACCATGTACCCCCGGCCTCGGGTCCGAACCTGATTGTAAGCACCCCATGTCTTGGTGGCGCCCAGGATGACCTTGGCAGCCTTCATAACCGGGTGCCCCTGACCGAACCGGTTGCTGTCTGAAATCATCACGCCGAGCCGGGCTACCCGCATCATCTCTGCGACCACCAGAGCCGGATCGGGGACATGGTGCAGGACTCCGGTAGCGATGACGAGATCGAACGACCCGTCCTCGAAGGGCATCTCCTGACCCGAGCCATCCAGGAGCGTGGTACCGAGTAGCTCACCTTCAACGCGAAGACCTGCGACCGGTTCGATCCCGGTGACACGCAACTCTGGACGCAGTTCGGTCAGGTACCGCACGCCGCGACCGGTGCCCGCTCCGACATCCAGAACACTGGTGGCATCGACTACGCGGGCGAGTTGCGCGATGTAGTCGAGCGCGATCGAGTGCTCATCGCCCGGCTGGACATGGGCAGCGTCATATTGGCCAGCGGTCCGCTCGTAATAGTCACGCTGGAGCTGCTCCGCTCTCTGCTGATCGGGCACTAATTCCCCCTTGATCACCGTCATCGTCCGACGGAACCTGAAAGCATAACGCTACCTGAGGATACTTAGCGTGACGGCGTCTTCGCGAGAAGCCGGACCGAATGGCTGACCGCGCTCACCTGTGCTAGCGGAGGACTTCGCGCCTGCGAGCACCGATCATCAATTCACGCCTAACAACGAACAGAAGCAGCGTCAGAGACCGACTCGCAGGTAACTGGGCGTGGCGAGTCGTCACACGGCAGACTCGGCGGATGCGAACTGTCTGGTTGAAAATCGCCATTGCGATCATCGGCTCCGGCCTGGCCATCGGTCTGGCTGGCATCGCTCTGTTCGACGATCGAGCGCCCACCGTCACAACCGCAGACCGGATCCGTGCAGCCAAGACTGCCCCCGAGCCACCCTTTGCTCTCTTCATCGGCGATTCCTACACCGGTGGCACCGGAGCTGATCGGTCCGACGGCGGGTTCGCTTGGACGGTCGCCAGCAAGATGGGCTGGAAGCCGGCCATCGACGGCGAGGGCGGAACAGGTTATGTCTCCCGGGGCCCACAGACGCTCGATCGCCGCCGACCGGTGGGCGAACGCATTGCCGATGACACCGAGCAATTCGATTTCGACTACGTCATCATCGCTGCGGGATTGAATGACAGCTCGCGTGGTTACAGCGCACGCAAGATCGAGGCCGAGGCAGCTGCCGCTTTCCGAGCGGTACACGAGGCTGAGCCGCAGGCCCGGCTGATCGTCATCGGCCCGTTTTGGCCGGGCGGCGGCTGGGTATTTAAGTCCGCCCAGGAGGTCAGTGCCAGTGTGAAGAAGGCCGCCCTGGCCGATGGCGCGCTCTACCTCGACCCCTTCGGTGAGAGGTGGCTGACCGGCCGCAAGGGCGATAACAACGGCAACGCTGAACGTTACATCTCTAACGATGGCATCCAACCGAACCAGCAAGGACACGACTACCTGGCAACCAGGATCGTTAACGATTTAGTCGTGGCAGGTATCCAACCAGAGCCTGCACCCTAACCTCGCGCTTTCACGCGGGCCGAGGTTCAGGGCGCGCGTGTCACTCAGCGGCCCCTACGAGACCGCAGCACCCATCCGCGAGTGGAACCTGGCGCCCACCGAGACGACCTCGACGAAACCGTCACGCCCAAACAGCAGAATCAGCAACCAAAACCGGCGCCCGCACCGCCAATCATGATCCACTCAGACGCCACGAAAGATTGCGGCTGGTTCAGTAGTGGCACCTGTCGCCTAAAGAAAACCGGCAGTCTCCTCGGCTCTGTCCCCGCTACCGCAGGCACCATCACTTTTATTGCTTGTAAACCCATCTCTCTGCCAGTGCATCCAAGGTGATTGAAC
>JANNPJ010000240.1:0-6470 GCA_031400005.1 Kineosporiaceae bacterium | reverse complement strand
GCCGGTCAGCGAGGCCCTGTTGTTCGCGATCACCGTGGTGGTGGTGACGTGCCCGGACGCGCTGGGCCTGGCCACCCCCACCGCGATCATGGTCGGCACGGGTCTTGGTGCTGGGCGGGGGGTGTTGTTCAAGAACGCGAGCGCGATCGAGACGTCGAAGAAGATCGACGTGGTGGTGATGGACAAGACCGGCACCCTCACCCTGGGCGCACCCGAAGTGACCGACCTGATCGTCGAGGGGTTGCCGGAGATCGAGGCGCTTGCCCTGATCGCGGCGGTGGAGCGCGAATCTCAGCATCCTCTGGCGGAGGCTGTAGTCCGCCATGCGAACGCCGCGGCTGCCCGACGCATCGACGCTGAGGAGTTCGCCAGTGTGCCCGGTCAGGGCGCGGTCGCCACGGTGGACGGCCATCGGGTCGTGGTGGGCAATGCCCGCCTGATGGCCGGTGAGGGCATCGACCTCGGCGGGCTCGGTGCCCGGCAGGAGGACCTCGCGGCCGGGGGACGTACCGCGGTGCTGGCAGCTGTCGATGGCAAGGCCGTCGCGGTGCTCGGGATCGCCGACGCCGTCCGGCCCACGTCCGCGGCCGCCGTCGCTGAACTGCGCAGCCTGGGCGTCGAAGTGGTGATGCTCACCGGTGACAACGCCGCGACAGCGCAGCGGATCGCGCAGCAGTTGGGTGTCAGCACCGTGATCGCCGATGTGCTGCCCGGCGACAAAGCGGCGAAGGTGAAGGAACTGATGGCGGCCGGGCGCCGGGTCGCGATGGTGGGTGATGGTGTCAACGATGCGCCGGCCTTGGCCCAGGCCGATCTGGGGATCGCGATCGGTGCGGGTACGGACGTGGCGGTGGAGACCGCCGATGTGGTGTTGATGCGTTCGGATCCCCTTGATGTTGCGGTGGCATTGCGGATTGGTCGCGGCACGGTCCGCAAGATGAAGCAGAACCTGGGGTGGGCGATCGGGTACAACTCGATCGCGTTGCCGATCGCGGCGGGGGTTTTCGAGCCGGCTTTCGGGCTCGTGCTGCGCCCGGAGATCGCTGCGATCACGATGGCCGGATCGAGTTTCCTGGTCGCGGTCAACGCGTTGACGCTCAAACGGCTCAGGCTCCCGGACCAGGCCACGCCGGTAGCACCACCGGAGCAACCGGTGGGCTTGTCCACTGTGCCCACAGGCACCGGGAGCCGTTGACATGACGTGGTGGGTGCTGACGTCGGCGCGGGCAGGCCGAACGGTGGTCATCGCGTCGGTCGGTGAAGCCCCACGATGACGGTCCTTCCGGCGGGCGAGCGTCTGGTGGTGCTCAGGCACCGTCCAGCGCCACTACGGATGGTGTGGATCGCTGCGGCGCTGGGGGCGTGTTTTCTGGGGGTGCGGTGGGGGCTGCGGGATTCGCCGTTGCTGTGGTTCGCTGCGCTGCGGGCACTGCTGGGTGGGCTCGTTCTGGCGGCTGTCGCCGGCGTGCAGCGGCGGCCGTTGCCGCGCACGGGGCGTACCTGGGCGGGTATCGGCGTGCTGGGGCTGGTGAATGTGAGTCTGGCGTTCGCGGCGATGTTCGCCGGTATCGCTGGGCTGGCCACGGGTACCGCTGCGGTCTTGGCCAACGCGCAGCCGTTGCTGATCCTGCTGCCCGGGTGGGTGTTGTTCGGGGAGCGGGTATCGGCGCGCGCCGGGGCTGCGCTGGTGGTCGGGTTCGGTGGCCTCCTGGTGGTCGCGGTGCCCGGTGGTGGTGGTTCGGGGGCGGTGTTGTCGCTGCTGGCGGCTTCCGCGGTGACGGCCGGCACGTTGATGGCCCGTCGTCTCGGTGGTGTGGATGTTGTAGTGCTCAGTGCCGCGCATCTGCTGTTCGGGGGAGTGGTCCTGGCCGGGGTTGCCGTCGTGGTCGAGGGTGGCCCGAATATTTCCTGGACCCTGCGTTTCGTCGTGGTACTTACCTTCCTGGGTGTCGTTGCGACGGCGGCGACGACGTTGGCGTGGTTCGTGGAGACGCAGCGGTGTGCGCTGTCCTCAGTGACACCCTGGATGTTCTTGATCCCGGTGTTCGGCCTGCTGATCGGCATCGTCGTCCTCGGTGAACGCCCCGATGCGTGGACGGTCGTGGGCATCAGCCTGGTCCTGATCAGCATGCGAGTGGCCTTGAGCGAGCACGCCGGCCCGGGTGCGGCTGCGGGTCCCGGGCATCTGCACGTCACGGACACGCCTGGCCCGCTGAGCGGGCGCAGACGAACGCCCGCTGAGCGGGCCCAATGAACGGCTTGACGCACTGCGCGTCAACACCAGCGCCATCCCTTCGATGGCTTAAGGAGATCCCGATGAGTGTGAGCACTCCTCTTCCCCATACCGACTCAGACACGCCGGCCGCGTCCGGGCCGCTGTCGCCCGAGGCGTTGCGCCTGGTGGATGGGTACTGGCGGGCGGCGAACTATCTATCGGTGGGCAGATCTATCTGCTGGACAACCCGTTGCTGACCGAACCGTTGACACTGGAGCATGTCAAGCCGAGGTTGCTGGGTCATTGGGGGACCACACCGGGTCTGAACCTGATCTACGCTCACCTCAACCGGGTGATCGTCGAACGTGGGCTGGACGCGATGTACGTGATCGGGCCGGATCACGGCAGGCCGGGGCTGGTCGCCAATGCCTATTCCCGCGAAGCCGGGGACGCCGACATTCTCAGCCACGACCCCCGTGGGTTGCAGGAGTCCTGGTGAGGGACGTCACGGCACCCTCCGGGCCAGACCTGCGCCTGCGATCCTACGACGCGGTCGTCTTCAGCCTCGACGGCGTACCCGCTGGATCCCGCCGGCACGCGGTGACCTTCCCCAGCACGCTCGCGTTGTTGCGTCGCCTGCGTGCCGCCGCCATCCCGACGGCGTTGGTGACTGCCGGTCCCGACAGCGCGGCACTGCTGGAGTCGGTGGGGACGCGCGACGTGGTCGACGTCCGAGTCGAGCGCGACCCGCTCGCGTTGCCCGATAGACCTGGCAGCCTCCGTTCGCTCGGCGCGGCCCTGCTGGAGGCGGCGCGTCTGCTGGAGGTCGAGCCAATGCGCTCTGTGGTGGTGGAGGACACCGAGGTCGGCGTGCGGGCCGCAGTAGCGGGTGGCTTCGCTCTGGTCGTGGGCGTCGATCGCCTCGGTAACCGCGCCGGACTGCTCGCCGCGGGAGCGCGGGTCGTGGTGGAAGACCTGGGCGTGCTCGAGGTGGACGTGCCGGTCATCGACAGGTGCCGGCACTGGTGCGGCGGGGCCTCACCTACCGCGGACGCCTGGCTACTCACGTATGAGGGGTTCGACTCTGCTCTTGAAGGCACTCGGGAGGCATTGTGCACCCTGGCCAACGGGTATTGGGGGACGCGCGGGTCCGTCCCCGGCAGCATGGCTGATGGGGTGCACTACCCGGGCACCTACCTTGCGGGCGTCTACAACCGGCTGAGCAGCGACCTGGGCGGTCGTGTCGTGGAGGACGAGCACTTGGTCAACGCTCCTGACTGGACGTCGCTCACCCTCGGCCCGGCCGGCCAGGCGGGTGGCGCGGCGGCGTACGTGCACGGCTCGGCGCAGATGCTGAGCTGCTCCCAGCAGCTCGACGTGCGCCGTGGCTTGCTGACCCGAGTCGGCCGATACCGCGATGCTGCGGGCCGGACCACCCTCGTGACCTCGCGCTCGTTCCTTCACCTGACGCTGGAGCATCTGGCGGTGCTCGAGACCACGGTGGAGGCCGAGGACTGGTCCGGCCCGCTTGTGGTGCGTTCCGGCCTCGACGGGCGGGTGGCCAACCGTAACGTCGCGGAGTACCGCCTCCTCGCCGATAAGCACCTGGACTTGGTCACCGCCGTACAGGTCGCCCCGGACACCGTGCTGCTGGATATGGTCACCAACCAGTCGCAGGTGCACATCGCGATGGCGGCCCGCACCCGGGCGCGGGCAGGTGACCTGCAGACTGCAGCCGCGACCCGTGCTGACGCTGATGTCGTCCGGGTTCTCGGCGAGGACCGACGACTGCTCAACGACGAGCCGGCCTACGTCGCTCACGAATTCACGCTGCCGCTGCGGGCCGGGCGCCCGGTCACGATCGAGAAGGTCGTCGCGGTGGCCACGTCCCGTGACCGGGCCACCGCCAGCGCGGCCCTGTCCGCGATCACCCAGGTTGGGCTGGCTGCCTCGGTCGAGGACCTGCTGCGCTCTCACGTCGCGGGCTGGGAACGGCTGTGGGAGCGGTTCGGTGTGGACATTTCAGCGGGGCAGCGGCAGTCGCTGGCGTTGAACCTCAACACGTTCCACGTATTGCAGGCGGTGGCCGGTGCCGGACCTGATCTCGACGCCGGGGTGCCTGCGCGCGGCCTGCACGGAGAGGGCTACCGCGGTCACGTGTTCTGGGATGAGGTGTTCGTCTACCCCATGCTCACCCTGCGCCGACCCGAGCTGACTCGGGCGCTGCTGAGTTACCGCTATCGCCGCCTGGACCGGGCCAGGGCCGCGGCCCGCGCTGACGGGCTGGAGGGGGCGATGTTTCCGTGGCAGAGCGGGAGCGATGGCCGGGAGGAAACCCCAGCTGAGCTGTACAACCTGCGCACCAACACGTGGATGCCTGACAACTCCCGCCGCCAACGGCATGTGGGCTTGGCGGTCGCGTACGGCGCCTGGCAGTACTACCAGGCCACCGCCGACCTGTCCTTCCTCATCTCCGGTGGCGCGGAGTTGATGGTCGAAGTGACCCGGTTCTTCGCGAGTCTGGCCGCCTATGACGCCACGGCCGACCGGTTCGACATCGTCGGGGTGATGGGTCCGGACGAGTTCCACGACGGCTACCCGGACACGCCCGGTCAGGGGGTGCGCAACAACGCCTACACCAACGTGATGGTGGCGTGGCTGGCCGACGCGACGCTAAGGGCTCTCGAGCTGTTGTCTGGCAAGGACTGTGGGCCGCTGTGGGACCGGTTGGCCGTGCAGCCAGGCGAGCGCGAACGCTGGGACCGGATCGGGCGCCGGCTGCGGGTGCCGTTCCACGCCGATGGCGTCATCAGCCAGTTCGAGGGATACGAGGAACTTGAAGAATTCGACTGGGAGACTTACCGGGCCCGGTACGGTGACATCGGACGCTTGGACCTGATCCTCGCCGCCGAGGGCGACACCCCCAACCGCTACCGGCTGTCCAAACAGGCCGACGTCCTGATGCTGCTCTACCTGCTCTCGGCCGAGGAACTGCGCGCTGTGCTGGACCGGCTCGACTACACCCTTTCCGCCGACGCGGTGACCGCTACCGTGGAGTTCTACCTCGCCCGCACCACGCACGGCTCAACCTTGAGCCGGCTCGTCCACAGCTGGGTCCTGGCCCGAAGTGACCGGCCCGGATCGTGGTCGTTGTTTACCCGGGCCCTGGACAGCGACTTGGCCGACATCCAGGGCGGCACGACCCGCGAGGGTGTGCATATCGGCGCCATGGCCGGCACCGTCGACATGGTCCTGCGCTGCTACGGCGGCCTGGAAACCCGCGCCGGAGTGCTGTGGCTGCACCCGGCGCTGCCGACCGAGCTAGCCCGCGCCACCTTTGAGATCGTCTACCGCGGCCAGCCGATCAGCATCGACATCACCCGCACGCGTGTCCGGTTGCGCCTTCACCCCCATACCGGCGAGCCCGTCACCGTCTGCATCGAAAATCAGATCAGCGTGCTCACCCCCGGCCAGGACCACATCGTGCACCTGACACCGGCCACGCCCGGACAGGCACCCGAGCAACCCCCGACGCCCACGTCCCAGACATGAAACAGCCTCGGCTGCAGGCCTGCACGGGCCGATCGACCCCACCGGGTACTCCTGTGCGGATCAGCGAAACCCGCCCCGCCCAGTGACAGGACACCATCATGTGCTTCTCGGCCACCGCGAGCTTCACCGCCGGCACCGCACTCAGCGCGGTAGGGGTGCTGACACTGGCCAAGTCACAGGGCCCACGCGAACTGCCGTCGCAATGATCCCGCTGCTGTTCGGGATCCAGCAGCTGACCGAAGGACTGCTGTGGCTGAGCCTGAACAACAACCTGCCGCGACTGCAAACCTGGGCGACCTACATCTACTCAGGGTTCTCCCACGTTCTGTGGCCGATCTTCGTGCCGTTCGCCATCCTCTTGATCGAAATCGGGCGCCAGCGCAGGAAAGCCCTCACCGCGTTCGTGGTGCTCGGCCTCGGCGTCGGGCTCTACCTGTTGTATTTCATCCTCCGGTTCCCGGTCACCGCTACTGTGCGCAACCAGAGCGTCTTCTACGACTCACCGCACTTCTACACCTCCGCCGTCCTCGTGATCTACCTGCTGGCCACCTGCATCAGCGGCCTGTTCTCCAGCCACCGCTGCATCAACATCTTCGGCGTCCTCGCATTTGTGCTGGCCATCACCGCTGCCCTGATATCGATCACCACCTTCGTATCCGTATGGTGCTTCCTCGCCGCTGTCCTCAGCGCCCTCATCTACCTG
>JANNPJ010000192.1:0-4918 GCA_031400005.1 Kineosporiaceae bacterium | reverse complement strand
CACCGGCGTCTGCTTGCCCTCGAACACCAGTCGCTGGTTGACGTTCTCGCTGCCCTTGATGATCGCTCCGGTGTGCGGCTCGACCCACAGCGTGCGGGTGGTGGAGTAGACCTGGTCGGCATTGACCGAGGGCTGCTCGGGCAACTGCATCAGGCTGCCGGTGACTTCCTGCTGCTTGATCACGACGTCAGTGATCGGCTGCACGAAGCGGTACGTGGCCAGACCGTTGATCTCTTCGGTGCCGTCGTACTTGGCGGTGACCGCCTTCTTCACGTTGACGTCCCAGAACGGGTAGTTCTGCTTCTTGGTTTCGAACGGGAACTTGAACATCAGGCCCTCGTGCCGAATCGGCTCCCCCACCGGATCCGTCGCGTCGGTGAGGACGTAGTCACCGCAGCAGTTGTTCGCCAGCCCGGTCTCCTGGTTGAACGAGCCACCCTCGACGTAGGCGGTGAGCAGGCCGTTCTTCTGGTTCGCCACCTCGGTCCGGAAGGCCAGGCGATAGAAGCGGTTGTCGCCCTCTGCCTTGGCGGCGTCCGGACGAACCTCGCCGACGACCCGCCGGGTGACCGTGACGTCCTGGTTGTCCAGCACCCGAATCCCGCCGTCGTTGGTGGACTGCGCCAACAGGACAGTCATGCCCGACCCCTGCGCGGTGATGAATTGGTCCGGCTCCGCGGGCGCCTTGGCGATCCGCGGATAGACATATGACGGCAGCGCGATGGCCAAGGCAATCAGGGCCACACCGAGCCCAACGAACACGAGGCCGACGATCTTCCGCATGAAGAACTCCGAGAGTTTGAGGCTGAGACCAGAGTGAGATTGGCAACTGAGCTTACGACCGACTACCGCAAGTAATGTGGCGTCCGGCACACTACCAGCCAGTAGACCACGAATCATGATCCCAACGGAGTCACTTGGCGTGACCATTTTCGCCAGCCTCAGATCAGTGCACACTAAGCGTTGCATTTGCCGCCAGGGTGCGGCTTCGAGCGTCAGCCAGCACATGTGGAAGTCAGGGAGGACGCCGGGGTGACGGAGGGACTCATGCCCGTCAAGCAGTTGGAAGTCGACCGGCAGGATGCCACGGTCGATCGGGGGGATCTCTTGCCGTTCATCCCCATCTCCGTGGTGCAGGCCTACCAGCGGCGGCGGACCGCCTGGTCCAGGACCGACACGATCGCGGCCTGGTTGATCGTGGCGCACCTGCTGCTGCTGTGGATGATCGTCGGTCGAGGCGCGTTCTACATCGACGACCTCCGGGCCCAGGGGTATGCGCTGAACCAGCCCTTCCTGGAGTTCGTGATGGGCTCCAACGGAACCCACTTCGCCCCGCTGCCGCGAACCCTGGACTGGATCCAGTCCCGCGTCGTCCCGCTCCAGCACGGACCCGCGGTCCTGATCACCCTGCTGGTGCGGCTGCTGCTGGCGGTCGGGTTCTGGCGGGTGCTGCGCCGCCAGTTCGGCCCGCGCACGACCACCCTGCTGCCGCTGGCGGTGCTGTTGCTGACCCCGGCGTTGATTCCGGCGACCACCTACTACCGGCAGTCGATCACGATCGTGGCCTGCACGGCAGCCATTGTCTGGGCAGTCGATGCGCACTCGCGCTGGGTGCTGTACCGGCGCCGGAGCGATCTGCTGGTGCTGATCGTCGTCACCGCACTCGGTCTGAGCTGCTACGAAAAGGCCGCCGCGATCCCGGTGATCCTGCTCGCCGTCACGCTGACGATCTTCACCGGCCGAGCCGCAGGCCGGGTCACGCGGCCGGGCCGAGCCGAGCGGCCGGGTCAGGCCCGGGCCGGGGTGGTCGCGACTGTGCTGTCCGCCGCGGTGGTCCTGGTGTTCCTGGCGATTTACCGGGCCGGGCCGTACGACCAGGGCCCGGACCGGATGCCGTCAGCGCTCGACGTCCTCCAGCTGGCCGGTGACACGGTCAGCAAGACGATCATTCCGTTGCTGCTCGGTGGCCCCTTCCAGTGGTCCTATCTGGTGCCCTTTGCCGGCGTGCCGAAGCTGGGCGGGACGGCCGTGGTCTTCACCCTGGTGATCGTCCTGATCGGGTTGGCGGCAGTGCTGTGGCGCAGCCCCGGCCGGACCGGGCGAGCGCTGATCCTGCTGATCGCCTGGACGCTGCCGTCGGTGGCGATCGTGGCGGTCGGCCGGTTCGACGTCCTGGGCCTGGAGTTGGCCACCACCACCCGGCTCTGGGCCGACCTGGTGCCGGGCTTCGTGTTCGCCACGGCGCTGGCAGCACTGCCCTGGCAGGTCGGCGCGCATGCGCAAGCACCGGTCAAGGCCATCGCCGGCCCGGCAGGTCCGGCCACCCGCGGTCCCGCCCCGATCGAGGTCACCATGAACGCGCTGGCCGGCGGCCTGGTCGTGCTGGTGGTGCTGGGCAGTTCGGTTGTCAGTTCAATGACGTACGCCTCGAAGTGGTGGGACAACCCGACCGGGCAATGGATTGACTTCGCCCGGCAGTCGCTGGAGAACGCTGAACTGTTTCCCCGGACCCTGGCGACGCCGTTGCCGGAGTCGGTGATGCCGGGCTGGGTGAGCCCGACTTTCCCGGCCAATGCCCCGCTGCTGTTGCTGATGCGACCGGACGTGCGCTTCCACGACGGTGACGGTGAGACGAAAGTGATCAATGGGTTCGGGGTACGCTCGGCATACTTTCCAAAAGTTGTGGCTGAGACCAAGCCGGCGAAGCTTTGCGCGGCCGTCTTGCCGCCCGGGGACAAACCCGTGACTGTCCGGCTGCCCACCGCGGCACCGTATGTCACCGGGGCGCAGATCGAGTTCGGGCTCCTGCTCGGACAACCATCGAAGGTGGAGGTGACCGCAACGACTCCCAGCGGCGACGTGGTGGTTCCCCAACGCTTCTCTGACGACGAACTGACACAAGGGCCACACACCCTGCGCTTTCCCGTGCCTTACCTGCAGACGATCCAGAGCGTCACGGTGCGCGTGCGTGGCACCCAGCCGAGTTGCATCCCGTACCTGCGTATCTGGGCACCGATCACATGAAAGCGATCGAAGCCGGCTCCAACTCCGCGCCGATCGACGTAGCCGATACCACGCCGATTGACGTGGCCAACGCGGAGCCGATCGACGTAGCTGACACCAAGCCGATCGACGTGGCCAACGCGGAGCCGATCGACGTAGCCAACGCCAAGTCCATCGACGTAGCCAACGCAGCACCGATCAACGGGGCCAAGCCGGGGCCGATCGACGTAGCCGACGCCAAGCCCATCGACGGGGCCAAGCCGGAGCCGGTCGACGGGGCGGACGCCGCACCGATCGCCGTGGCCGATGCGGGGGCGAAAGCCACCCTCGAGAGCGAGCTGTCCGCCCGGCCCAAGCACGACCTGCCCGAATTGGAGGCCTTCCGCGGGCTGGCCGCGGTGATGGTGCTGTTCACCCACGTCGGCTTCATCTCTGGAGTCGGCGTGGCCGGCGCCTGGGCGGGCTGGTTGTCCAGGCTCGACTTCGGGGTGGCACTGTTCTTCCTGCTGTCGGGATTTCTGCTGTTCCGGCCCTTTGTCCAGGCCGCCTACGGACGACGACCGCCGGTTTCGGTGCGGAGTTATCTCCGCCGGCGCTATGTCCGGATCTACCCCGCACTGCTCGTGGTACTGCTCTTCGACTACCTGATCACGCCGAACGCCCGCGAGGCGAGCCTCACGCTCTGGGTCTCCACCCTGTTCCTGGTCCAGAACTACACCTCGAACTTTGTCGAGCAACTCCCCGGTCTGGTGCAGGGCTGGAGCCTGTGCATCGAGGTGTCCTTCTACCTCACCCTGCCGTTGCTGGCCCGCTTGATCCTTGGCGGCGGGACGGCGGCCGCCGACTCCTCCACGCGGGCCCGGTCCGCCCGGGAGGCACGCCGAGCCCGGACCCCGGCCCAGATTCGGCAGGAGGCTCTGGAGCTACGCCGTCAACCCCTGCACTACCGGCTGCTCAACAGCCGGGATTGGCGCGCCCTGCTGCCCGCGCTGCGGCCGGCTTTCTTCCTCGGCGGCCTGGTGCTGGTGGCGCTCGGCTGGCGCCTCGGTTACCTGCTCGCCGGCGGTGTGGGCAAGCAAATGCTCTGGTTGCCCGCCTACCTGGACTGGTTCGCCGCCGGGATGGCGATGGCCTGGCTGCGCGAGCGGGACACCCCGGTGCCGCGCCTGGTCAGGGACGTCGCCAGTTCGGCCGGTGCCTGCTGGTCGCTCGCGCTGGCCGGATACTGGTTGACCACGACCAAGATGGCCGGGCCGTTCGGATTGGAAACCCCCGGCACCGGGGCAGTGATGCTGAAGCACGTGATCTTCCTGCTAGTCGCCATCCTGATCCTGCTGCCGCCGGTGTTCGGTGATCCGGCTGCGTCCTGGCGGCGGGTCGCCTGCAAACCGTTCTTCATCTGGCTCGGTCAGGTCAGTTTCGGCGTCTTCCTGTGGCACCCGATGCTGATGGAGGCCATTCGGCGGATGCTCCGGCTCGGCCCGATGACCGGCGGCTTCTGGGTGACCCTGGCGCTCACCCTGCTCGCCAGTGCGGCCGCCGCGACGCTGTCCTGGCGGTTTATCGAGGAGCCGCTCCAGCGCCGCTGGCGCAACGGCTTCCGCCGGAGCAAGCACCCGACCAGATCAACAGTTCCTCGCCGGTCGATCGTCATCCGCCGCAAGGCCGCCAACCCCAGCTAGCGACCCGCCGTGATGCCTGCCGCCGTGATCGTGCACGAACTGACGCTAAAGCCGTTCAGTGGTGTCAGTTTGCGCATGATCATGCTGTGCTCGGGTGCTGCGTCGAAGTGGTCGCGGGGGTTTTTACCGGTATGTGTGTTGGGGGGGAAAACACCCCCCAACGAGGGGGGACACCGACCCCCCCCGGGGGGGGGGTAACACGGGGGTTGTGGGGGGGCCCCGCCAGCCCGCCC
>JANNPJ010000187.1:0-2046 GCA_031400005.1 Kineosporiaceae bacterium | reverse complement strand
TCCGTGAATCGGAGGCGGGGCATTGCCCCTCTTTTTGGACCCAAGGCCCGCCTCGGCGCTCATGTGACTCGACCAAGAACTCGGCAACGATCTCATCGATCGCCTCCATCGACGTTCCCCTTAATAACAGACGCTGAGCGCTGACGCTGGACGCCTTTTGCATCGGCGCCCGAGCAGGCAACTTGAGCTGGGTGGATGAGCTCTCCTTGGAGCGATCCAGCGGTATACTCATCAGTAACCTAGCGATGTATACTCGCCGGTAACTTAGACCGGTTCGACTCGCCGACATCGGAGCATCCGTGAGTGACGCCACGATCAGCCCGCCGGAGCAACTAGCCCCGACAACGCCGGAACTCGCAGCATCTGCGCTGGCCACAATGGTGGCGGAGGTGTCCACCGAGCGATCCAAGCCCGGATGGGCGACCTTCAACCTTGAGCTGAATGACGACCAGCAAGAGATCCGCGACTGGGTTCACGACTTCGCGGCCAACGTCGTCCGGCCTGCGGCCCATGAATGGGACGAGCGCGAGGAGACGCCCTGGCCGATCATCCAGGAGGCCGCCCGGGCTGGGCTGTACGGCCTGGAGTCAACGGTCAGCTTCTACATCGACCCGTCCGGACTGCTGCTGCCGATCGTCAGCGAGGAGCTGTTCTGGGGTGACGCCGGCATCGGGATGGCGCTGTTCGGCACCCACCTGGCGGTGTCGGCGATCTTCGCCAACGGCACCCAGGAACAGCTCGCCCACTGGCTGCCACGCTGCTTCGGCACCGTCGACGAACCCGTCGTAGCCGCGTTCTGCTCCTCAGAGCCGGACGCCGGGTCAGACGTTTCCGCGATGCGGACCCGGGCCCGGTATGACGAGGCCACCGGGGACTGGGTGATCAGCGGGCAGAAAGCGTGGGCGACGAACGGCGGGATCGCCGACGTCCATGTCGTGGTCGCGACCATCGATCCACAGTTGGGCGCAAAGGGCCAGGCCGCGTTCGTGGTGCCGCGCACCGAAGTGAGCGGGCTGTCGCAGGGCAAGAAGCTGAAGAAGCACGGGTTGCGGGCCTCGCACACTGCTGAGGTGTTCCTGGACGACGTCCGGGTCCCCGGCTCTGCATTGCTGGGTGGCAAGGAGAAACTGGACGCCCGGCTGTCGAAGGCCCGATCCGGTGGGAAATTGGGAGCCAATGCATCGATGTCGACGTTCGAGCTGTCCCGGCACGTCGTCGGCGCCCAGGCTCTCGGGATCGGCCGGGCCGCCTACGAGGTAGCCCTCGACTACGCGAAAACCCGTCAGCAGTTCGGCCGGCCGATTATCGACAATCAAGGCATCGCCTTCAAACTTGCCGATATGAAGACCGAATTGGACGCTGCTCGTCTTCTGGTGTGGCGGGCAGGATGGATGTCGGCAGGCTTGATGCGGGGAAAGCCGATCAAGTACGAAAATGGCGAGGGCTCGATGGCCAAGCTCAAGGCCGGCGAGGTCGCGGTGAAGGTGACCGAGGAGGCAATCCAGATCCTCGGCGGCAACGGCTACACCCGGGAGTACCCGGTGGAGCGCATGCACCGAGATGCCAAGATCTACACCATTTTCGAGGGGACGAGCGAGATCCAGCGGCTAGTGATCGCCCGCGCCATCTCCGGCGTGCGCATCCGCTGACCCTGCCCTGCCCACCTCCCTGCCCGACCCTGCCCGCCTCCCGATTCCGGCCCAAAAGTGGCTGCCAGGTTCGACCCAGACACCGGGCCAAATCCGGCAACCACTTCGTGCGCCATGAATGGGTGCTTCGAGCGTGCGCCGAGTTGGTCGCGCGGTTTGACCCCTTCAAAGGGTCATAACGCGCGACTAACTCGCGGAAGAGAGCAAGCGTGCATGATCACGTTGACTCGCGCGACGAAAGTGACGTCCACGAGGTGGGCACCCACCCGATGACAGGTCGGGACGATGCTCCCGTGATGCTCAGGCCGTACTCCCGGTACCCACCGAGAACCAGATCAATAAGCGTATTCGCGGGAGCTAGCGGGAGTTTCGCCTGAGCATCACCCCGAGCGGTCGG
>JANNPJ010000168.1:0-2956 GCA_031400005.1 Kineosporiaceae bacterium | reverse complement strand
CTCTGATCCGCGCGGTGACCTCCCGCGATTGACCTAGGCGATCCTGCCCGCTGCCGATCCGGCGGGCAGGGTTCGCCGCCCTCCGGGTCGTTGCGGAGATGTAGGGCACCGGCCTGGTCCGGGACGCCGCCGCACCAGCCGATGACGCTCCCCGACGGGCGCGATCAGCCCGGAGGCCATCAACTGGTCCACCCGCTGCGTGACGGTTGAGCGAGCTTGTCCGGTGAGCAGGGCCAGGTCAGCCCTGGTGCGGGACTGGCGATTGCGCAGGATCTGAAAGAGGTCGCCTGCGCCGGGGCCGCGTAGATTCTCCGTTGTGAGACACGTAACAGCTAGTCAGATCGGCGAGCAGTCGTCCGACGGCATCCTCAGCAATAGCGAGGGTGGCCCGACCGTCATCAAGGCGGCCATCGTGGGTTCAGGCTTCATGGCCGCCACCCATGCCCGGGCCACCCGTGCGGCCGGTGGGTTGGTGGACTGTGTAGTGGTCAGGCGCGAGGACCAGTTGGCAGCGGCTCGCAACGCTGTCGGTGCTGCTCGGGCTACGACAGATCTGGCATCCGTTCTGGCCGATCCGGCAATCGAGATTGTCCATATCTGTACCCCGAACGGCTCGCACGCCGCGCTTGCGGACGCAGCGATCGCGGCGGGCAAGCACGTCATCTGCGAGAAGCCGTTGGCCACGGACGGCGATCTGGCCGACTCCCTCACGTCGGCAGCCAAGGCCGGTGGGGTGATCGGCACGGTGCCGTTTGTGTATCGATTCCATCCTCTGGTTCGCGAGATGCGAGTCCGGATTGGGGCCGGCGACCTCGGGGCGCTGAGCGTGGTCCACGGAAGCTACCTACAGGACTGGATGGCTTCCGACACTGACGGCAATTGGCGGGTCGACCCGACTGCCGGTGGCCGGTCTCGGGCATTCGCGGACATCGGCTCCCATTGGTGTGACCTTTTCGAGTTCGTCACCCAGGACCGCATCCAGAGTCTCTCAGCCCAATTAAAGATCGTCTTCTCCGACCGCGGAGGCAAAGCCGTCCACACGGAGGACGCGGCCAGTGTGCACTTTCGCACTGAGACCGGCGTGATCGGGACCGTCGTTGTGGCGCAGACCGCGGCTGGCCGCAAGAACCGCCTGCACCTGGAGATCTCTGGCAGTGCTACCAGCCTGGCCTTCGACCAGGAAGAGCCCGAGCAGCTCTGGGTGGGCCATCGGACCAAAACCCGGCTGCTGTCGCGTGACCCGCAGATCTTGGCTCCAGGCGCAGCCAGGTATGCCTTTCTTCCGGCCGGGCATGCTCAGGGGTACCAAGACTGCTTCAACGCCTTCGTCGCCGACACCCACCAGGCCATCGCCGGAAGCACGCCCTCAGGACTACCCACTTTCGCCGACGGCGCCCGGGCCGCACGCCTGTGCGACGCCGTGATCGAGTCCGCCGCCAGCGGCGGCGCCTGGATTACGCCTCACAACAACGGCTTGCGCTGACGCACACCCGAATTCCGACGGCTATCTGCCCATTCCTCCGAGAGGACACCATGAGCACCGACCGACCCCTTGTCCTCCTCCAGCCCGCACCCCAGAAGCGCGACCGCATCTTCACCCCAGAGACCCTCAAGCGGCTGCAGAACCGCTTCGAGGTCGTGGACTTCGAGGCGAATCCGGATGAGCGCAGGTTCGAAGAACTGCTGCCGCAGGCTTTTGCGATCATCGGTCAACCCGATCTGCCCGCCGAACGTCTTCAGCAGGCAGCCGCACTGCGGGCCCTGATCAACGTCGAAGGCAACTTCTTTCCCAACGTCGACTACACCACCGCTTTCGCCCAAGGCGTGCGGGTACTCGGCTGCGGACCCGCCTATGCTGATGCCGTCGCCGAGATGTCCCTCGGTCTCGCCCTCGACCTTGCCCGCGGAATCAGCCGCGAGGACCGCGCCTTCCGCGAAGGCCGCGAACAGTACGTCTGCGCGAACACCAACGACTCGATCCTGATGCGCCACTCCAGCATCGGCCTGATCGGTTTCGGTAATCTCGGTCGCAGTCTGCACCGGCTGCTCACCGCATTCGACGCGACCGTTCGGGTGTACGACCCCTGGCTGCCCCATGCCGTCCTGCGCGACCTCGGAATCACCCCAGCCGGACTGAACGAGACCCTCTCCACGAGCCGGTTCGTCTTCGTCCTGGCCGCCGTCACGGACACCAACCAGCATCTCCTCGGTGCAAGCGAACTCGCGCTGCTACAGCCAGGGACCCGACTCATCCTGGTCAGCCGAGCCGCAGTCGTCGACTACGACGCCCTCATCGACCGGATCAGCGCGGGCGCTTTCCTGGCCGCGGTTGACGTCTGGCCCGAGGAACCGCTGGCCGCCGACCACGTGGCCCGCTCTCTGGAGGGACTGGTGCTCTCTCCGCATCGGGCCGGCGGAATCCCGGCCGCCTTCGCCGCGATCGGCGAAATGGTCTGTGACGACCTCGAACTCATCGCCAGCGGGCTCCCCCCGGTTCGCATGCAGATTGCCGCCCCGGAGCTCGTGGCACGCTACCGCAACAAACCGGTCAGCTGACCCCTTCCACTGATACCGGCCTTCACCATCGTCGTGGCCAATGAGCATCTGAGCCTCACCTGCCACCCCCCTGACTGGGGTCGACTCGATGTTCTCCGCAGTCCAGCGTGGCGCCGCGAGAATGCCCAGCATCCCCTGGTTCGCGACGTAGTCGCCGCTAGCGAGATCGCCCAGGAACAGGCAGACGACGCCGTCTCCTGGTGGGCTCCAGGACAAGGGGACCAAGGGCAAGCGAGCTCGGATCGTGCCCATTATCGAAGATCTTCGACCCATGGTTCTGCGACGGATCGCCGTCGCACCTCGGCCAGCTCGCGATTGTTCACTGGCCCACGAGGCGGCCGGATCAGTACAGCTGTTTCTGCGGGACGCCACGCATTGGGATGAGGTCGTCTCCGAACTT
>JANNPJ010000163.1:0-17949 GCA_031400005.1 Kineosporiaceae bacterium | reverse complement strand
CTACGTCGAGCGGCGGGCGGGCGACGATCCAGCCAAGCGGTGGGACGTCTTTGCGACATTGATCTCGTCGCCACGGCTGCCATCGGCGCTGAAGGAGTAGGGCGATGCGGGCGGTAGAGATCTCGACGCCCGGGCCAGCCGACGGGCTGCGCGTAGTGGAACGGCCGCGGCCCGTGCTCGCACCAGGAGAGGTGCTGGTGCGTGTCGCCGCCGCGGGCGTCAATCGTCCTGACGTGCTGCAGCGTCTTGGCAAATACTCGCCGCCGCCGGGCGCGTCAGACATTCCAGGTCTCGAGGTCGCGGGGCATGTCGTGGACGTGGCGGCGCGCGCTGACGGCGGGGGAGTGCGCTGGCAGGTGGGCGACGCCGTCTGTGCGCTCGTGGCTGGCGGCGGCTACGCGGAGTACTGCGCGGTGCCTGCGGAGCAATGCCTGCCGGCGCCGGCCGCGCTTTCGCTGGTGCAGGCTCAGGCGGCGGTCTTACCAGCTTCGTACATCAACTCATCGGCGTTCTCGCGAGACATCAGAAAGTCCGCTATGACCTTCGCATGGACTTGGTCGCGCGCGTCGACCGCGAGCAAGCTGCCCGAGTACCACTCCAGCGACGCACCGAGCGCCTCCAGTTCCTTAGCGATCGTGTCTTTCGGTTGACCTGACCCGCTGAAGTACACCCGGAAGACGAACCTGCCCGAAGGGGTGGAGACCCGTTGAATCCTGAAGTCACTGTCTGTCTCCACGACATCACCCAGGGCTAGGTCGTCGGCGAAGAAGGGGATACAGCAGAGCTCGAAATGCCGGTCGTCTATCCATCGCGCCCACAGCTGTTCGGACGCGAGGTCCGTGCCGAGCCGGTCGTCGATCATCCACGTGACGAGGATGTTCGACTGGTCACGCCAAACCGGCTCCGGATGCACTGCGACCCTGGGTTCCGTCATGGCGCTAGCTTCCACCATGCCGTGCTCACCGGGCTATCGGCGTCCCTGAAATGGGCGGGCGATTGACCTGCCGACTTCGGTTCGGCGTCAACCTCTCAGTTCGGCGTGCCAGGGCTAGGAAAGCTGTATCAGGGCAGGCCGGTCGGTAATCTACTGTGCGTGACGTACAGCACAGCGACAGTGATCGCCTCGACGTTGCGGGACCGGTTTCGAGGCATGATTTGGCAGGTTGACGACGACGGGTACGACGCTGCCCGGGCGGTCTGGAACAGCGCGGTGGATTACCGGCCTGCAGTCGTGGCGCGCTGCCTGGATGCCGACGACGTCCGCACCGCGCTGCTCGTCGCCCGCGAGCACAGCCTCCCGCTGTCGGTGCGCGGCGGTGGGCACGACTGGGCCGGGCGGGCCATCCGCGACGGCGGCCTGGTCGTGGATCTGTCCGGCCTGCGCGGCGTGCGTATCGACCTACGCGAGGCCGTCGCCAAGGCACAGGGTGGCGCCCTCGTCGGTGACCTGATTGACGCGGCCGCGGTACATGGCCTGGGCACGGCCACCGCCGTCGTCCGGAGCGTCGGGATGACCGGCCAGACGATGGCCGGCGGCTACGGCGGGTTGATCGGGCGCTTCGGGCTGGCGCTGGACAATCTGATCTCCGCGGACGTCGTCCTTGCCGACGGCCGACAGGTGAGCGCAGGTCCGGACGGCGACCCGGAGCTGCTCTGGGCGCTGCGCGGTGGCGGGGGGAACTTCGGGGTGGTGACCAGCGCCCGCTACCGACTGCACCCGCTCGAGCGCGTGCTGGGCGGGATGGTGATGTACCCCCTGCAGCAAGCCACCCAGGTGCTTCACGGCTACCGCGAGGTCCTGGCCTCGGCACCGGACGAACTCACCGTGATGGCCGGATTCCTCACCGGACCGACCGGTGAGCCCGCCGTGTTCGTCGCCCCGACCTGGAGCGGCGATCTGGCAGCCGGCCAGGACGCGGTGGCCCCGCTGCGCAGGCTGGGTACGCCGATCTTCGACGGGGTGGCGGTGATGCCTTACCCCGAGTTGCTGCGGATGTTCGACGCCGGCATGGTCGAGGGTCACCGCTACGCGCTCGCCACCCGCTGGATCGCCGAATTGACTGACGACGCCGTCACCACGCTGGTCAACAGCGCCGCTGCCCCCTCCTCGCCGTTCTCGCTGATCGCGCTGCACCACTTCCACGGTGCTGCCGCCCGGGTCGCGCCGAACGCGACTGCCTTCGCGTTGCGCCGAGACCACTTGCTCGTCGAGATGATCGCGGCTTGGCCGCCCGGGCCGGTGGGTGAGGAGCCGGCCGTCACGGCCGCGCCGCACCTGGAGTGGGCGCATGAGATCGCCGAGGTGCTGGCGAAAGACGCTCTGCCGGACGGCTACCCGAACATTCTCGGGCCGCAGGAGGGTGATCGGACGAAGCTCGGCTATGCCGAGAACGCCGACCGGCTGCTGGCCGCGAAACATCGCTATGACCCCGACGGGGTCTTCAGCGCGATCGGCGCGATCACCGGCTAACCGGGCGCGGAGGCCTCCCGATTCAGTAGGCGGCCGATCAGTAGGGGCCTCGTCAGCGCTTGAGCGTGTGGGAGCACGCCACGACCCGGCTGTGCGGGGACAACGTCGTCCAGCCGGCCCGACCCCCGGAAGCATCGTGCCGTCCGGGGATCGTGCCGGGAGGACGCCGTCGTCACGTCATGGACGCCGGTTCGAGTCGCCCACTGGTTTGACGGCCACTGATTTGATGGTCAGCCGTCGGCACCGCCCTGCGCTGTGGCCTCGGCCTTCTCCAAGTGGGCGTCCGGACCGGGGAAGACCAAGGACTCGTGATTGTCGCCCGTCCACCGGACCAGGAAGGGCGGCCCGCCATCGGCACCGCGTGCCTCCAGGACCAAGCCTCTGCGGCGGGACTCCCCGGTATGCGGCGATTCCACGATCAACCAGTCGTCTCGTTTTGCTCTCATCGCGGGCTCCTCTCCACGCGTGTCGCCCTGACTGAACCAAAATGCCTCTGCGCCGAGTCATGCGCCAGGGGACATCCGCTCAGTAGGTTCTGCGGACGAGGCT
Source organism: Kineosporiaceae bacterium (assembly GCA_031400005.1). Taxonomy (GTDB): domain Bacteria; phylum Actinomycetota; class Actinomycetes; order Actinomycetales; family Kineosporiaceae; genus JANNPJ01. The sequence continues at coordinate 14,930 of JANNPJ010000163.1, read as the reverse complement.
CTGCGAAGGTCAATGACGTTCTGGCGGTCGAACTGTCTCAGGTTCCAGCCCAGATCTCGGCGTAGACGTCGCGGTACCCCGACGCCGGGTCGAAGACGTCTCCCGTCGGCACGTTGGCCTTCGTGACGAGACCAGGCTTGGCGACGAACGACGAGGCCGGCTTCCCAGCGATGGCCCGGTTCAGTTCGTCCACCAACTGCCAGCCTTGCAGGTACAGAGGCTCGGCCACGGTGGCGGCCTGGTAATCCATGCCTCGGATCCGCTGGAATTCGGCAGCATCACCGTCACCTGCGGCCACCGACTTGGGCGGGCCACCGGCGGGCTTTCCGGCGTCCTTCAAGGCGGAGCGGGCACCGCCGAAGTAGTTGCCGTTGATCGCCAACAGGTAGGTGAGTTTGGCACCGTGCCGCTGCAGGAGCGAGGAGATCAGGGCGGGCATCTGCGAGTCGGCCGAGGCGATCGGCGAATCCTCGTATTCGAGCACCGAACAGCGAGAACACTTCTGGATCTCGGCTTTGATCGCATCCGCCTTCTGCACGGCGATCTCGTACTCGCTGTCGGTGAAGATGGCCACGTTGGCGGTCCCGTTCGAGTCAGCGATGGCGAAGTCCGCCGCGATCCGGGAGACCTCGAGCGGGTCGGTGGTGATGTTGGTGAACAACCCGCTGGCCACGTCCGGACCAGGTTTCGCGCCGGCATGCCAACCCACCACGGGGATCTTCGATTCGGCAGCCTGCGCGAGCGTGGTGGACTGCTCAGCGGCGTCGAAGCCACCGACGATGATCCCGGCGGGCTTCATGGCTATGGCTTTGTTCAACGCATCCGTGCGGCCTTCGGCACTCGCCTTCCCGTCGATGACGACAACTTTCCAGCCGACCTTGACCGCGGCCTCCTTCACTCCGATGGCGACGGCGTTAATCCCACCGTTGGTCACGTCGGCGGCCACGTAGACGATGGTGGAACCCGATGCCTGTGCTTTCGGGCCGCTTGCGGGTGGGGTGAATCCGGAGGAGGCGGTCAAGCTGGTCTCGACCAGGGTCTTGGCTGCCACCACGACGGGGTCGGAGGATTCAACGTCCGACGCATCCTTGATTCCCGGGGAAGACCCGATTCCGCAGGCGGTGACCAGCCCGCCGACGACCAAGCAGACCCCTGCCTGCTTGAGAGAGGCGATGCGCACTGGCTTGTCCTTTCGAGGGGGACGGTGCAAACGACTCGGCATGCTGCCCGTTGCGGGCTCCGCTCCTGTTCGGTGCGGCCGTCATGCTTCTTCTCGGCTCGATCCGCTGCGAACTCGAGATCGATCAAGGTCACGGCCCTGCCTCCAGAGGCAGGCGCGATGATTCGGCACCGACGGAGGCAGCAACGCCGCCGGTCCTCGGGGTTCAGTCGACGTGGATTCCCGCCGAGAACGTTCTCCGTGGACGCGTGCCCTTTCGACCTCGTGCTGGCCAGGAACTGCCTGGCCAGGTCATGCAGGTGGCACGCATGATCAGTCCCGCACCAGAGTTTCCCCACGAAGCGGTGGGCGCTGGGTCCGCGACCGACTGCTTCACGGCCTGGCTCCGCTCACGGTCGGACTGGCGGTCACCGCGGCGGTGATGGCAGGCGCCTGCACCGTGCAGGCCCGTGACGCCAGCCGCAGTTCGGCCGAAGCCGCCAAAGAAATGGCCCTGTCTCAGGCCTATCAGGACATCAATTCGGCTGCGAACCGCGAATATAGTGCCCAGTTGCGGTATTTGAGCACTGATCACGGATCGTCGAGCGCCGAGGCGGGTCGCGTCCAGATCGCCCGGTTCGCCGAGGCGCAGTCTGATTTGCGTGCGGCGGTTGACCGGGTGAACGCGCTGGGTAGCGTCGATGACAAGTCGTTGGCCACCTTCGTGCGGGTGGAGGCTCGTCAATACGACCAAAACGCGCGTATCGTGTTCGCTGCCGTCGAGTCCGGGAAGATCGCCGAGGCGCAGCACCTGGCCACGACGATCACCGGGCCGAGGGTCGACGCCCTGATCTCCCGGGTCGCCTCGGCCGCTGCCACGCACGAGCGGCGCAGCAGGGAGAGCATGACCCGTCTGACCGAACGCAGCCGGTTGGCGGCCATCGCGATTCCGGCCTCCTTCACCCTTGCGCTGCTGCTCCTGGGCGGTTGCTGGGTGATCCTCCTTCGGCTCAACAAGGCCGTGCGGTATCAGGCCTCGGCATTGCTGGCCGAGAAACAGCTGCTCTCAACGGTCATCGAGTCCAGCCCGTACTTCGTCTACTGGAAGGACCCGGCTGGCGAGTTCCTGGGGGCCAACCGAGCCTTCGACCGGCTCAGAAGTATCGCCCCCGTCCGTTCCCCTGAGGAGACGGACAATGCGTCGCCGGAGCTGGTCACGGACGCCGGAAACCCCGATCTGATCCGGCGTCTGAGCGAACTCGAAAAGCAGGTGCAGAGGGCAGGGGTCGCTGCCCTTGATCAGCAGGCGGCGGTTCAGTCCCCCGATGGGGAGGAACGCCGTCTGCTGTTCAGCGTCCTGCCCAGGCAGGGTCCGCACGGACCCGAAGGAGTCATCGGAGTGGGCGTCGACGTGACCTTGATGACCGATCTGGAACGGCAGCTAGCCACGGCAAGTCGGCTGGAATCGATGGGACGCCTGGCAGCCGGTCTCGCCCATGAGATCAACACCCCGGTACAGGCTCTGACCTTCAACACGCAGTTCATCTCCAACAGCACGGAGGAGATCCTGGCCGGCCTCGGAAAGATCCACCTGCTCTCCCGCGACCAGGAGCTCGACGCTGCCGCGATGCGTACCCTGATCGAAGATCTGGATGTGGAGTTCCTGCAAGACGAGATCCCCAAGGCTTTGGCGGAGAGCCGCGACGGTCTGCAGCGCGTGGCGGACATGGTGCGAGCCATGGAGGACTTCGCCGATGGCGGCCAGGGCCGTGGTTCCTGCCGGCTGAACGAGGCAGTGCAGTCCGTCGTGGAGATCAGCAGACATGAATGGACGTCGGTCGCCGACCTACATCTGATTCTGGACCCTGAACTCGGGGCCGTGATTTGTCATGCGGGAGAGGTCAAGGAAAGCCTGCTAGCGATGATCATGAACGCCGCTCATGCGGTGGCGGACAAGCGGGCGCAGCATTCCGATACTCCTCGCGGAGTGATCGAGGTGACGACTGAGGCGGTGCCGGGCGCTGCGCGGATCACGGTGCGGGACAATGGCATCGGTATGGACGACGACGTGCGCGGCAAGGTCTTCGATCCCTTCTTCACCACGAAGCCGGTCGGCACGGGAACAGGGCAAGGTCTGAACTTCGCGTATGGGGCGATCGTCGTCCACCACGGTGGCTCGATTGATGTCAGCTCGGCGCCAGGAGAGGGCTCGACCTTCACGATCACCCTGCCGGCTGGCAGCCCGGCGGCGGAAATCTCTGTCCCCGGACAGATCGGCGCCGAAGCGGGTGTCTGAGGGGAAAGTCACGCAGGGTGAACCAGGCGAGCGGATTGAGCAGGATGCGGCGGGTGTGTCCTCGCCGCCGGAAGTCAGGTTTGGTGCATGCGAACCCGATATATCCGCGCTGTCCCTTTGGTGCTCGAGGTCCGGGCAGATGGTCCGCCAAACCAGGCAGTCCCGCAAGCCTGCACGGCCTCTCTCTCGGGTCCGAAAGCTCTGAATGCTCATTCTTCGGGATGATTCAGACTTTCGCGAAACCACGCTGCGGAAGCCAGACCTCACGAAGCGTCATCCGGGCCCGGATCTCTTCCCAGGCTGATCAGCATTGCGGTGCGCAGCCGAATGAGTTCGGGACATCCATGTAGTCGGCCGACCGGACTCGAGATATACCAGGCGAACTATTTCGTCACCAATTGCTGTCGGTCAGAGCTCGACCCAGTTATGTGCCGTCGCCAACTCGGTGATCCGCTTGCGCGTTTCGAGGATCTGCGCGCCGGTCAATGACGGCACGACGGCGAGCAGTGCTTCGGTCAGTTCATGGTGAAACTCCGGTCCGGACAACAGATCACACATGCCGTCCTCGGCGTCGGCGGCACCGCCGGGGGGTCTGACGGCGGTCGCGACGGCTTGCCGTATCGGTGCCGGAGCGGCGTTCGGATCGATACGTACTTCGGACGCCTTCAGCCCGCGTTCGCCGTCCTCCACCTCGAATACCACTTGCTGGCCCGGACGAAACAAGGATTTCCCATCAAGCAGATCGTTCGCATGGACAAATACGTCGTCACTGCCGTTATCCGGCGCAATAAAGCCGTAGCCACGGAGCTCGTCGAAACGAATCACTTTTCCGGTTGCCACATCAACACCCACCTCAGCCAAGCTCAGAATCATCGCCGCGATCTCATCCGCGATGCCCACAGTCTACAGCCAGCGTAGACTACCGAGATCAATGGCTGGTTGAAAGAATGGGCTCCGGGGGACGCCCAGCGTTCGGGCGACGGGACGTCATTGTCGCCGTGTCAGTGCCGCGGGCCGAGCTGTTGCGGCCGGAGCCGTCGCAGGCTGCTTCGGGCCTCAGGGACACGCAGCGCAACGATTGCGGCGAGGTAGACCAGGACGGCGATCGTTCCGGCTGTGGCGAGGACGACCAGTGCGCCGAGGGGTCCATCCGGTAGGTGCGGGTGCAGGGCGGTGGCCAGCCCGGCTGCGGTGGTTCCGGCCAGGAGAGCGGCCGGGACCAGTCGCGCCAGCAGCGACACCATGCTCGTGGCGTCGTCGCTGCGTGGTCCCAGCCTTCGGCGCAGCGTGGTGGCACTGATCAGGACGCCGATCAGGTAAGCACCGGCGTGGCCCGCCGCGAGGCCGAAGATTCGCAGGTGCAGTGGCAGAACGGCAGCTAGCAGCAGGTCGACACCGATCAGCACCGCGGACACGGCGCATTGGACCAGCGAGGGTGTCTTGGTGTCTCGCATGGCGTAGAAGGCACGTGCTTGCAACTGGTAAACACTGAACGGCAGCAGACCGACCGCGAACACGGCCAGCACCCACCCCACCCGCTGAGCCTCCTTCAGGTCGGTTACGCCGTGATTGAACAGCACCGTGGTGACCTCGCGCCCCAGCACCACCAGGGCGACGGCGGCAGGCAGCAGCACGATCATGCTCAACCGCAGGCCCCGGTCGAGGTCGGCCCGAAGCTGCGGAAGGCGACCGCCGATAGCGTGCGCACTCATCCGCGGCAGCAACGCGGTGATGATGGAGACAGCGACGACGGCGTGCGGCAGTTGCCAGACGGTGAACGCCAACACGTAGGTGGGCTGATCGTCCACTGCGGTGGACAGGCGGGTCACTACCCAGTAGGCGAGCTGGGTGGCTCCGACATAGACCAGAACCCAGGAGCCCATCCGGGCCATCCGGCGCAGGCCGACTCCGCGCAGGCCCAGGCGCAGTCGCCAGCGGAAGCCGGTCGCCCGAAGCGCGGGCAGCAGCGCCACGGTCATGGCGATGACGCCGAGGGTGGTGCCGATACCCAAGGTCAGCAGTTGCACCGACGTCAGCGTGCCAACTCTCGGACGTGCAGGTCCGGGCAGCAGAGCGAAGACAGCCATGGTGGCGATCACCACCACGTTGTTCAGTACGGGTGCCCAGACCGCCGCTCCGAAGCGGGCGTTGGTGTTCAAGATCGCGCTGATCACCGCGGTCAACGAGTAGAAGAAGATCTGGGGGAGAAAGAATCGAGCCCATTGAATGCTCAGGGCGATCTCGGCCGGGTCGGTGGTCTTGTTGTACGCGCGGACCAGCATCGGGGCGGCCACGATCGCGAGCACCGACAACGTTGCGGTGGCGATCATCGTCAGGGTGAGGATTCGCTGGGCGGAGGCGGCGGCCTTCGCCGGTCCGCCGGCCCTCGCCTCGACGAGCAGCGGCACCAAGGTGGACGTCAGGATGCCGCCGAGGAGTAGCTCGAAGAGCGTGTTCGGCAGCGTGTTGGCAACTTCAAAGGCTTGCCGCACACCATCGATGCCAATGACCGCTGTCAGCGCCACGATTCGGGCAAAGCCGGTGACCCGGGAGGCGGCCGTGGCGATCGCCATTCCCCGGGCGTCTCGCACCAGGCCGCCGCTCTTTACGCCGCTCGCTGGTTCTGGCTCGTCGACAGCGTGATCCTGGTGGCTGGCGGCGGGTTCTGGAGGGGACACCCGGCGACGGTATCGTCGCCGGACGGGTGGGGTCGTCGGCCGCCGGATGTCCCCTTCGCACGGTTAGTGGGGTGCAGGCCCGGACCTAGGGCGCGTAGGTGACGGCGATGGTCGAGTTCGGGCAGCTCGCGGCCAGGCTGGTGAGCGCCGTCTTCTCCGCGCTGTCGACGGTCAGCCGCCAACGGGTCTTGGTCGCGACCCATTCGTTGACGTAACGGCAGGTGGCGCTGGCGTAGAGCGGCATCCACTCGGCGGGGTCCTGGTCGCTCTTGGACTGGTTGACGTTGTCGGTGACGGCGACCAGGGGCCGGGCGTCGTCGAGGTCGTTGGCGTAGCTCTGACGGCGGGCAGTGGTCCAGCTGCGAGCCCCGGAATCCCAGGCCTCGGCGAGGGGCACCATGTGGTCGATGTCCAGATCCGAGGGAAGGGTCCAGTAGACGTTGTCGTAGTAGGAGTACCAGCGCCCCCCGGTGAGTGCGCATCCGGAGCCGACGGTGGGCGCGGTGGTGGCCTCCGCGATCAGGACCTCGTACCGGGCGTTGCAGCCGTCCGAGTCGGCGTCGATCCAGAGCGGGAACAGCGCCCGGTCATATCCGGTGCGGACCTCGGTTGCCACGCTGAGGTTCGAGACCAGTGTCCGAATCGGCGCTGATGTGCCGGCAGCCTGGGCCGGTGCCGGTAGCCCCCAGCCGATCAGGACCAGAGCCATCGTTGTCACAGTGCCGGAAATAACTCGGCCGCGGTGTAGCTGGTGTAGCTGGGGAAAGGACTTCACGCTGTGCCTCCACGATGGCAGTACCGAGGCGGCGCGCCTCGTCTCGCTGAGTGTCCAGCCGTTTGAGCCCGGTGAAATGAATTGCTTGTTAACAGCTGAAACACGTCATTGCCGGTGAGGCGGTTTCTCCCTTTGGTTGGCGCCCGGACGGACGGATTGGTTGGCGCCCCAACGGACGGACGCCCTGACCGCACAGAAGCCGGTCAGGGCGTCGATCCAGCCATCCTCGGGTCGGATCGCGGGCAGAACTCGAGTCGGGTGCCGGTCGCGGTCAGAACTTGAAGACGATGCGGGCGGGTACGACTCCGGCGAGCACATCGTCGATGGCGGAATTGACGTCGTCGAGTTTGCGGCCGATGGCGGTCACCTTGGTGCGGCCGGCGGCGTGGAGTCCGGGACCGGGACGACGTACCGGGCGTCGGCGACGGCGTATTCGGCGAAGGCTCCGTTCACCGAGTAACCGCTGTTCTGTTGCTGCTCGCAGAGGGTCTCCCAACCGGTGACGCAATACCGGCAGGAGCCGCAGGCCTGAGCCAGAACAGAACGGACCTTCGTCCCGATCTGTGCGCTGCGGATGGGACTGGCGGGGCGACTGGGTTGGCCAGTGACGGGCGGAACCCGCGGGACGGCTATTTCAGGTCTGAGGGCAACGGTATGAGCCGAACGTGGTTAGTGGCTCAACCTTCTCGCCCACCCGGACCTGATCCTGAGACAACCCGGAAAGATCAGAAAGCCGGAAGCTCACGGGGATCAGAGCGGCGTCGTCGTCCTCTTGCGTCCCTCCGTCAACTACGAAAAGCCGCTCAGATTGGAGTTTTCCGGGTTCACGCCGGATAACCCAGTCTTCGCTCGGGTCCACGAGTGAGATCATCCGCACGCCGGAGAAACCGCTCCTCGCTTGCCAGCTTCCGCGTTGGACGTTCTCTTTCGTGTCCGGATCGGACTCCTTGCGACCCTCGGCCAGCAGAACGAAGGGTGTGGCCTTGGCGCAGACCATCACCGCGATGACGGGTTGACCGGATTGATCCACCGTGATCCCGACCTGACCCGCATGGTGGACGGTGATCGCGTTGCCGCAGGCCGACATCCCGACCGCAAGGAGGCTCAGCGCCAGCGCGGCCGCGACTCTTCGCTTGGAACCGTGCATCCGACTGGTCATCCTGGTCCCGCTTCCGCCTGGCCGATCCTTCTCGTTGTGGAACGACACTGCCCTTCACGATGGCAGGGCGACGAAGATTTCACCTGAGTACGGCTACTCACCCACCCGTGGCCGCGCGCTATTCGAAGCCTGAGGCCTTCTTCTTGCCCGCTCTCGGTTCGCCGGCTTGGCATTCTGCACCTGTGCATGCGCAGGAAATATTCCCGAAACTCCGGCACGTGAGTCTTGGCTCCATGGACGTGCGGGCGGTGGCGCTCGGAGCCCAACTGTTGGTCGACCGCTTTGACGATCCACAGGAAGCCGCTGCGCATCTTTGCCTCCAGGGGACCCGTACGGCGTCTCGCGGTGGCTCCCGCGCGGACTTGACATGGACCCCGTGGCGGTGCTGGCCAGGAGTTACCCGGCATTGCTAATTACATCACATGGCCGGGCGTATCCAAGGTCGTGTCAGCCCGGTATGGTGCGATCAGTCGGCCACGCAGTACGGCCGCGCTTCGGTCTCCATCAGCGCGGGGGAGACGCTGGGCACTGCTCCGGCGGGTATTTCAGGAATGCCGACCAACGGCGGGTTGGTATTCCCGCGGCTCGGTTGCCGCAGCGTAGGAGCAAAATTGCCTTTAAGAGTAGGAGCAACCTTGCCTTTTAAGAAGAGTCATCGCACGACCGTTGGTTCTATTCAGCTCGGCGAAGATACCTTGTCCGCGCTCGCCGAGTGGGTCGAGGTGCCGACATATGACCGCGCCGCCCTGTCTCCGGCGGTCGTGCACATCGGCGTGGGTGGATTCCATAGAGCCCACCAGCTAGTGTATTTCGACGATCTTGCTCAGCGGGGGATCAGTACCGACTGGGGAGTGGTCGGGGTGGGGATGCGCTCGTCGGCCATGAGAGATGCACTGCTGCCTCAGGAATACTTGTTCACCGTGGTGGAGAAGGGGCCTCGAGGAGAAACCGGCCGCGTCGTGGGAGTGATGGGTAGATATGTTTTCGCACCCGAGAGCTCCGATGAACTGCTTGACACACTAAGCGCTCCGAGCACCAGGCTCGTCACCCTGACGGTGACCGCGAACGGCTATCCGGTGAACCTGGACACCGGCCAGTTCGAAGCGAAAGCCTTTGAGGTTATTGCCGATCTGCGGAATCCGCAGCAACCCAGTAGTGTGTTCGGCTACCTGGTTGAGGCGCTCGATCGTCGTCGCCGTTCCGGCGTCCTGCCGTTCACGGTGCTTTCCTGCGACAACGTGCCGCACAACGGTGCGGCTGCCCGGACCGCGGTGATGTCGTTCGCGGCCCTGCGAGACCCGCAGTTGGCTGCCTGGATCGCCGAGAACGTCTCCTTTCCCAGCAGCATGGTCGATCGGATCACGCCGGAGACCAGCCCGCAGCAGCGCGATGCCATCGCCGTGAGCCTCGGCGTGGATGATCGTTGGCCGGTCGTCACCGAGCCGTTCTCCCAGTGGATCGTGGAGGACGATTTCTGCAATGGGCGGCCACCACTGGATGAGGTCGGCGTCCTGTACGTCGATGATGTGCAGCCGTACAAGCTGATCAAGACTCGGCTGCTGAACGCTACCCACAGTGCGGTGGGCTACCTCGGCTACCTCTGTGGCTATCGGACCATGCACGAGGCGATGTCGGACCCGGTGATCACCGAGTACGTGATCAGACTGCTCGATGAGGTCAGCCCGATGTTGCCGCACGCGCCCGGAATGGACGTCCGGCTGTACCGGAGGCAATTGCTGGAGCGGTTCGCCAACCCCGGCATCAGCGATCAGCTGACCCGATTGTGCGGACGCGGGTCCACCAAGATGGCCAGCTATCTCCTGCCCTCGCTGCGGCAGGCCCTTGCGGAGGGGCGGGACTGCGAGATGCTGACGCTCGCTCTGGCCGGCTGGTTCCGCTACCTGCGGGGGATCGACGAGAACGGGCGGGACATCGATGTTCAGGATGCCCAGAAGGACATCCTGCAGACGCTCGCTCGCCAGGGCGGCAACGATCCCAGCGTTCTGCTGCGCGGAAGTGCGTTGTTCAGAGTGCTCAACGAGAATCAGGGCTTCATCGCCGCGATGTCGGAGGCCCTGACCGAGATCGACCGCCACGGCACGCGAAACGTCTTGGCCGCTGCGGTGGAGGAGGAATCGGAGGCGATGTCCGCGTGAACGAGCGTCTGGAAGATCAGGTTCGGGATCAGATCAAGGTTCTGCTCTGCGACGCGGATGGCAGCCTCTTTCCTTCCGAGGAGCCAGCTTTCGAGGCCTCAACGGTGGTGACCAACCGCTTCATGGCCGACTATGGGCGGGATGTTCGGTTCGAGCCAGAGCAGTTACGGCTGGCCACCATGGGCAAGAATTTCCGTTCCACCATCGTCGATTTGGCGGTTCGCCATGCCATCCCGATCGAACCTGCGGTGGCCGAAAGCCTGGGGCTGGGTGCCGGCGTGGTTGATCCGGTGAAGGCCGGCGGTCGACGTCTCACCGCAGCGGACATCGAGGAGTGGGTGGCCGAGGAGAAGCGCGTCGTTTCCGCTCACCTCGGGCGAGTGCTGACGCCGGACCCTGAGGTTCTCCAGTCGCTGGAGGCGCTGGCCGAGCGCTATCTGCTCGTGATCGTCAGTTCCAGCGCGCTGAGTCGCCTGGAGGTGTGCGTCAATGCCACCGGGCTCGCCGGATTGTTCCCACCCGACCTCCGGTTCAGCGCCGAGGACTCGCTCCAGGTACCCGCCAGCAAGCCTGATCCCGCGGTCTACCGGCATGCGGGGGAGTACCTGGGTACCGCCGGTCATCAGGCGGTAGCGATTGAGGACGCCGTCCCCGGGGTGCAGTCCGCGCGAGCGGCCGGCTTCGCCACGATCGGCAACGTCCGATTCGTTGCCGAAGCCGAGCGGGTGGAGCGGGAACGGCTTCTGACCGAGGCCGGCGCGATGACGATTGGCCGCACCTGGAGCGAGATCTCAGACCTGTTGCTGTGACTGGGCACGATCGAGGCGCCGGGCCACCGAAACGACCACTTGTGTGGCCTGGCGTATCGATGTGTAGTCGAGGTTCTCGGAGGTGTCGCTGTACAAGTGATAGTGCGGCATCAGTTTCCGCTCGTCCACCGAGACGATCGACACTGTCGGATACCCATGCCGCTGTGGTACCGAGCCATCCGTGCTGTTCCTCGATTTCAGGCCACGCAAAATCTGTACCTCAGAATCCTTCGCGCAGTCGGCGACGAAATCCTTGAACTTCGTGTCATAGTCGCGCATCCGTAGTGGGCCCTCCGCCTCCAGCATCACCAGCTGACGGAATCCGATCGTGTCAAGAACAACGAAATATGTGCTCTCCCGGGGAAGATCGGGAAAATGCTGCTCGGCGAAACCACGAACACCCTGCTGTAGCGCTTCTTCGGCGCCCATCGAGATAAGAAGCACGCGAACGTTTTTCGGCGGTTCGGAACCGAGGGCCCGGGCGGCGGCGATCAGGGCCGCGACGCCACTAAGATTGTCATTGGCCCCCGGAACGGCCCGGCGGTGCCCGATATCCAGGAACGCCAGCAATGCCACCAGGCTCAACCCGGCTCCGGTTCGCAGCAGACGCTGGCTGCGCAACGCGCTGCCGGCCGCCGCGAGCGCTGGACCGGCGATGACCAGCCACCACATGGGCGGGTTGCTGGTCATTCTTTGGATCACCTCGGGATGGTGATCCGCCAACCAGGTCTCGACCTCCTTGCCGAAAATGACCCCGGACGGCGCGGCGTCATGGTGAGCCACCACCACCAAGGTCACCGCGGCGTCGCGATCTCCGGCCTCGGCGATCACATTCTGGGTCTGGCGCTTACGCATGAAGAATCGGCGGGTGAGCATCGGCCCGCCGGTGATGTCGTCGACGATCCCGGCAGCCGCGAGGAGCCCGCCCACGGTCCCGAGCACCCGGTGTTTTCTCAAGCCCGCTACCGCTGCAGCCAGCGCCCCGGCGCTGAGCAACCCCATCGGCCAGGCGTAGGACCGATACGCCTCGACCTCTTCGATCACGCAATGCCATCCGAGTCGGGAGAACCGTCCCCTGATCAGTTCGGCCGCCTGACGCTCCCCCGGGGAGGTGGGTAGGCGGGGAATCTGCTCCAGTTCCTCGACAACCGAGCGGAGCAGGTCTTCATCGGTAGATCTGGGTACGTCGGTGGGATTCAGCGGGGGGTCCGCAGCTGCACACATCCGGGCAGTCTAGGAAAGGCCCGCACACTTCGGATAGGTCGCGGGAGCTGGTTGAGCCGCCGGCTGTGCCGATTGAGCCTCCGGCTGTGCCGATCGCGAGGCCTGCTCACCGCCGGTTCTGGCTACGGTGATCTGGTGCAACAGCCCACGTCGCCGCCCGGTTCCGTCACCGGCGCGGGATCCGCCTGGTTCGGCGGGTTACACGCCCGCAGGCTGGTTGAGGTCAGCACCGACCCCGCCGTGCTGGACGGCGGTGGCTGGTGGGCGGTGATGATCAGCTTTGAGGGGGAGTACCGGCTGTGGCGCTTCGCGGACGTGGACGCCGCGGAACTTCCCGGCCCACCAGCGGGGGATTCGCCGTGGCGAGGACCGCAGGTCGCCGCCTGGCGCTCAAGCCTTGACCACGTCGAGTATCAGGGCGGAGTGACGCAGATCCGGCGTAGAATCCGGGATGGCGACGTCTACCAGGTGAACCTCTGCCGAGTGCTGACGGCCGAACTACCGGCTACCGGGCCGGATAGCCCGCCGCATAGCCCGTGGGCTCTCGCGCAGCGGCTGGCCGCCGGTAACCCGGCGCCGTATGCGGGCGTCATCGACGTCCCGGAGTTGGGCGGGTTGCCCCGCACTCGCATCGTCTGTGCGTCTCCGGAGCTGTTCCTGGAGCGGGACGACGATCTGGTCCGCTCCGGACCGATCAAGGGCACCGGCGCGACCCAAGCCGACCTGCTGCCCAAGGACGAGGCCGAGAACGTGATGATCGTCGATCTTGTCCGCAATGACTTGCAACGGGTGTGCCGGGCCGGAACGGTTGAGGTTTCTGCGCTGATGCGGGTGGAGCGGCATCCCGGCCTGGTGCACCTGGTTTCCACCGTCGAGGGTCGACTGCGAACCGCTGCCGGCTGGCCGGAGCTGTTCGCAGCCACCCTTCCCCCCGGGTCCGTCTCCGGTGCACCGAAGAGCAGTGCCCTGAGAACGATCGGTGACCTGGAACCCGTTCCGAGAGGGCCGTACTGCGGCGCTATCGGTTTCGTCGACGCCGACCGGAACTACGCCCGGCTTGCGGTGGGAATCAGGACATTCTGGTGGCACGAGGACAACCTGTGCTTCGGCACCGGTGCCGGAATCACCTGGGGCTCCGACCCGGAACGTGAGTGGGCGGAGACCGAACTGAAAGCCGCCAGGCTGATTCACCTGGCCAGTGACCACCCCCGAGGCGACCACCCCGATGGTCAGGTCAAGAGTCGGGCCACAGCTGCGTCGAGATCCAAATAGAGGCTCTCTTCGCCATCTGGGACGACGACGGCCGTCCGATCAAGGAACGTGCGCACGTCCTCGGCGCTGGCTTCGAGTACCGCTTGGCCGTCCGGAGACGTCAGCGAGATCATCACCAACTCCCGCCCAGTGCCCCAGGAGGGCCAGACGTGAACGTCGCCATCGCCGATAGGCGTGGCCAGGCCGGTGCGGAGGAGGTCACGAGCGAAAACCCACTCGACCTCCATTCCGTCACCGGAGAAAACGGCACGAACTGCATACGGGTCGGCTGCGCCATAACGAAGGCTGACCGGTAGCGGAACAGCGTCGGCGTCTGCGACCACCAGGCGCAGCTGTACTGACGCCTCGACGTCTACTTGCGGCTGCATCGATCTCCCTCATCTCGCCCCCACACCCCGGCTTGCTGCACTGTAAGTGACGCGTCACCGTTTCGGGGGGCACACAGGTGGCCTACAGCGGCATCTTTCCCCCTCCAGAGCCAGACGAAACCCGCCGGACGGGTGGTGATGCGAAATAGTCTTAAGAAATTTCCGGCGACGTTCCCCCGTGCGAGTGGCGATGCCACCCTCAGCCAGCAATGATGCCCGCTCGGTCATAAGATCCCGGGGGTGACCGACATCGGCAAACGCGAAGCGGACAGATCCGCGCCCGTCGAGCAGAATCCGGATGAAGAGGACGTCGACGCCACCGCCGATCCACGCACCTGGATGCGATGGGTCGAGTCCCGACGAGATTCGATCAGGCGCCGCCCTGGCGCATACCGGATTTATCGGATCGTCATCGGGATAGTCGGCGGCATCATCGTGATCGGGGGCCTGATCGCCGTCCCGCTCCCGGGCCCGGGCTGGTTGATCGTTTTCCTCGGCCTGGCCCTGCTGGCGACGGAGTTCACCTGGGCCGCTCGGCTGGAGAAGTTCGCTCGCGATCAAGTTAAAGGCTGGACCCACTGGCTGGGCCAGCAGTCGATCCTGGTGCGGATCCTGATCGGTCTGCTCACCTTCGCCTCCGTCCTGGCGTTCTTCTACGGCTTGTTCGTCCTCACCGGCGTCCCAACCTGGATTCCGGAAGGCTGGATCCCGGCTCTGCCCGGCCTCGACTGATCGACGCTCCGGCTCTGCACTGGCGCAGGTCCACCTCGGGCAGGCCTCGGCAGACCGTTCCGGGGCGGATTAGTTCTCCTGCCGGGTCGTTCGCTACGATCTGGATGTCTGGTCGCCGGTCACACGGCTCCAGGCCGTCCCGGGCGATTAGCTCAGTGGGAGAGCACTGCCTTCACACGGCAGGGGTCGCTGGTTCGAACCCAGCATCGCCCACCAGGTAAGACCAGGTCGCAGGCCCGGCTCCGGATCATCGGAGCCGGGTCTTTCGGCGTTTGTGGGCAAATTGTGGGCAGACGTTGCCG
>JANNPJ010000149.1:0-11271 GCA_031400005.1 Kineosporiaceae bacterium | reverse complement strand
ACCCAGCCGACCGGCACTCGCGCCCAGAAGGTGACCAACCGGTACAACAGCGCTGCCGACAAGGCGGTCGGGGCGTCGATGCCAACGGCCACGAGCCCGGCGAGCAGGGCTGCCTCGGCAGCCCCGATGCCACCGGGCACGGGTACCGCCCCGGCGGCCGCCGAGCTACCGACCACCACGGAGATCAGCAGGACGAACGAGGTGGACCCGCCGAAGGCGGCAACCGCTGCGCCAAGGGTTCCGGCGAAAGCCAGCGTCACCAGGAGGTGCCCGATGGCGGCGGCAGCGAGCCGGTTCGGATTGGCGAGCGTCGCGCGCAGTTGCGGCCACGCCCTGCGAGCGTGCGCGAGCACGTTCCGGGCCACCCACGTCCGGGCTGGTGTCCATAGCCGCAGCACGATCCCGAGCACCAGAACCGCGGCGGCGATGATCAGCAGCGCGGGCCACGGAACGAGGTTGCCGAGATCGTTGAGACGGCCCGAGGCAACCAGGAGACCGAACAGCAGCACAGCGGTGACGAGCACCGCCGTCGTTTGGACGATGCCCACCACGGCCGCGGCGGCAGCCATCGCCACGCCACGCCGGTGCAGGTAGCGCACGTTCAGTGCGAGGCCGCCGGCGCTGGCCGGGGTCACCAGGTTGACGAACGAGGTCGCGAGTTGAACCCCCACCGTTCGCCAGAACGGCAGCCGTCCCGGCGTCATGGCAACCAGGGAGATGGCGTTGCCGATCACCGGAAGCACGGACAGGGCGACCGTCACCGCCACCCAGCCAGGCTCGGCGCCCCGAAGACGGGAGACAAGATCAACCGCTGCCAGCCGCTGAACCAGGACGACGAGGGCAACGATGGTGGCCACACCGAGCACCAGAGGCCAGCCGAACCTCGCCCGATTTCCGCGCTGAGCTGTGGCCTCGGGTTCGCTGTTCGCGGTGCCGGTGGCGGGTGCTGACACCTCGATACCATCGCACACGCACCCAGGGCGGCAGGCAGCCCGGGTGGGGTGGGGAGGCAGAGACCTCGAACTACGGGGCCGACTCGAGCGCCTTGAGGATCTCGTCCAAGTACGTGTGCCAGGTTTGCTCGTCTGGATGGAATGTCTCCAGCAGCCAGCCGCCCATCGCGAAAACGAGACGGCCGACAGCCTCTTGCGAAAGCGTCTCTACGGATGTCCCGTCGGCCAGTTCGGCCAGGAAGGTGACAGTGGTCTCCTCATCGAACCCGGACCACTCATTCGCTTCGACGAAAGACTGTGCCAGCTCCCTGAGTTGATCGTCATCGGGGCGCTCACCACCGTGGATGTCGAAGAGGGCAAACGTTACTACTGCGGCGGCAAGGTTCAAGGAGGCGTCGAAGTCAGCATCACCCCGGTCGACGATCGCCTGGATCGCGGTAACGCTGAGGTCGGTGTTATAGGCGACGGCGGCATCGAAAGCCTCCCGAACCAGCGGCTCAACCGCCATGTTGATCTGCATGTTCTCCACTCGCTTCCTGGTATTTGTCGATCGACGGTCTCGGCCACCACGGTTTCCGCCATGGTCGCCGTCCCGCCGATGATCGCAATTCGCCGTGGCACAAATGATTTGGTACCGGGTCTTCGCTGTTGATTACCGCGATCGTCAGCCACACCGACACCGGAAGCAGTGCTGCCCGCTGACCGGGCCGTCCTGAACTGATCGCACACCGGAAAGCTGGGTCAGGGCATTCGGGGAGACCGTTGCCGTGCTCGGTCGATGTCGCGCAGCAGCCATCCGGAGGAGCGGGCATATCTCTTCCACACTCGTTGCACCTCGGCCACCTCTGCCATCAGCCCATCACCCCGACCGGCGCGGTCGAACCAGGCCCGCGTTGAACGCCGCGATCACCAGCTGCGCCCGGTCTCGCGCGGTGAGTTTCGCGATCAGGTGGGTGATGTGCGTTTTCACCGTCTTCACCGAGATCGTCAGGGCGGTGGCAATTTCGTCGTTCGACAAGCCTCCGCCGATCAGCGTCAGCACCTCGACCTCGCGGCCGGTCAGCCGCCGCAGTGCCGGCGTCGGCTGGTCCGGGCGCGACGCCGCAACGTAGTGAGCGACGAGCCGGGTGAGGATCGACGGCGCGAACAGCGACTCACCGCGGTGGGTGCGGCGGATCGCCTCGATCAGTTCCTCGGGGCGGGCGTCTTTGAGCAGGAAGCCGGACGCACCCGCGCGCAGCGCGTCGTAGACGTACTCGTCAAGCTCGAACATGCTCAGGACGAGGACGCGGGCCGCGGACAATGCCGGGTCGGTGCAGATCCGGCGGGTGGCTTCGAGGCCGTCCAGACGCGGCATCCGGACGTCCATCAGGATGACGTCGGGGCGGGTGGCCCGGGCGAGTGCCACAGCGTTGTGGCCGTCGCCGGCGTCGCCGACGACAGCCAGGTCCGGCGCGTTGTTGATGATCATGGCAAGGCTGTGTCGGAGCAGCGGCTGGTCGTCCACCAGCAGCACGCGGATGCCGCTCACGACGCCTCGTCCGGGATCCGTGCGGTGACGCGGAAGCCTGCGTCGACGGGCTCGGCCGAGAGCGTGCCACCGAGACTGCTGACCCGCTCCCGTAGCCCGGCCAGTCCGTGTCCGGCGCCGGGCGATGGCTGCCAGCCGTCGACCGATGGACCGGTGTCGGCCACCGTGACCACGACGTAGGTGTCGTCCCGATACACCTGCACCCGCACGTCCGTCGGTCCCGCGTGCCGTGCCGAGTTGCTGAGTGCCTCGCGCACCGTCTTGCAGACGGCGACCTGCGCACCCTGTGACACCGGGCCGAGCGGATCCACCGTCAGCTGGGTCACAAGCCCGGAGATCGACGCTCCCTGCACGATCCCAGGCAAGTCATCGAGGCTGTCCAGCGGCGTGCGGCGGCCTTCAACTGTCGGATCGCGCAGGACCGTGAGCATCCGGCGCAGCTCAGCTGTCGCGTGCCGGCTGGCGTCCTCGATGTCGCTGAGCGCGGCCTCCACCTCGGCGGGTTTGGGTAGGTGCCGGGTGGCGGCCGCGCGGACGGTGATCAGGCCCAGGCCGTGAGAGACGATGTCGTGCAGATCGCGGGCGATCCGCAACCGCTCGGCGAGCACCGCCTCGGACGCGGCCCAGTCGGTCAGCCTGGACTCGTAGGCGGCACGGTCGGCGCGCGATCGCCGCACGGCCCACGCAGCGGCGGCGACGGCGACGCCAACGACGAGCGGCGGCAGCACGAACGTGAGCGGGCTCCCCCCGCCGGTCGTCAGCATGACCATCGCCAGCACGCTGATCACGGCAGCAACGACCGGCGTACCCCTGGACCGCCAGGATGGGCGCGGATGGGAATTCACCGCCCTGACTGTAGTTCTCGGACCAGGGTCTGAGAGATCGTGGACCGACCCCGACCAGCGACCCGACCGCGGTCCGATGTGCGCGGGTCGAAACATCGGTTGGCTCGTCCCTATGATCACGATCGATCGCGTCAGCAAGAGTAAAAGCCGAACGCAGATTCTGGACGACGTCAGCTTCGAGGCCCGGCCCGGCCGGGTCACCGGCTTCCTCGGGCCGAACGGAGCCGGCAAGACGTCGACGTTGCGAATCCTGCTCGGCCTGGACCGCCCGCAAAGCGGGACCGCACTGATCTGCGGGCGCCCGTACCGGACCTTGGACCGTCCGCTCACGACGGTCGGCGCACTGCTCGACGGCAGCGGCGCGCACCGGGCTCGCACGGCCCGGGCCCACCTGCGCTGGGTAGCCGCCAGCAACGGCCTGCCCGATTCCCGCGTCGACGAGGTCCTCGAGGCGGTGGGTCTGACCGGTGACGCGCGCAAGCGGGCCGGCCGTTTCTCCCTCGGCATGAGCCGTCGGCTCGGGCTCGCCACCGCGATGCTCGGCGATCCCGAGGTGCTGGTCCTGGACGAACCGGTCAACGGCCTCGACCCGGCCGGGATCCGCTGGATGCGCGGGTTCCTCCGCGACAACGCCGCGCAGGGTCGCACGGTCCTGCTCTCCAGCCACCTGATGGGCGAACTGGCCGAGACCGTCGACGACGTCATCGTGATCGACAAAGGTCGGATCGTGACTCAAGGCAGGCTCGCCGACGTCACCGGCAATCACCGCACGCTCGAGGACGCCTTCTTCGCCCTGACGGCCTCCCAGGCCGGTGACCCGTGGTGAGCTCGGTCCGCGCCGAGCTCCGCAAGCTGCTCGGTCTGCCCACCGCCCGGGTCGGCCTGGTGCTAGGCGCGCTGATCGCTCCCTTGATCGTCTTGCTGAACGCGTCGTACACCCGCCGTGGGATCGCTGATGGCACCATCACCGACACATCCGACCTGGGCTTGCAAGACCTGGGGATCGGCCTGATCGGTCCAATGATCCTCGGCGTGGTCGTGATGAGCAGCGAATACACGTCGACCGGAGAGGACGCCCCCGGCGCCCGCCAGCTGACCGCGACGCTCACCGCGGTTCCCGACCGGCTGCGTCTGCTGGCCGCGAAGGCCACCGCGCTGGTGCTGGTCGTCGCGGCGCAGGCGGTGGTCACCGCGACCGCCACTCTTGCCCTCACCCAGGTGCTGCACGGCGAACACGTGCCGGCACCCGCCCCAGCTCGTGTCGGCGCCGCGATCCTGTACTGGGTGCTGATTGCCTTACTGGCGTACGCCATCACGCTGATCACTCGCAACGGCATCGTGCCGCTGACACTGCTGATCATCAACAGCACCGTCGTCTCGGTGTCGTACCTGTTGACCAAGGTCACCGACGTCGCCGCCTATCTACCGGACATCGTCGGCGCGCACATGTTCATTCGCAGCGCGGACTTTCCCGTCGAGATCGCTCCGGTGACAGCTGGTCTGGTGATGACTGCCTGGGTCGCCGGGTTACTCGCGGTCGGCGCCGTCCTGTTTCACCGGCGAGACGCATGAATGCCGCCCGCGCAGAGCTGCGCAAACTGCTTACCCTGCCCTCGCTGCGCCTGACCGTACTGCTGACCTGGACCGCCAATCTGTTGCTGACCTATGCCTACGTTGCCGCCGAGTCTCGCGGTGAGCCGCTGGGCGACGTGGCACTGGCGCCGCTCGGCTACACCCAGGCGGGTTTCCTGGTGCTCGGCGTCCTCGTGGCCGTGTCTGAGCACCAGGCGGGCGGCCAGATCCGCACCACCCTGCTCGCGATGCCCCGCCGCCTGCCGCTGCAGGCGGCGAAGGCCACCACGCTGGCCGCGGCGACGCTCCCGGTGGCCGCCGCCACCGCGGCCGTCAGTGCCCTCGCCGCCGGCGACGCCGCACGGATACCGGCGGCGACCGCGTATCTGACCCTCACCACGCTGCTCGCCGCCGCGGTCGCTGGCCTCATCCGCCACCAGGTGCCCGCGGCGCTGCTGCTGCTCAGCCTGTATTTCATCGTGGAACCGTTGCTGCGAACTCGCTTTGACACCCTCGCCGGCTACCTGCCGGACACTGCCGCATTGGACCCGTCGCGCGGCGCGGCTGCCACGATCATGTGGACTCTCTTCGCCCTGGCGCTCGCTGTTCTCGTTTTCCACCGCCGCGACGCGTGACACCTCAGCCAGAGCCGCGAATCCCGGCGAGTTGTTTCCGCCATCAGTCTGCTCGGTGCCACCGGCGCTTCATCACGCCAGGGCTCGCCTGGCCTGCGCGGTCCGGGTCGGAGCCGGCTGAGTGGCCGGGATGGCACCGAACTCCAGCGCGAGCAGGTCGGCGGCAACGGATCTGGCCAGCAGACCCGGCCGCTCTTGCGGCGTCAGCCCGCCGGCCGACATCGCGCCCTGATAGAGCAGGAGCAGGACGCGAGCCAGTCGATCCGCCGAGTCAGGACCGGCACCGGCCTGACGAAAGAGGCCGGTCAGGTGGCTCCTGAGTTGCTCCTTGTAGGCAAGGACGACGGCTCGGCCGGGATGGTGCTCGGGCAGTTCAGCGGCCGCGTTGAGGAAGGGACAGCCATGCCAGCCCGGCTGCTGGGTGGTGACATCGATGACGTCGAAGATGGCCAACACGACCGCCAGCGGGTCGTCGTCCGTGCTCGTGGGGGAATCAGGGCCGGCTCGTGTGGTTGCGGCGATCGCAGGGGCAGGGGCAGCGGCAGCGGCTGTGACGATGGACCGGGCGGTGACGATGGAACGGGCTGTGCCGATCAGATGCTTGACGGAGCGCTCGCTCTGGTCGGCCAGTGCGGCCGCGACCAACTCGTCCTTGCCGCCGGGAAAATGCCGGTAGAGCGACATTTTGGCCACGCCTGCGGCCTCGGTGATGGAGGCCACCCCGGTAGCGGTGACGCCATCGCGGTAGACCAGGCGGCTTGTCACCTTGAGCAGCCGCTGGCGCACTGACAGTTCGGCGTCCGTGGTAGCCGTTCGAGGCGCCGCTTCCGACCGGGAGGGAATCATGCTTGATGATACCGATCGGTCTCATACAGCGTAGGGACATGACGATATCCGGGCCGCACGATCTGACCCTTACCGCCGCTGACGGCTACCAGCTTGCGGCCAGCCACTTTCCTGGCAGCGGGGAGCAATTCATGGTCCTGGCCGGCGCCACTGCGGTGGCCCGCCGGTACTACCAGCGCTTCGCCAGCTATGCCGCAAGTCAAGGGGTGGACGTCATCACCGTCGACTACCGGGGGATCGGTGGATCGCGGCGCGGGCGGCTGCGCGATCTGGACGCCGACCTTTCGCACTGGTGCACTCTCGATCTTGGCGCGGCGGTGGGCTGGGCGGCCGCGCGCGGCCCGAGCTATCTGGTCGGCCACAGCCTCGGCGGGCAGGCGATCGGCCGGTTGCCCGATCCAGGGTTACTGCAGGCGGCTTACACCTGCGGGACTGGGGCTGCATGGACCGGCTGGATGCCGCGTCGCGAGGCCTTGCGAGTCCGTCTGATGTGGGACGTCGTTGCGCCGCTGAGCACGGCGGCGATGGGGTACCTGCCGATGAACGCCTTTGGCATGGGGGAGGACATTCCCCGCGGTGCCTACCAGCAGTGGCGACGGTGGGGCCGGCTGCCCAGGTACTTCTTCGATGACCCGAGCCAGGCGGCGATGACCGCGCGGTTCGCCGACGTGCGGCTGCCGATCGCGGCCATGGTGGTGACCGATGACCTGTGGGCACCGCCGCGATCTCGGGATGCGTTCTTCAGCGGCTATTCGAACGCTTCGGTGGACCGGATCGATCTCGCGCCGACCGAGCTGGGCGTGCCCAAGGTCGGTCATATGGGCTACTTCCACTCTGATGTGGGAGCGGCGTTGTGGCCGAGAATCCTGTCCTGGTTGGCGGTTCATGGTCTGCGGACGGAAAGATCAAGAATAAACTAAGCGGCTTCGGTCGCGAGTTAGCCCGTGTTATGGCGCCTTTCGGCTTCCGGCACGCCGTGGGAAGGGTTTTTGCAGGCCGCTAATTTACGCTATTTCGGCCAGTTAGTCACGGTCTGTCTTTCTGTGGGTGAGACAGGTTACATAGATGTTTCATGCTCCACATCGGCTCATGGCTCATGGAGTTCCTATGAGACAACGACGTCTTGCCGTCCTCTCCCTGCTTACAACCATGATTCTGACCGGATTCCTGGTCACCCCAGCCTCGCCGGCTCAGGCAGCTTCAGTCGACTATGTCGCCCTCGGCGACTCCTACTCCTCCGGAGTCGGGGCACCCGATCTCCGTGGACTGTGCCTGAGAAGCCCGCAGGGGTACCCCCCACTGTGGGCTCAGACTCACCAGGTGTCCTCATTTTCCTTCGCGGCCTGCGGCGGTGCCGAGACGGACAGCGTCCGTCATTTTCAGATCTGGGCGCTGAACTCCGGAACGGACGCCGTGACGATCACCATCGGTGGCAACGACGTCGGATTCGCCAGCACGATGATCACATGCACCCTCGGCTCCACAGCGACTTGCCTCGACGCGATCGACCGAGGCAGGGCTGGCGCCCGGTCGACGCTGCCGGGCGATCTGGACGCCACGTACGCGGCGATCCGCAGTCGCGCGCCAAGTGCGAAGGTTTACGTGCTCGGCTATCCGCGGCTCTTCGAAGAGACGGAATGCCCCGGCGGGCTGTCGCTGACCAAGCGGCGAGCGCTGAACCAGGCAGCGGACGAGCTCTCGGACATCATCGGCGGCCGGGCCGGCGCGGCGGGCTTCAGTTACCTGGACGTCCGGGGCATCTTCGCCGGGCATGGGATCTGCGCGTCCGCGCCGTGGATCAATGACTTCAGTGTGAGCGTGAATGCCTTCCATCCCAACGCCGCTGGGTACCTGAATGGATACCTGCCGGTCTTGACCGCCGCCACCGGCTGAGCGATATTGCCGTCGCGCCCAGACCAGCCCTCCTGGTCTGGCCGCGACAGCTGTTCGTGGTCGCCGTCGCGCCTAGACCAGCCCTCTGGTTTGGGCGCGACGAGCGAGAATCGGTTTGTCGTGTCCGGTGCCGTCGGCTGCGTCCTACCGCCTGGCACCAGCGGCAGGGTCAGTCGTCGCAGCCGAGCGACGACCGGTAGCCACCGATGGCCTGGCCTTTGGCTACCTTGTCGGTGAATTCCCAGAGCACCTCGGGGTAATCGCCTTCGGCGGACATCTTCTGGAGCGTCTTCCAGGTCCGGCTGGTGTTCAGGGCCTCAGCCACTGTGGCCATCCCCGCTTTGTCGCCTGCCGTGCGGGCCTTCTGGTACTCGCTCAACCAGATGCATGTGACCTTGCCGATCACAGCCGCACCGAACTGGTATTCGTGGTTCGCCCCATAGGTCGGCACCTTTGAGGCGTCGTAGCCGGGCGGCAACGGAACGTCGGTCAGCATCTCCTTGGTGACCTCGGCGGCCCGGTCCGGCGTGACCACTGAGGCGGGCATGGCCGCGAGCCACTGATCGACGGACACCTGCTTCAGTTTCGCCGCCAGGGCGGCGAAAGCGGCCTTGTTTCCTACCTGGCCGCGAATCTCGAGGATGGTCTTTCCCTCCGGCGGCAAGATCACCGCGAAGTCAGTTGCACTGTAAGTAAACTGCGCACCATCGCGGCCAAACAGTAGGAACGGTAGCGGCTTACTCACGTCCATCCGGTCGGCGTACAGGTCCTGATATTGGTCGGCCGCCAACCACCTCACCTCCAGCTGGCCCTGCCCGCTGGAGAACCGGATCTCGCCGTTGTCTGCGTTGTCCTCGTCGACGTAGCTGATCTTCCAGGCCGGGTCGTCCAGCAGCACCCGAATTTTGTCGCCATCTACCGCAGGGGCCGGCGTGGATTGGACGCCGGGTACGACGGCCACCTTGTCTCCACCGCGGAAGGCGATCGTCGGCCCGGCGATGGCGGCGGCGAACGCTACTGCGGCGGCCACCCCGATCAAGACGCGCCGACGGCGTCGGGACGGGCCCGATAACCCGGCAGTGAACGGTTCGACCTCTAGTTCGACCGGTCGTGCGGCCGACCCAACGTCGACCAGTTCGGCGTCCGTCGATTTCACCGGTTCGGCGTCGGCCGAGCCACGGTGCGAGCTGATGGGTGTGGACATGATCTCCTCCAGGAGTTCCTGCCCGCCCCAGCGGAGGTCGAGGGCTGCGACTACAGTGTCGGTGGGCTGCTGTGCCTGCCGCATGAGGGCGTCGAGTTCGCTGTCGTTCATCGGTCCTCCTTCGGGATGAGTACGGGCGGGGCGAGTGTGGTTCGGACACCCTGCACATGTCCTGTCCCGGGGGGATCGTGACGAGTGCGATCCCTGCGAGCGCGATCGTGACCCGTGTGATTGTGACCGGTGTGATCGTGACCGGTGTCGTCGAGGCCGGTGTCGTTGAGGCCGGTGTCGTTGAGGCGTTCGCGCAGTCGCCGCCGAGCCCGGGACAGTCGGGTCCGCACCACCTCCGGTGAAAGACCAAGCGCCACGGCGATTTCGCGGGGTGCGAGCTGCTCCCAGGCGGCCAGCTCGAGAATCTCGCGGTCCGCCCGGTCGAGCTCGGCCATGGCGGCGCGGACCGTGCGCACCTGCACCACCTCCTCGGCCGGGTCACTGACCACCACCTGGTGCGAGAGCTCGGTGCGTAGCCGGTCACCCAGTCGGCTTCGCCGTCCTTCCCCTCGCAGGTGATTGGCCAGCACGCGCCGGGCCACCCCGTAGAGCCAGAGCCGGGCCTCGTCGTCCGCAGGTACCTCCCCGCACCGGCGCCAGGCGATCAGAAAAGTCTCGGCCACCACGTCGGCGGCATCCTCGGGAGCCGGCACCCGGCGCAGCGCGTAGCCAAGGATCGCCCTCAGATGCGCGGCGTACAGATCCCGGAACCGGCCGTCGAGGTCGGTCGAGTCGTTCGCAGATATCCCCACGTCCGGTCTATGTCCGGCCATCGAACGATCGTGACAGGTGGGTTGCGCGCAATGTGGTTCTGGCATTCCGTGATCGGCAGACCTGCGGACCCGGACATCGAAGGGCCACTCCAGCACGCACGATGGGCACGGTGAGCACCTCCACCTGCAGGTATGCCTGTGAACTGCGTGCCTGAGTGGCCCCACGCCGCTCGCCCACGTCCGCCTTTGGGTCGCGGACATCACCGGAACGTGGGCCAGAACCCGCAACGTGCCATTCGCCTGCCGCCCCAACTCACTGGCAGCACTCGCCCGTGAGCGTTGCGGCCGAAGCCAGAAATCTCGTCAGGCAACTACTTGCCTAGCGAGAAAGCGAACTGTTAGTTTCTTCGCAGGCAAGTGCATGACTTAAGGGAAAGTAGGGCGATGATGGATCGGACGCCGACGCCGGAGCAGGCAACTCAGGCCTTGCGGGAGCTGTCTCAACGGCAACAGCAGGTCCGGCACGCCCCGCCGCCGCACGTGGTCTCCGTGCTGGCGGGCAGCGCCTTGATCGTGAGCGGCGTGGTGAGAGACCAATGGCCCGGGCAGGGCAGCGTGACTTCCGTGATCCTTCTCGGTGCCCTGCTGGCGCTCCTGTTCGTCTCGCGCACCAGGAAGGGCGGTGCGGCGCTCGGATACCGGGTGACCCCGGACCTGAGCACCCATCGGCTGGGGTTGATGGTCCTCAACCGGCGAGGATGCGTCGTCCTGATCGGCATGCTGGCTGTAGTGATGCTGGGTACCCCACTGCTGACGTACTACTACGAAACTCTTTGGCCGAACACCAGCATCGGCGTCGGATTGGCCGTGATCTTGATCGTTACGATGCCGTGGGTGTACCGAAGCAGTCGCGCGCAGGCCCCGAAGGCAGACGATGTCGACGGACGACGAGCCGGTGCCTGAGCGCGGTCGGGTGGACGACGGGCCGGTGCCTGAGCGCGGTCGGGAGGACGACGGGCCGGTGCCGG
>JANNPJ010000102.1:0-7966 GCA_031400005.1 Kineosporiaceae bacterium | reverse complement strand
CGAAGACGATGAAGATGAGCACCACCGGGATGGCGGCGACAAGCGTCCCGGCCATCAGCCCGGCCCAGTCCGGAGTTCCCTGCGGGGTCTGTGATTTGAAGATCGACAGGGCAACGGTGAGTACTCGGACGTTTTCTTCCTGGCCCACCAATGACGGCCAGAAGTACTCGTTCCACGCGTTGATGAAAGTGAGGATCCCCAACGTCGCGATCGGCGCCGAACTGAGCGGCAAGATGATCCGGAAGAAAATCGTCACGTGCCCGGCTCCGTCGAGCGTTGCCGCTTCCTCGATCTCGGAATTCACACCGAGGAAGAACTGACGCAGGAAGAATACCGCGAACGGCGTCATGAAGAAGTACGGAGCAACGATTCCCGGGAAGGTGTTGAGCAGACCAAGGTCCTTCATCAGCACGAAGTTCGGCAGCATCGTGAAGATCGGCGGCACCATCAGTGCGCAGAGAAAGAGGAAGAAGACCTGGTCCCGGCCCGGCCAACGCAACCGAGCGAAGGCATACGCGGCCAGTGCGCTGAACAATACCTGACCCGCCGTGATCGCGATAGAGACGATCAGTGAATTACGCAGATAGAGCCAGAATTTGATCGCACCGCCCGATCCACCCTCGGCCTGCGCTTCCTCAATACTCGCCAGCCCCAGAACTCGCTTGAAAGCACCCCAGGTGAAGTCGACGGGTAACCAGGACTCGGAATTGGCGAACAAGATCCGGTTGTTCGACAGTGCGGTACGCAGCATCCAGTAGAACGGAAACAGCGTAATGATGATGAAAATGATGAGCACGATCCAGGCCAGCACTCGTCCTACAGACAATTGCCGAACCTTCTTGCCGGAGCGGGAACTAGGCGTGGCAACCTTGGTTCCCGGTGATGACGCTTCGATCAAGTCGGTCATGACATGGCTCCCTTCAGGCGAGATCGGACTTGTCGCCGCGCAGCAGCCGGAACTGAGCGAACGCGACACAAGCGAGAATGAGGAACAGAACGACGGAGATCGCGGAGGCGTAACCGAAGTCGTAGCGAGTGAAGGCGCGGTCGAAGATGTAGTACTGGATCACCCGGGTCGCGTTCACCGGGCCGCCCTTGGTGGTGACGGCAACGGTGTCGAAGATCTGCCAGGACCCGATGATCGTCAGCATCAGGACCAGCACCATCACCGGACGCAATAGCGGCAGGGTGATCCGCCGGAAGGTTTGCCACTCGGACGCACCGTCCATGGCCGAGGCTTCGTAGACATCCGCAGGAATGGTCTGCAGACCAGCGAAGATGAGCAGCGCCGTATAGCCGAGGTGCCGCCAGACATTGACAAAGGCAATGGTGGGAATGGCCGTGGCCTCGTCCCCGAAGAACGCGATCGGATCAATCTGCAACCAGCCGAGCATCTGGTTGAGGACGCCGAGGTTGTAGTCGGCCATCCAGAACCACAACAGCGCAACCACGACATTGGCGATGAGATACGGCAGCAGAATCACACCGCGGAGCAGGGTCGAGGCGGTGAGCCGATGCAGGAGAACTGCCAGGCCCAGAGCCAGAATTGTCTGAAACGTAATGTTGATAATGACGTACTCGAACGTCACCTTCAGCGAATTCCAGAACTGCGCGTCCCCCGCGAGTTCCTTGTAGTTGTCCAGCCCGATGAACTCCGGCGGCTGCAGCAAGCTGTATTCGGTCAGGCTGAGATAGAAGCCGCGAATGGTCGGCCAGAGGAAGAAGACCACGAAACCTAAGAGAGCCGGCGCGAGGAAAAGCAGGGCTACCCCGCCCTCTCGCCACCCTCCTCGCAACGATGCCCGTTTGAGCTGTGGGGTTGCCTCGACGGCCATACCTCACTCACCTTTCCGTGCTTGGCGCACGACACGGAGCAGCAGGATTTGCTCAGGGTGCAGATCGGGCGACTGGAACCCGACCTTTTCCAGGACCTTGCCGGACAGCGTGACGCCGCCCGCGTTCAGCCACGGCACTCCGAGCGGATCGACGATGCCCATGGGTTGATCGCCCGGCGGTTGCAGGACGACCTGGTAACTGCGATCCGGGTCGAGGCCCGGCAAGCGGACCCGCCCCGGCGGAGAAGTGACAGCTGTGGCTGTGGACACGAGCGCGAACAGCGCCTCCGCGCCGTCCTGGGCGACGACGCCGTGAACCCACAGCGTCGGGTCCGGATGCTCGGCCCGAACGACGCGACCGGTGTGCAGCAGGTGCCGCACGTCCTTGTAGAAGGCAACCCATCGAGCCAGTTCCTCGCGCTCCTGTGACGTTGCCGAGACGATGTCCCACTCGATGCCGAAGTGACCGAAGAGCGCGGTGCCGGCCCGGAACGACAGGTCGTGTCGGCGTCCGGTGGTGTGGGCCTGGGTGGGTCCGACGTGCGAGCCGATCAGCTCCGGGGGCAACAGCAACTGGGTCCACCGCTGGATCGACTGGCGTTCCAGCGCGTCGTTGCAATCGCTGCCCCACACTCGGTCGGTTCTCTCCAGGATCGCCAGGTCGACCCGCCCTCCGCCGGAAGAACAGGATTCGATCTCCAGCCCTGGATGCCTGCTGCGCAACTCGTCCATGATCGAATAGGTGGCCAGCGTCTGTTCGTGGACGGCTGGGCGACCGGACGGTTGATGACCGGCATCGATCAGGTCGCGGTTGTGGTCCCACTTCAGATAGTCGATCCGGTACTCCCCGACCAGGCTCGACAACCGTTCCAGGATGTACTCGTATGCCCCAGGGTGGGTGAGGTCGAGGACCTGCTGGAAGCGCCAGGCGGGTGGGGTCCGGTCCCCGGTCGCCATGATCCAGTCTGGGTGCGCCCGGGCCAGATCGGACTCGGGATTGATCATTTCCGGCTCGACCCAGAGCCCGAATTGCAGACCGAGGCCCTGTACGTGGTCTACCAGCGGGCCTAGCCCCTTGGGCCAGACGTTCTCGTCGGGGTACCAATCGCCCAATCCGGCTTTGTCGTCGCGCCGGTAGCGCATCCAACCGTCGTCGAGCACGTAACGCTCCGCGCCGACCTCTGCCGCGACATCCGCCAGCGCCGTGAGCTTTTCCAATGAATGGTCGAAATAGACTGCTTCCCAAGTGTTCAGGACGACGGGTCGAGGGCTGCGTGGGTGGCTCGGGCGCGCCCGCAGGTAGCCGTGCAACCGCGCGCTCACGTCATCGAGCCCGGATCCGTAGACCGCGTAGAGCCATGGGCTCTGATACTCCTCATCGACGCCGAGCCTGACCTCACCCGGAAGCAGAAGTTCTCCTCCGCCCAACACAGCGCGCCCGTCGGGCAGCCGCTCGGCGTACGTGCGGTGGTTACCGCTCCAGGCGACGTGCAAGGCCCAGACTTCGCCGCCGGCGAAGTCGAAACCGCTTTCCCCAGCGGCCATGACGAGCGTGGCATCGAGTCCGGTGCGTCCCCGGCGACCGTCTCGAATCCGCGTTCCGACCGCGAAAGGGGTGCGCTGCGGTGAACGCTCGCGCAAGTGGCGACCAGTGAGGTCGAGCAGTTCGGTCGCCTCGCTAGGTACCGGCAGCGCAAGCACCAAGCCATCGAGCGCATATCCGGCAGGACCGTCGTTTGCGACCTTTGCCCGAAGCCGGAGCAGGCCGGAGGGAGCGAGCTCGATCTCCAGGCAGAGCGTCAACTGGGTGCTCGGATCCTGACCCGTCGCCGTCACACACTGCGCGCCATCGGCTGCCGTGCTCTGCTCGATCCCGGCCAGGGTGAACAACGGAGACCAGGCATGACCGTCGCGATGACCGGACAAGGCAGGCAAACCTGGCCATCCGGTGGCGCTTTCCGGCAGAATGCCGACCGGCACAGGCACGTCCGGAACGCTCGAGATCACCTGGATACCACTGGCCAGGCACAGCTGTTCAAGGTCATCCGCACTCAGCTCGCCGAGAGCGGCGCCCCAGTGCAGAATTCGCGGCATTCGTTCACCCTGCGCATCAAGCACGAGGCTGACCCCGTTGACACTGAGATGAAGTACCCGCTCGGGGTCGAACTCGCTTCCCACAGCGCGTTTCGCCCGAATTTCCGATGTCATGTCGCCTACTCGATTCACTATCTACTTGCGCGGCGCCGTTGATGCAGAACATCGACATGAGGGGTCGCCCGCACGGCCTGGTCGCGGGACCCTCGGAAGCTACTACGACTTACTAATAGGATTTAGTGGCGTGATGTGGATCACTTAAGACCACGAAACGGCGCATGTCAAGGACTTGTTGCGACCATGTTTCTCGACCCGCCCCTTTTGGTCGATCCAAACCCGGATCGTTATCAACTGTTCGAATGCTGTGGAACTGCAACGCGATAGCTGCCTCGCACACCATGTTTCAGAACCGCATGTCCCCGACCCCGGCCTTGCCCATCACGAGCACCGGACCTCCCAAGCGCGTCCAACAGCCCATGCGCAAGCCGTGATCAGGCTCAACCCGGCATAACGGTCCGCGGGCTCCCCTTCGCCCCCACGATCAGCGTGAGCTGGCTCCATGATCAGTGCGAGCGGCGATTCGCCGCCAAGATCGCCGTTTATGCGCGCTTATGCGCCAATTGCGAGCGCAGCTGACGGTCAGACCATGGGACACCTGTCCTCAGGCGTCGCCGCGGGCCCAGGGTGCGTTCGCCCAGGGGTTGTAATCGATCTCCAGCGGCTCCTGCTCGGGCCGCGCTTCCTCGGGCACGTGCTGCAGGTTGACCCGAATCCGGTACCAGATCGAGCTGCGCCCACGCATGCCGTCAACCAGGACGTCGGCCGGCTGCAGCAAACCGATGATGTCGCTGTGCCGGGCCTTCCATCGGTCGAGCCCGGCGAGCGCCTCCTCCTTCGACTTCGCCCGAGCGATCTCGACCAGGGGCATCGTCGATTGCCGGCGCCCGGTGCCCTTCGGTGGTTTCTCGGCCGGGCCCAACTCGCGAGCACGTGCCAGCAGCGGTTCCAGCGACCCAGCCGACCCCGGCAGCGCCATCGGCGCCCACGGGTCGCCGATGGCGGAGAACCGTTCCTTGACCGTGCTCAGGACAAACTCCTCCGGGCGGCAGTCCGGCACCGCGGGCCAGGAAAGCGGTGTCGACACCCGAGCATCAGCGACTGCCCGCACCGAGTAGGCCGAGGCGACCGTGCGGTCCTTCGCATTCTGGTTGAAGTCGACGAAAACTCCCTCGCGCTCTTCTTTCCACCATTTACTGGTGGCCAGTTGCGGGGCGCGGTTCTCCACTTCCCGAGCGACGGTCTCAGCGGCCAGCCGCAGATCGCGGAACAGCCACTGCGGCTCGACCGGAGCGTAAATGTGAAATCCCCGTGAGCCAGAGGTTTTCGGCCATGCGGTGAGACCGTGGTCCTCGAGTACCTGCTTGACGACGAGTGCTACCTCAACGATTTGGCCCCAGGGCACACCCGGCACCGGGTCCAGGTCGATTCGCAACTCGTCGGGCCGGTCGAGGTCTTCAGCCTGCACCGGGTGCGGGTTGAGATCGACACAGCCGAGATTCACCACCCAGGCGAGCGCGGCGGCGTCCCTGATCACGACTTCTTCGGCCGAGCGTCCGGAGGCGTACTTCAGCTCGGCGACCTCGATCCAGTCCGGCCGAGTGGACGGCGCGCGCTTCTGGAAGAACGCCTCTTCGTCGATGCCCTTGACGAAACGCTTAAGGATCATCGGTCGGCCGCTGACCCCGCGCAGCGCGCCCTCGACCACCGCAAGGTAGTACTGGACGAGATCAAGCTTCGTGAGCCCGGCGGCGGGAAACAGCGGTTTGTCCGGGTTGGTGATTGTCACCTCACGCCCGGCGACCTCAAGCACCTGCGATTTCGCCATCCGCCCACGATAGGACGACGAGCGGCCCAGGGGCGGTAGACGTCCGTACCCAATCCGGCGATCTCGCAGTCAAGCACTCCCAGACCGACTGCCTTCCGCGTGTCAAAGTGACATTGAACCGTGTGTCAAAGTGGCATCGAACTGTGTGTGAGAGTGACATCGAACCGTGCGTGAGAACGACAATGTGCAGTTCAGAGCCACATTGATACGATCCCATTATGGGGTCTCAAGCGTACGTTCAGCGGCTCGCTGATCCACTTTTCGAAGAGTATGTGGCGAACTTCCCCGCCGTACTCGTCACGGGACCGCGTGCCGCAGGAAAAACCACCATGTGTCGTCGCTCGGCAGCAAGCTTGTTGAGATTGGATGAGCCGGCCACTGCTTCCGCCGTTGCGGCCGGGCCGGATGCCGTTCTGAGAAGTATGCCCACGCCAGTTCTGGTGGACGAGTGGCAAGAAGTGCCAGAGGTGCTGGGCTCAATCAAACGATGGGTGGACGAGGATCCGACACCGGGGCGAGTGATCCTGACCGGAAGTGTGGCGGCTCCGCTGAACACGGGTACCTGGCCCGGAACGGGCCGTGTCGTCACCATAGAACTTCTGGGCCTCACCCAGCGCGAGATCCGAAACGTTCCGAGTCGACCAAACTGGATCGATCTCGTCCTGGCTGGTGATCTCGAGGCTCTCCGGATTCCGGACCCTCCTCCCACCTTGACCGACTACGTCGCCCTGATGCTGATGAGTGGTTTCCCGGAGCCTGCCCTGCGACTGTCGGCCGGTCTTCGCGAGCCTTGGCTGAATGCCTATCTGGAGCATGTCGTTCATCGGGATGTTCCCTCGGTGGCACGTCGGCGGGATCCGGTGCGCCTACAGCGCTGGCTGGAAGCCACGGCACTGCTCACGGCGGCCATTCCGAATCTCAGCACACTGACTGACGCGGCCGGAGTGGATCGTCGCACCGGGCAGTCCTATGACGACATTCTCGCCAGGCTCTACCTGTTGGATCTACTTCCCGCCTGGCACAGCAATCGGTTGTCTCGCATGACTTCTCAGCCCAAGCGACATCTCGTCGACACAGCATTAGCCGCCAGCGCGGCCGGCATAGCCGCAGAAATGATTCTCCAGGACGGAGGGCTGCTCGGATCTCTGCTAGAGACCTTCGTGGTGTCACAACTGCGACCTGAAGCCAATCTGCGTCGTACCAGAACCCGACTGTTTCACCTTCGCACCGATGCCGGCCGAACCGAGGTGGATCTCGTCGTGGATCTCGGTGGTGGAAGGGTTATCGGGATCGAGGTCAAGGCCTCTAGCGCCGTCCAACAACGCGACGCCCGTCATCTTAAGACTCTGCGATCTGCGTTGGACGACGATTTCATCCGTGGAATTGTCCTTCACACCGGGCCGTTCGCCTACGAACTGGATGACCGAATTTGGGCCCTCCCGATCTCGACTTTTTGGGGTTGATGAGGGTCAGCGACCCGCTCAGGGGCGGTCGACGTCCGTACCCAATCCGGCGATCTCGCGGGCTCGGGCGGCCTCGACGTCGTCGAAGCCCGTATGACCAAGGCGGCCATGCTGCTCCACCTGCTCATCGATCCACCGGGCGTGCGCCTCCCAGGCCGACTGCTTGCTGGTGCCGAGCGCCAGGCCGATCTGCGACCAGGACGCCCCCGCCGCCCGGGCCGCCCGGACGCCAAGCTGGCGACCGTACCCCGCTTTTCGGGCGATCACCTCGCCGAGCGCGAGCATCTCCAGGGCCTCGGACCGATCCAAGCGCTCCCCGGCCGCACCTTCGTCGTCCGGACCCCCGGCCAGGGCGTCACGAGTACGCAACTCGTCGTATCGGACGACGGCCGTTCGCAGGGTCTGCTGGCGTTCAAGGTCATCTACTGAGGTCATACCTGCCAGCATTTCGTCAGGACAACCTGACGTCAAGTGGTCCTGACGAAAGCGTCAATGTTGGTGATCGGGTTAATTCAGTGCGCTTTGGGCGCACGGGATTCACCCGATCCGGCGCCTGTGCCCTCGCCGTCGAAAAGAAGAGCCCTGATTGTCGCGATCGTGCACACTTATCCTGCCCACCGTGGATGGTCATCGCATCCGCCGGTAATCGCAGGGCTGCAGGAGGGGGATTCGGTGTACGAGTCGCAAGA
>JANNPJ010000093.1:0-1967 GCA_031400005.1 Kineosporiaceae bacterium | reverse complement strand
GCGACTGACTCGGTGCGTAGGAGCAGCAGGCTGAGCGCCTGCAGTCGGGTTCCATCGGCGTCAAGACTCGTGATCTCCTGCATCGCCGATTCGAGATCGGTGCTGAGGGCGGAGTCGAATGCGATGGCCTGCTCGGCGATCAACGGCGGAAGCGACACCGTGATCTGGCGAAGCATGCGGTCTTCTCTGGTGCCGCCTCGATTGGCCTGCTGCCAGGCGCGGGTCTCAAGTTCTCCCATCCGAAGGCACCAGCATCTGGGCCGCTGCGGCTTGCCGTACCGTCCCTGTTCCTGGACGAGTCGACGCCCATGATCGATATCCCTGGGCACCGCGACACCCACGGCTAGCCCGCACCGGACAGGGAACCTCAGTCACGCCTCGACAGCAACCTGTCCACGACCTTCACCGAGCCCATGGAGAGCTACGTTGACACCCGAAGCTAATGACGCTAACTTTTGAGTTAACGGAGTTAACCACAGTCATGGAGGACATCATGACCGAGTACCTGAGCATTGCCGGCAACACCCTCGCCTACGACCTGACCGGCGAGGGCCCTCTGGTGGTCCTCGCGAACGGCATGGGCGACAGCCGCCATTCCTACCGGTTCGTCGCCCCGGCCCTGGTGGCCGCCGGCTACCGGGTCGCGAACGTCGACATCCGCGGCACCGGGGATTCCAGCCTGGAGTGGGACGGCTACAGCCGCACCGACATCGGCGGTGACCTGGTTGCTCTCGTGCGTCACCTCGGCGGCCCGGCGGTGATCATGGGACAGTCGATCAGCGGTGGCGCCGCGACGATCGCGGCCGCCACTGCACCTGATCTGATCGCCGGGGTGATCGAGCTGGCCCCGTTCACTCGCAAGCAGTCGGTCTCCCTGGGCGGGCTGTTCCGGGTCAAGCGCTATCGGCGCGGCTCCACTCAGCTGGGGATGACCATGGCCCTGGGAAGCGTGTCGGCGTGGAAGAAGTACCTTGGCCTGGCGTACCCGACCAAGCCGTCCGACTGGGACAGCGAACTGACCCGGATCGAGACCAAGATGAGCGAGCCCGGCCGGATGAAAGCCCTGCAGGCCATGTGCAAGACCGCCCCAGTCGATGCCGGCGCACAGCTGCACAACGTCAAGTGCCCGGTCTTGATCGTTGAAGGCAGTCTCGATCCCGACTGGGCCGACCCGCGCGCCGAGGGCGAGAAGATCATCGCCGACCTGCCGCCCGGTCTGGGTGAGCTCGCCGTCATCGAAGGCGCCGGTCATTACCCGCACGCCCAGACCCCGGACGAGGTCCTCGCGCTGGCCTTGCCGTTCCTGGCCAGGACGTTGAGCAATGCCTAGAGCTGGACTCGACGCGGCCTCGGTCACCCTTGCCGGCGCCGCCCTGGTCGATGAGGTCGGCTTCACCGGGCTCAGCATGGGCCTGCTCGCTGAACGGCTCGGGGTGACGACGCCCTCGCTCTACAAGCACGTCAGCAACCAGGCCGACCTCGCCCATCGGATCGCTGTTCTGGCCATGAACGAGATCGCTGATGCCATCCGCGATGCCACCCAGGGTCGAGGCGGCAGCGAAGCCCTCATCGCCGGTGCGCACGCGATGCGTAGGTGGGTGCTAGAACATCCCGGCCGGTACGCGGCCGGCAACAGTGCCAAGGTCACCGGGCCCGAGGACCCGCTGATCCCGGCTGTCCAGCGGGTGCTCGCCTCCTGGGCTGCCATGCTGCACGGGTACCGACTGGATCCGACCCAGGAGATCCATGCCCTGCGGATGCTCCGCAGTGTCCTGCACGGATTCGCGACTTTGGAAGCTGAGGGCAGTTTTCAGATCGCCACCGATGTCGAGGACAGCTTCACCTGGATGCTCACCTTCCTCGACCACGGACTCAAGGCACACCGGCCCGATCCACTGCCCGCCCAGGCCGCCGTGCAGATTGCGGAGGCCGCAAGGGCCAAAACTTGATCCGCCCGCCACTACCTC
>JANNPJ010000074.1:0-14811 GCA_031400005.1 Kineosporiaceae bacterium | reverse complement strand
GCGGTGGCGAAGTAGCGGGTCAACAGCCCGCAGTCCTGCACCTCGGTCGCCGTCGTCCAGGTGTCCGGGAAACTGCAGTTCGGTTGGATGGCGTTCAGCAGGCCCGGATACTGCTCGGCGATCAGCTGCTGCTGGATACTTCCGCCGGAACAGCCGGTACCGACCGTGTACCGGATCTCGCCGTAGGCCTCGACGATGTGCTCCTTGAGCATCATCACGGTCTCGGCCGAGACCACGGTGTTGTTGTTGGCACCGTGCACGTTCAGGCCGGACGTCGCCACCAGATACCCGCGCGACAGCGCGACGTCGTCCAGCACGCTGCCGGGCTGACCGGTCACGTGCTGAGGTGCTGAGCCACCCCCGAACGAGTAGAGCACCTTGCCGTTCCAGCCGGGCTGGCGCTGCCACGGCGTCCACTGCTTGGTCGGGTCGAAAAGCGCGGCAACCGAATAGATGCCGCGATTGAGTACCCCGGTCTCGACCCTGACGATGTAGGGCACTTTGCTACCGGCGTCCGTGGTCGTGGTGGCGACGTCGGCAGCAGGGGTCGCCGGGTTGAACGGCAGGAACCCGCCGCCGGCCGTGGATCGGTAGACGTACCGGAACACGGTCGCGGTGTTGCACTGGGCGTCAGTCGGCGCGCCCAGACCGGTGGCTGCGCTGTGCAGGTTGCAGTCCCATGGCTGCACCTGCGCTCCGGCGAAGACCGGCCCGCCCCGGCGATGATTGGTGATCACGATCCTGGCCTGCTGACGCCCACCCTTCGCGGCGGTGGCGCGCAGATCGTTGCGCCCGGTGCGCAAACCCGTGACCAGACCGAGGAACCGCCCGTCCGCCCGGACGGCGAACTGCGACGTGATGTCTGTGCCGTTCAGGGTGACGGCGATGCCTCGCCCGGCTCGACCCGGCCCGGACACTTCCACCAGCGCATCCCCCGCGGAGATCAGGTCCGCCCGGTTCGACAACACCTTGATCGCGACCGACCGGCTCGTGGCCCGCTCGACCCCGGTAATGGCCGACCCGACCCCGGTGGCAGCCGGTTGGACCCCGACGGCCGTTGCCGTCCCCGGAGATGCCGACAGCGCGATTGCCAGCGCGACCGCCAACGCGGACATCGCCTGAAGGGCAATTATATCCCTGCCCTGCAACGGGTTTCGAGCATGTCGTCGCATCATGAGCCGCCTCCATTGGCAGAACTCACCACATCGGGCGCACGCCCGAATCAGACCGCTTTGGACGCTACCACCATGACGGGGGTAACACTCGCCTGTCGCCCGCTCCACTTTCCCGGACGGCGGATGCTCCCGATGATGTTGGTGCTGCGGCGGGGTGGGGCCCGGTAGCCGCATCCCAGCCGATCTCCCTAGAGCGCTTCGGCGCGGGCCAGGAGGACATCACGCTCGCGGGCGTTGCCGGCCAGCGTCGCCGCGCGCTCGAACTCGGCGCGGGCCTCCCGCATGCGACCCAGCCGCGACAGCAGATCAGCACGCACCGAGGGCAACCGATGGTAGTCGTCCAGGCCGCTGATCGCGTCGACGATCGCCAGCCCCTCGGCCGGACCCCGCGCCATCGCGACCGCGACCGCCTGGTTCAGCTGCACAATCGGCGTCGGCGTGAGTCGAACCAAGTGCTCGTACAGCGCAGAAATCCTTGCCCAGTCGGTGTCTTCGGCGCCTCGGGCGTGCGCATGGCAGGCGGCGATCGCCGCCTGCAGGACATAGCGACCAGGCGGTCCGGCCTGCCGGGCACGCAGCAGCGCGACGAAGCCGCGGCGGATGAGCAACTGGTCCCAGCGGCCACGGTTCTGCTCCAGCAACGGCACCGGCTCACCCTCGGGACCGAGACGGGCGGGTAACCGCGAGGATTGGATCTCCATCAGGGCGACCAGCCCGTGAACCTCCGGCTCGGTCGGTGCCCATACCGCCAGCGAGCGGGCGAGCCGCAACGCCTCGTGGCACAACTGCGGGCGCATCCAGCTCTCCCCGCCGGTGGCCACATAGCCCTCATTGAAGATCAAATAGAGGACGCCCAGCACCGTGGCCAAGCGCTGCGCCTGCTCGGAGGCGGCCGGGATCTCGAACGGGATGCGCTTGTCGGCGAGCGTCCGCTTGGCGCGCACGATCCGCTGCGCGACCGTCGCCTCAGGAACCAGGAACGCTCGCGCGATCTCGCCGGTGGTCAGGCCGCCCAGCACCCGCAGGGTGAGAGCGACCTGCAGTTCGCTCGACAGCGCCGGATGGCAGGCGGTGAACATCAGGCGCAGCAGGTCGTCCTTCACCCCGTCGTCCAGGACGGTCTCGAAGTCGGCCAGACCCGCGTCCGCCTCGCGGCTCAACGCGTCATGACCGAGCTCGCGCAACTTGACGGCGAGCCGATCATCGCGGCGCAGCCGATCGATGGCGCGGTGCTTGGCGGTGAGCATCAGCCAGCCCCCGGGGTTGGGCGGCACACCCGTGGCCGGCCACTCCTCCAGCGCGGCGACCAGCGCGTCCTGCGCCAGTTCCTCGGCCAGGCCGACGTCCCGCACCAGACGGCTCAGGCCAGCGACGATGCGAGCCGCTTCGAGCCGCCACACGGCCTCGATCCGGGCGCTGAGGTCCTCAGCCGGTGGCGTCACATCTCGGGCCCGAAGACCTGGCGGATGTCCCCCTCGCCGTCCTTGACGATCGCCCAGAACCGCCGGGCAAGCTCCAGCGCCTCCTCTTTCGACCGGACGTCGAGCAGCGCGAAACTAACGATCGTCTCCTTGGCCTCGGTGAACGGGCCGTCCGTCAGCGTGGCCTTGCCGCCCGAGGCGCTGACGTGGGTGCCGGCCGGGTCGAGGCCGCCGGTCGCGAGCAGGACACCGGCCTGGCTGAGCTCTTCGACGAACTTGCCCATCTCGGCGTACAGCTGCTCGTCGGCGGGCGGACCGCCACCGTTCATCGTCATCAGGAAACGCACAAGATCTCCCTACCGAGGCTGTTCAGACGCTGTCGCCGCTCATTCAATCAGGCGCTCAGATGCATAGAAAAAAGTTTGTCGCCGGATGTCGATTCGGGCCCGGGCCGTTCGCTGCACCAGTAAAGGAGGTCGAGACCGACCGCCGAAGAGCCAACTGGAGGCCAGCATGCGCAAGATCATCGTTGCTCAGTTCATTTCCCTGGACGGCGTCGTTGAAGCACCCGAACGCTGGCACTTCCCCTACGCCGATGAAGAGCTCTACCGCGCCATGTGGGCGGTCAGCGCCGAGGCCGACACGATGCTGCTGGGCCGAGTGACCTACCAGGCGTTCGCCTCGGCGTTCGCCACCGCCCCGGCCGATGACCCGGTGGCTGCCCAGATGAACAGGATGGCCAAGGTCGTCGTCTCGTCCTCGCTGCGCGACCCGATCTGGGCCGGTACCACCGTCCTGAACGGTGATGTCGTCGCCGAGGTCAGCGCGCTCAAAGCGAAGCCGGGCGGCGGCATTATCGTTACCGGCAGCATCACCTTGACCCGGGCTCTGCTGCGCGCGGGCCTCGTCGACGAACTGCACCTGCTCGTCCACCCGATCGTCGTGGGTACCGGCGAGCGCCTGTTCGAGACCGAGGGACCGAAGGTCCCGCTGTCGCTGGCGCGCTGCGACGTCCTCGGTAGCGGCGTGGCAAACATGGCGTATCGCCTCGCCTCCTGAACACCCGCCCACACCCAAGCCGCACACCCACGACCAAGGAGCTGACATGGAAAC
The DNA here is from genome assembly GCA_031400005.1 of Kineosporiaceae bacterium. Lineage (GTDB taxonomy): Bacteria > Actinomycetota > Actinomycetes > Actinomycetales > Kineosporiaceae > JANNPJ01. The sequence goes on along the minus strand of JANNPJ010000074.1, from coordinate 11,102 downwards.
CAAGGGTCCCGCCTCGTACTTCCCCTCGATCGAGAAGAAGTACGGCCAGCCGATCTCGTACTGGATCGACCTGATCAACGCCGCGCCGCTGACTCGGCACAGCGAACTCGTGTCCTGGCTGAAACAGGAGTACGGCCTTGGCCATGGCCACGCGACGGCCCTGGTCGGCCACGCGCTGAAGAACCGTCCCTGAGCGACCGCCTTCTGACGCCGTGCCGCCGACGAACCCCAGCCATCCCGGCACCGATCTCGTTCTCGTTCTCGACGGGATCGGTGCCGGGCCCTCACGTCGTCAGCCGGTGGAAGTCTGGATGCCCGAACCGCGCCACGCAGTGCCAGACTCGTTTGAGCGTCTGGACGTCGAAACGGCCTGTCCGGAGGGCGTCACCGACAATGCGAGGGTCGAGCTGGCCATCCTCGGCAACGGCGATGCCCGCGCTGACGACGTCCTCGCCGCGGAAGTCTGGATTCCGGGCGAGTTCGTCGACGCCAAGCCGGAACCCGTGATGCCACTCCACCGGGAAAGGCATCTCCTGGGCGGCTTCCTCGATGTCGGTACCGCGATAGCAGGGGTCGAGGACAACGGCAGCCACGTCCCGTCGCAGATCCAGCCTGCCATGCACCTGCGCCTCGATGTGGTCATCGAGGACGTCGACGTCATCAGCCAACGCAAGGCCCACCAATGGCAGATGTTCCACGGTGCCGAAGTTTGTCGGCTCCGTGGAACTATCGGGGTAGCAGAACGTCGTCCGGGCCAGTACGGATCTGGTCAGCCGCAGATGCGCCGAACCGAATCGCACCGACCCTCCGGCCGGACGCCGCCGGTAGTTCAGTGACCCGTATACCGGACGGCGTGAGGGTGGAGCCTCGTCGTACGCACCGGCGAACATTCGATGTTCCCATCTCCACCGGTCTCCGTCCGGGTAGGCCGTCAAACCACCGTTGCTCGTTTGCGTTTCGAATTGAGAGCGATAGAACCCGTCGTCCGCGAGGTGGCGCAGCAGCGAAACCTCGCCGACCAGGCGGTCGGGATGAAAGTGGATCGTGACGTCGATCCCCGGCTCCAGCGGTGCCCCGGCCACCAGGCCCCGGACATGTGCGAGCGCCTGCCTGCCCTGCTCGTGGATGCTCACAGCACAACCTGTTCTCCTGGAACGAACGCTTCAGCCAGCACCGTGCTTAGCGCCCATCGGTCACGGGCCCAGTAGACCCCAAAAGATCGCCCAGAAAGCGAAGACCGCGCCGCCGGCCAGCAGCAGGGTGCGACGGATCCGGACGGCGAGGCCCGACGGTTCCGCCGTCCGCAACCAGGACCAGCCGGTAGCAACCGTGCTCACGAGCACGGCCAGGGCCAGCACCTGCAGCACCAGCCATGGCAGTGAGCGCCCGGCTATCACCGGACCGACCGGGGCCAGGTTGAGGGTGCCGACGAAATGGGCGAGGAATCCGACGGACGTCACCAGCCCAAGTGGCGCCAGCCATCGAGCCGCTCGGATCGGCTTTCCCCGCTTCACCTGCTCGGCCTGGTCGGCCTGGTCGACCTGGTCGACCCGGCGAGTCCGCAGCCGGCGCCAGATGAGACCGGCCGCTCCGGTCACCAGGTAGGCGAGGAATGCGAAGAAGAAGAAGCCGAACGCGGCGAGCTGAATGTCGGGCGAGGCCCACCACGGCAGCCGTCTGATCACTGGACTGGGCACGGCCTGAGCCGGCGGCGGGTCCGCGCTCGGCGCAGGGGCGGCACCCGAGGTCACGTCGTTCACCCACGAGGTCACGAGTTCGGGGTACCCGGGCACGAACCTGTCCCGCCGGTCCTCGCCCACCCCATTGCGCAGCAGTCCGATGCCGTGGTTGCCCTCGGGGAACACCCGCAGCGTGTAGCTGGGATGATTGGCTCGGCTCAGCACGTCGCGATAGATCCTCAGCGCGTCCCCGGGCGGGGTCGAGTTATCCCTCCCGCCCCAGATGGCCAGGATCGGCGAGCGAACCCGGGCCAGCACGGGGACCGGGTCATGGTGGGCTTGCGCGAACATGTCCGCGTCGGCGAGCATTCGCACCGCGTTGACCCCGAACCGGTTCTGTCCGGGGCTGCTCACGCCGGCTCGCCGGGCGTGCTCGCGCATCGCCCAAGCGTGTTGCTGAGCAGGTGAAACACCGTTCGCCGCGATCACGATAATGAATGCCAGGTCCGGTGCGCGAGCGGCGGCGATCGGCACCACCCAGCCACCTTCGGAGACACCCCAGAGCCCGACCTTGGCAGGGTCGACCTCGGGACGAGTTCGTAGCAGCGCCGCCGCGGCGAGTGCGTCGTCGGCCAATTGCGAGAAGTCCCGCCGGCTGGGCGTGTATCCGGCGGCTCGCTTGTCGTAGACCAGCGTCACCAGCCCGCGGGTAGCGAACGCCTCGGCGGCCGGCATCAATCGATCACGTCGGGTGCCGGCCCCCGCTCCGTGCACGAGAACCACGCCCGGCCGCCGCGCGCCGGCCTCGGCCGGGGCGATCACCGTCCCGCGCAGGGTGAGGTCCCCGCTGCGGAAGCTGACCTCGGACCGCACCAGCTCGGACCGCACCAGCCCGGCCCGCATTACCCCGGCCCGCATTACCCCAGACGGTTCCGCGCGCGCCTCCGCGCCGGAGCCCGCACCGGAACCGGAAGCCGGGCTCGGAGCAAGCATCCAGCCGGCGGCGATGGCGAGAGCAGTCGCGATGGTGATTGCGGCTGCCCTCGGGATCGCGAGCAGGCGCAGCACGATTACCGACCGGAGGCCGTCCATAGCGCCAATTTGTCATGCCGGAATGACTTCCGCCAGGGTGCCCTCAACCGGCTCTTGGGGCACAGCGCGAAGACTTTGTCGGTCATGAGCCGACGAGATCTTCGCGATCATCATGTCTTTGGCGCTCTCTCGAGCCGTGGCGTCGTGAACACCGAATTGTCGATGACGAAATCCGCGAGCGCCAGCGGGCCAACCTCCTGGACGTAGAGGTTTTCAGACACGAGATATCGTTCGGCCGGATCGGCCGCGAACTGCGTGTGCTGCCAGTCGCGTTCAGTGCCTCGCTGCACCGAGAGGTCGGTCGGAACGTCCAGCCAGATTCGCAGATCCCAGAAGTCGTTGATCTCCGGGCGAAAGGCAAAGACGCCGTCCACCATCAGTACCGAGCCCGGATCGATCTGGTTGACGATCGACGTATGGTCCTGCTGAGTCAGGGGATCGATGGAACAGAGCGCCACCGAAGTACCAACCGGTGATCGATGCGGCTCCAACAGCAGTCGCCGAAGCGTGTCGTAGTCGTACGCATTGCGGTAATAGCCCGCGCCGGAGGTGCGGTCGTACCGGTCGCGGTCGGTCCAGGGTTTCTTGAAGTCGTCGAGCGTGGCTCGCAGCACCGATCGGCCCGCAACGTCCAGATGCTGGGCAAGTTCGTGTCCGAAGCTCGTCTTGCCCGCCGCGGTCCGGCCATCGATCGCTACCCGCAGCCGATGGTCACCGAGGACCAAGATTCGCTGGGCGACCAGCGCGAGCAGTTAGCTTCGTGCATCGGAGATCGGCTGCGGAGTCTGCTGCTGCCAGGTGGAGCTCGAGTGGTGCACCGGCACGTGATCTCCTTCCAGCCGCTCCGCCACCCAAAGGCGGAGCTCCCTTGAGAGTAATCGGGTGGTTGCGCTCGCTGGTGATCCGTACCGTGATCGCGTGACGCCATCGTTCATGCCAGGGCTGCAGTTGTGCCGGCTCTTCTACCTGGAAGCCGTACGGCCGCTGCTGGACCGGGAATGTCCGGGCCTGCCTCATGCCGCCGCGCGAGTGGGGCCCGGGTCGGAGGTGCTTGGCTTCGACACCGAACGATCCGTCGATCACGACTGGGGGCCACGGCTGGAACTGTTCCTCTCCGGCGAGGATGTCACCAAGCAGGGTGAGAACCTCGCGGCGCTGCTCGCCGCCCGATTGCCGAAACAGATTCATGGGTGGCCTACCAACTTCACACTTTTCGAGCCCGACGACGGGGGTGTGCGGGTGATGGCCGCCACCACCGGACCGGTGGCCCACCGGGTGCAGATCACCACCGTACGCAGCTGGTCGGTTGAGCATTTGGGCTTCGATGCCCGCGCGGGAGTGAGCACCCGGGATTGGCTGGCTACTCCCGCCCAACGGCTGGCCGAGATCACCGGCGGCACGGTCTTTCACGACGAAATCGGTGAACTCACCGATCTTCGCAACCGGCTGCGCTGGTATCCGGACGACGTGTGGCGGTGCCTGCTAGCTGCCCAGTGGACCCGCATCGCTCAAGAAGAGGCGTTCGTTGGACGCGCGGCCGAAGCCGGCGACGAACTCGGTAGCCGGCTGATTGCCGCGCGACTGGCACGGGATGTCATGCGGCTGTGCCTGTTGCTCGCCCGCCGCTACCCCCCTTACAGCAAGTGGCTCGGTACCTCGTTCGCCGCACTGTCGAAGGCAGCAGTGCCGCCGGACACGAAAGCCCTCCAGGACGAGACGACGCTCCCGGACGCTGCCGCGGTGCCGGAGACCGCTTCGATCTCGACCGCGCTGTCCAACGCCGTGGACGCGCGGGACCCGGCGCACCGGCAGGAAGCGCTGTGCACTGCCTTCGAAGCCGCTGGCCGGTGGCAGAACCGGCTCGGTCTCGCCAGTCCGATCGAGGCGACGCGCCGTCCCTACTTTGACCGCCCGTACCCGGTCATCGACGCCGCTCGCTTTGCCACCGCGTTGCTCGAGCGCATCGACGACACAACGCTCGCCACATTGCCCCCGATCGGAGCCATTGACCAGTACGTCGACAGCACCGACGTCCTGTGTCGGCCGGACCTGACCCGCACGCTCGCGACCGCCGTCCACCGAGCCCGGACAAGGCCTGGTCAGCACTAGAAGAGGGTCTGACCTTGACCGAACAATAATTTTGTCTTGACGAGAACAACTGTCGGTGGGCACACTCTCGGTATGTGGGAAGTGGCAGTGATTGAGGACGCCGCAACGGCCGGAGCCGCGCTGGATCCAATCCGGGCGCGGCTCTTGGCCGAACTGGTCCAGCCCGGCTCGGCGAGCAGCCTGGCGACCCGGATCGGGCAGCCGCGGCAGAAGGTGAACTATCACCTCCGGGAGCTGGAACGGCACGGCCTGCTCGAGCTGGTCGAGGAGCGGCGCAGGGGCAACATGACCGAACGGGTGCTACAGGCGACGGCGTCGTCGTACGTCATCTCCCCCTCAGCGCTGGCCGCGGTGGAGCCGGACCCGGCGCGGTCGCCGGACCGGCTCTCGGCACGCTGGCTGCTGGCAGTGGGCGCGCGCCTGGTGCGTGACGTCGGCACGCTCCTCACCGGCGCGACGAAGGCCGGAAAGCGGGTAGCGACCTACGCGCTCGATGGAGAGGTGCGGTTCGCCACGGCGCAGGACCGTGCCGCCTTCGCCGAGGAGCTCACCAACACGGTGACCGGACTGGTTGCCAAGTACCACGACGAAAAGGCGGCCGGCGGCCGGACGTACCGGGTCATCCTCGCCGTCCACCCATCGATCCCACCCAGCACCGAGGATGGCCTGAAGTCCACCGAAATCGCCGATCCCGAAGCAGCATCCACCGAAACTAAGGAGTCCTGACGTGGGTCATCACTGGGAGAATCACGACGAGGCGACAGTCGATGCGAGCGTCGACGAGGTGTGGGCGGCCATCGCCACCGGTCCGGGGATCGATTCGTGGTTCATGGGCCGCAACGAGGTCAAGCCCGGCCCGGACGGCGTCGTCCGGACGGCGATGGAGACATTCACCATGGAGTCCGCCATCACCGGGTGGGAGCCTCCGCATCGGTTCGCCCACCGCAGCCCCGATGCACCGGACGGACGGTTCATCGCGTACGAGTATCTCATCGAGGGACGAGATCACGGCAGCACTGTACTGCGCGTGGTGGCGAACGGCTTCCTGCCCGACGACGACTGGGAAGCCGAGTTCGAGGCCATGAAGCTCGGCGGTGCAATGTATTTCGCCACCCTCGTCGAGTACCTCAACCACTTCGCGGGCCGGAACGGAGAGCCGATCAACCTCTCGGGGCCACCGGTGACCGACTGGCCGACCACCTGGGCGCAACTGCACCGGGCACTGGGCCTGCCCGCCTCCCCTCGGATCGGAGATTCAGCAAGGGTTTTCGTACCCGGGCTTGCGCCCGTCGAGGGAGTCGTCGACTTCGTCAACTCGCACGCCATCGGTATTCGCACGCCGGATGCGCTCTATCGTTTCATCCACGGCTTCTTCGGCTCGATTGTCCTGGGGCATCATGTTTTTGAGCCAGAAAGCACCGACACCGAGACCGCTGAGGCGTGGCAGAACTGGCTCAACAACCTGCCTGATTGACATCTAAGGAGAACTGACATGGGAAGCATCAAGGCCGGCCTGTTCATCTCGCTCGACGGCGTGACTGAGGCCCCGGACACGTGGCAATTCGGTTACTTCAATGAAGAGATGGGCAACACGGTCGGTTCGCTGATGGCCAGTAACGACGCCATACTGCTCGGCCGCCGCACGTACGACGAGTTCGCCGACTACTGGCCGAACGCCGACGCCAGCGACCCGATGACCAAGCAGATGAACAGCACCCCGAAGTACGTGGTGTCGAACACGCTAACCAAGGCCGACTGGGAAAACACCACAGTGGTCGGTGGTGACGACGTGTACGACAAGCTGCGCGCACTGAAGGCCAGCCAGAACCTGGGCATGACCGGCAGTGGGACACTTGTCCGATCGCTGTTGCCCGAAGGACTGATCGACGAGTTGCACCTTCTGGTTCATCCCCTCGCACTTGGCTCCGGAAAGCGACTTTTCGATGGTTCGGCCAAGGTCCCGTTGAAGCTGGTGGGCTCGGCGACGTTCAGCACGGGCGTCGTGCACCTGGTCTACACAAAGGAGTAGGGTCTAGACCCCGATTTGGGCAGAGCGCGAAGAGATTTGGGCAGAGCGCGAAGACTTGGTCGGTCATTCGCCGACGAGATCTTCGCGATCATGCCGACTAGTGGACGACGCCACAGTGACTGCCTCGGGTGGACCTGGCGGCCGGTCCGAGCGCATCATCGAGTCATGGCTGATGAAACCGAGCCCTCGCACGACGCCGCCCTGCACGACGACGCCGCCCTGCACGACGACGCCCCATATGACGACGACGCCGAGAATCGGCCGCCGTTAGCTGAGGGTGTCCTCCAGCCGAGGTCCCTGGCCGAGGTGGCCGTGCACCGCCAGCCACCGACCGTGGTGTGGCGAAAGCGAGCGCTGGCTCTGCGTGCCGCGCTACCGGAACTCGCCCGTAACCCCGTGGTCGCCACTGCGGGCGCCGCGGTCGCGACCGTGGCGCTCCGACTGGCGGTCGACGTCGTTGCTCGACGGGTCCTGGGTACGCCCCCGCCGGCCAGGCCTGCCGCGCTCGACGTCACCGGTCACGTCACTGGTCACGTCGTTCATCATGTGCACGTTTTCCACCACGTGCGGGTGGTGCACCACACCGTTCACCAGCCCGCAGACTACGTCGCTCTCCGAAACCTGCTGCCTCCGCCTCGGCACTGATCCGGTGTGGCCCTCGGTGACGGGACGTCCGCGACACCGATCCTGACGGCGACCTGACGGCGACGCGGTCAGAATCGGTCAGATGCCGGTGGTCCGGGGCGCTGCCCGGCACGGATCTGCGGGCCGGCGATGCCGTGCTCCCAAGCCCAAGCGGCGATGCCGACCCGGTTGCGCAGCCCGAGCTTGGCACCGATGTTGGCGATGTGAGTCTTGACCGTGCCCGCGGAGATGAACAGCTCGGCGGCGATCTCCGCGTTGGTCTTGCCCGCAGCCACATGCCGGGCGATCTCGACCTCCCTGCCGCTCAGGCCCCCCGTACCAGCCGGGCCGGGACGGCCGGTAGCACCGATCCGGCTGAGCAACCGCACGGTGACCTGCGGGCTGATCAGCATGTCACCGCTCATCGCGGCCCGCACTGCCTCCACCAGCAGCACCGGCCCAGAGCGCTTGAGCAGAAAGCCGCAGGCGCCCAGCATCAGGGCGCGAGTCACGTACTCGTCGAGATCGAACGTCGTGACCACGATGACGCGGATGCCGGCGGTGGTCGGATCCGCAGCCAGCACCCGGGTCACCTCCAGCCCGTCGAGGCATGGCATCCGGATGTCCATCAGCACGACATCGGGCCGGATGCGGCGGGCGCTCTCCAGCGCGGAGCGCCCATCGGACGCCTCGGCGACCGTCACCATGTCCGGTTGGGCGTCAATCACCATTCGGAAGGCGACCCGAACATCCGGCTGGTCGTCGGCGACAAGGATGCGAACCGCCTGGTCAGCCATGCCGGCTCCGGTCGTGCCCGGCCACCGGGAGGTGTGCCTCCACAACCCAGCCGCCGTCGTCGCCAGGACCGGCGCGGAAGTCGCCGCCCATCGCCCGGACTCGCTCGTCCAGCCGGGCCAGTCCAGTCCCGCCGGGGGACTGCGGGCGCGGCGACCGCGGGCGCGGCGGGGATCGGTCGGCGGCGTTGGTGACTCTGGCGACGAGCTGGCTGTCCCGGATCCGGACGCTCACTGCGACGTGGGAGGCGGCCGGGGCGTGCCGCCGGACGTTGGTCAGCGCCTCCACGACGACCCGGTGGGCCGTCGCCTCCACCGGGCGCCGGATCATGGTCGAGTCGACAGTGCACGCGTTCTGCTCGAACTCGACCTGGCAGGACGGGTCGCGCTCGCTTTCGAACCGATCGACGACCTCGGCAAGGTCTGCCAGCCGGGGAAGTGGGCGCGTCGGTGCAGCCGAATCGGAGTCAGCGAGGACAGCGACCATCTCGTCCATTGCCGACAGCGTCTGCAGCCCGATCGTCTCGATCCGCTCCAGCGCGGCGGTCAGACGCACCGGATCGTCGCCTGCGGCGTAGCGAGCGGCCTGCGCCTGCACCACCATTCCGGTGACGTCGTGAGCGACGTAGTCGTGCAGGTCGTGCGCGATCTCCAGGCGCTGCTCCTGCCGGGCGACCCGCAGCGACCGCCGCAGTTTGATCGCCGCCAACCGCGGAAGGCCACCGACGACGGTCGCGAACGCGGGTGCGACGGCCATCGACGTACAGCCGCCGATGACGGCGAGCGGCTCGTACTCGGGCAGGAATCGCAGGATCCAGGCCGTGATCGCGGTCGCCGTCAGCCCACCCGCAACCAGCGCCGACGTCGGCCGCGACCAGCGGACGACCAGTGCCAGCAACACCAGCAGGCCGGCAACCTCGAGGAGTCCAAGCAATCGCCCGGCCTCGGTGCCGGGCGGGCCGGTCAAGACCTGGCCGGTCAGCGCGAGCGCGGTCACCAGGAGCGAAGTCACCGCAACCGCGGAGGTAGGCCAGGCGATCCAACCTCGCGCACGCGGCCAGCTCACCGCCACGGCGAGCGCGAGGGCACCGGCGGCCGCAGCCGGGATTGCGCTTGCGGCGTCGATCGCCCGAGTCAGCAGGACCGCGGCGGGAACGGCCGTCACCGCAATCAGCGCTGCGACGACATCACGTGGACCCACGGTCTCACTGTACGAACCAGCAACCGCGACGGCGGCCTGCACGGCACGAAATCTGCCGAACGGCAGATGTCACCACCGGCCGGCTCCAGTCCACGGTGGAGGCATGACCAGAACAGACGAACCCCTGACCAGAAGGGCCGGACGAGTTCCGACCAGGGTGCCGCCCACCAGCCTGCCGGCGCACCCGATGATCCGGGCGGCGGCCTACGCCGTCCCCCTGTGCGTGCTGCCCTCAGCGGTGTGGCGGCTGCACGCGGCGCTGTGGACGAACAACCAGGCGTGCTTCAGTGGATCGCCGTGGGAGAAGCCGTACATCATCTCGCTGTCGGTGGTCTCCGTCACTGCCGCATGCCTGACCGTCGGTCTGGTCCGCCGCTGGGGTGAAGTAGTCCCGTCCTGGATTCCGGGCATCGGCGGGCGCGCCGTTCCGGTGCGGGCTGCCACGACGGCGGCCGGCATCGGCGCTGGGCTGATCTTCCTGGTCTATGCGTACGCGGTCCTCAATACGGTGTTCAGATGGCGCGAACCGCCGCCGCTCAACCCGGCATGCCCGCCGCCGAGCCAGACACCCGACGCCTGGATCGCCTACGCGGCATACGCGCCGCTGCTGCTGTGGGGCCCGCTCCTGCTGGTGGTGACCCTGGCTTACCACCACCGCCGCACCGGGCTGAGCTCCGCGCAACTTCCGACGGAGAATCTTCGATGAGCCGGCGAGTGGGCCTGGTCGGATGGTCGCGGCGGTCTCCGTTCTGGTCCGGATACGCGGCGGGTGGAACGGCTGCCGCGTACGGTGCGGCTCTGCTGGTGAAAGGCGGATCGCTGATAGGCATTCCGGACGGCGCTCGGCTGGGTAGTGCCGTGCTGCTGATCGGGTCGGCTGTTGCGGTCGCCACGGTGCGGCCGTGGGGGCGGCGCATCCCGTCCGCCGTCGTGTCGGTGGGCGGGTGGACGGTAGCCGGCCTGTCCGTGGCGGGTAGTTGTTGGCTGCTGCTGAACCTCATTGAGCTCGTCCTGACCGGATCGGTCCGCGACCGGGACGGTGGCGCCGGATGGTCGATCCTGGCCCAGCGAGCAGGTCTCGCCGTTTGTGGAGCGTTGTTCGTGGCGGCAATGCTGGCGTGGCGGCGTCGACTCCTGGGCGCCTGCCCGCGCTGCGGCCGGGTCCACCCGCCGGATCCGGCGGACCAGCATCGCGCACCGCAGATGGCTCCGCCGGCCGTGCGTCGCGTCGCGTACGCCGGCTGCGCCGCGTTCGCCCCGTACGCGACGCTGCACGGCCTCGGTGCCCTTGGCGTGGCGGGCATCGAACCTGACGGGTACCGGCCGCCCTGGTCTGCCGCGGTTGCCTTCTTCATCGGGATCGCCCTCGCGATATTCCTGCTGCTCGGCCTGACCCACCCGTGGGGCATGACTTTTCCGCGGTGGGTACCGGGTCTGACCGGGCGGCGGGTGCCGCCCTTCCTGCCGCTGACACCGGTCTGGTTGGTAGCGCCCACTCTTGCCATCTACGGCACCGGCGGTCTGGTGCTGTCGGTACTGATCACAACCGGTGTGGTCGGCGGTGACGAGGATGG
>JANNPJ010000034.1:0-5262 GCA_031400005.1 Kineosporiaceae bacterium | reverse complement strand
TCCCCGACATCACTGAACGCGACGTCTACGTCTGTGGCCCGCCCGGGATGACCTTGGCCGTGCTCAGCACCCTGCGCACGCTGAAGGTTCCCCACCTGCAGGTGCACGCCGAGCGGTTCGCCCTGGCCTGACGCGCGGGGGTCTCGGTATGCCCGCCTATTTGGAATCGTCCAACCCGGCGAACAACGGCACGTACCAGAGCGCCGGTTTCAGCCGGCGGGACGACCTCACGATGCCTGCGGGGCAGATCGTCACGACGATGTGGCGCCCGGCCCGACAATGACTGAAAGGGTTCTCGCAGCGATGTAGCGAGGGTCAGAGGAATTGCGTCAGTGCGGCTGCCGTGGCGGCCGGTTGCTCCTCGGCGAGGAAGTGTCCGGAGCCGGTAATGGCACTCGTGGAGACGTCGGTGGCATAGTGCCCCCACACCTTCGCGACGTCGTACTGCCGCCCGACGAAACCCTCCGTCCCCCACATCACCAGCAGCGGACAGGTGACTCGGTCACCGGCGGCGTAGCTCAGTTCATCGTGGTCCAAGTCGATGCCGGCTGCGGCGCGGTAGTCCTCGCAGCTTGCGGTGATGCTGGCGGGGTTTCGAAAGTGCTTGAGGTAGTGGTCGAGTGCGTCTTCGGTGAACGGGTGGTCGGCGGCAGACCAGGCAGTCAGTTTCGTGCGGAGGTAGAAGTCGGGGTCGGCGCCGATCAGCCGCTCGGGGAAGCCAGCGGCCTGAGCCAGGAAGAACCAGTGTTCATAGGCCATCCCGAAGGCCATGTCGGCGGTGGCGAAGACATGTCGGGTGGGAGCGATATCGAGAACGGCGGCGCGGCTGACTCGGGCTGGATGGTCGAGACACATCCGGTGGACGACGCGGGCACCACGGTCATGTCCGACTGCGGCGAAGCGGTCGAAACCCAGCGCGGTCATCACCGCGACCTGGTCTGCCGCCATGGCTCGTTTGCTGTACTCGGCATGATCGGCCCCGGCGGGCGGTTTCGCCGACCCGCCGTAGCCGCGCAGATCCGTCAGCACCACTGTGTGGCGCTTGGCCAGGATCGGTGCCACGTGATGCCACATCACATGTGTTTGTGGGTAGCCGTGGAGCAGGAGGACCGGCGGCCCCGAGCCGGCCTTTCGGCCGGTGATGCGCAGGCCTTCGACGTCGATCTCGATCGGTTCGAAGCCTGCTAGTAGCTGTGCCATCGCGTGTTCACTCCCTTGCCGTGGGGCGAGACGACCCCGGTCTGGGTCGTCGGCCCTGTCAGGTCCCAGCGTAAACGTACGTCCGTAATTTAATCTTCGAAAGAGGGGCCCGGGTATGGTCCGGACACCACCAGGCCGAGCGGATCCCATCGGCGCGCTCGGCGCACTGGCCGCCCCCGGGTGGCCTCGACCGTGTGAGGACCAGGAGACACATGGAGTACCAGACGATCCGGCACGATGTGGAGGACGGCGTTCTGACCGTCACTCTCGACCGTCCGGACAAGCTAAACGCTTTCACCGTCACGATGGCGGATGAGCTGGAGCAGACGTTCGTCGAGGTGAACGACCAGGATGAGGTCCGGGCGGTGATCGTGACCGGGGCCGGCCGGGCGTTCTGTGCCGGTATGGATCTCAGTGTTCCCGGGAATGTCTTCGGGCTGGACGAGAGCCTCGAGCCGACCCTTGCCGACCTGGCCGCGCTCGAGGACCCCAAGGTGCGCGCCGTGCGGGACACCGGTGGGCGGGTCACCTTGGCGGTCTACCGGTGCCGCAAGCCGGTGATCGCGGCGATCAACGGGGCCGCGGTGGGGATCGGGGCCACCATGACCCTCGCCATGGATGCTCGGCTGCTGTCCACCAACGCCCGATTTGGCCTGGTGTTCGGGCGAATTGGGATCACTCCGGAGGCGGTGTCGACGTGGTTTCTGCCACGTCTGGTGGGATTGTCGACGGCGCTCGACCTGGTGTACCGGGCGGACATCCTGTCCGCGGCGCAGGCCGAGGCTGTCGGGCTCGCGACGGCGACACATGAACCCGAAGCTCTGCTGGCCGAGGCGCGGTTGCTGGCCCACGCCTGGACCCGTGGGCGTTCGCCGGTCGCCACCGCGCTGGCGCGGCAGATGCTCTACCGCAATGCCAACCTGCCAGGGCCCACGGACGCGCACCGGGTGGACTCGCTGGCGATGTTCTACGCCAGTATCGGCGATGGCAAAGAGGGCGTGGCGGCGTTCCTGGAACGGCGCGATCCCCAGTTCACCGGTCGGGCGTCCGTCATGCCACCTTTCTACGACGAGTGGCTCGCGGAGGGCTGACCTCGAGCACCCGAAGGCAGACCGATGATCGGTCTGCCTTCGGGCTGTTGGGGCGCGAAGGTGACCACCAGGCAGGTGGAAGATAACCAAAAATGGAAAGAAATTTCGGAAGTCACGAGTACGGTCTCCCGAGCACGTTGCTGATGGAAATGTGTTATCCGGCGGGCCTCTAGAAAGTCGTCCGTGAGGGGATGAAAGAAATTCAGGAAACGCCACTCCGAATAATCCCATGCAAACCCAAAGCATGCCTCTGAGCTGGAATGATGGGTCCGGGAAGTTGCTGGGTCAGGTCAGATGGAAGTGGTTTGCCGCACCTATTGCCATGGGCTGATCGCGCGGTAACAATCTGGCAATGCCGTCGAACGCTGACGTATTGCGTCATCGGAGTGTCCACCCGGCTGACGGCAGCAGGCAACCCGACGGTCGAAGTCCTTTCGCCGCCAGCAAGCTCGGCGACTCGACCTAGCCGCACGGCAGCGCCATCCACGTCGCCCATCCCGTCGTCAGATCCCGGAGGACCTACGTGAAACCATCCCAGAACCGACGCCGTCCCTGGCTGGCGGTGGCCGTCGCAGCGTTGACCACGCTGGCCGCCAGCCTCTTCGTGAACATTTCTCCGGCGTCGGCCGCGACCATCGACACCAGCGCCTCATACGTGCTGGTCAACCGCAACAGCAGCAAGGTCCTGGACGTCTACAACTTGGCGACCACCGACGGTGCCCGGATCGCCCAGTGGACCCGCAACGACGGCAATCAGCAGCAGTGGCAGTTCGTTGACTCCGGTGGCGGTTTCTACCGGCTCAAGTCCCGCCTGTCGGGCAAGGTTCTACAGGTTTCCAACTCGTCCACTGCTGATGGTGCCGCCATCGTTCAGTGGACCGACAGCAACGCCGCCAGCCAGCAATTCAGCATTCAGGACATCGACAGCTACATCCAGCTGGTGAACCGCAACAGCGGCAAGGCCCTCGAGGTGCAGGGCGCCTCCACCGCCGACGGCGGCAACATCGTCCAGTACGCCGACTGGAACGGCACCAACCAGCAATGGCAGCTTGTCCGGGTCGGCGGAACCACACCTACTCCCACGACCCCGCCGCCGTCCGGCACGTGCACCCTGCCGTCGACGTACCGCTGGACATCGACGGGCTCGCTGGCGAACCCGAAGACGGGCTGGGTGTCGCTGAAGGACTTCACCACCGCCCCGTACAACGGCAGGCAACTCGTCTACGCGACCACGCACGACACGGGGAAGACTTGGGGCTCGATGAATTTCGGCCTCATCACGAACTGGTCCGACCTGGCCGCAGCGAGCCAGAACACGATGAACTCCGGAGCCGTTGCGCCGTCGCTGTTCTACTTCGCGCCGAAGAACATCTGGGTGCTCACCCACCAGTGGGGTGGTGGGCAGGTCTTCTCCTATCGGACCTCGTCCGATCCGACGAATGCCAACGGCTGGTCATCGGCGCAGACGATGTTCACCGGAAGCATTACCGGCTCCGATACCGGACCGATCGACCAGACAGTCATCGGTGACGGCACGAACATGTACCTGTTCTTCGCCGGCGACAATGGCAAGATCTACCGGGCCAGCATGCCGATCGGGAACTTCCCCGGCAACTTCGGCTCCAGCTACGCCACGATCATGACCGACACCACGGACAACCTGTTCGAAGCACCCCAGGTCTACAAGGTCCAGGGCCAGAACCAGTACCTCATGATCGTCGAGGCGAGAGGCGCGAGAGGGCGCTACTTCCGCTCGTTCACTGCCACCAGCCTGGGCGGAACCTGGACCCCGCAGGCCGCCACCGAGAGCAATTCCTTCGCCGGCAAGGCCAACAGCGGTGTCACCTGGACCAACGACATCAGCCACGGCGAGCTGCTGCGCACCAGCGCCGATCAGACCATGACCGTCGATCCGTGCCGTCTGCAGCTGCTCTACCAAGGGCGTTCGCCCAGCTCGGATGGCCTGGACTACGGCCTCCTGCCCTACCGGCCGGGTCTGCTGACCCTGCAACGCTGACGGCCTGACGGCAGAACCCGGCATTGACCGGCGTTTTCGACGCGGTGATGTTTCACTGAGGAAGGGCCGGCTGGGAGCTATTCCTGGCCGGCTCTTCATCTCAACGCGGCGTGACCGAAGCGCGTCGATGCGTCGGTGGCGCGGTCGAATCACTTAGCGGGAGTTATCTTTTGCGGTGATCCACCCCGTTGGTGACGGTGCTCAGCCTCAGAATCTCCGTGATCATGCATGAGTGACACT
Source organism: Kineosporiaceae bacterium (assembly GCA_031400005.1). GTDB lineage: Bacteria > Actinomycetota > Actinomycetes > Actinomycetales > Kineosporiaceae > JANNPJ01. Next base: position 714 of record JANNPJ010000034.1, on the reverse strand, counting down.
GGCCCGCCTCCCGTGCCCCGTGATCAGTTCAGAGCAGCTGATTTTGGCCACGTTGCTCCGACGATGCTCCCTTTGTCCCGCCTGCGATACGCCAAACCGCCCGGACGACGAGGATTCCACCGGGCTAGCGGGAGCATTGCTGGAGCAACGTCGCAATGCCAGATCAGTGTGGGCTGACGGCGCGGCGAGGGCCGGGGCATCATCCGTGTTGCCAGGCTCCCGTCAGGCTCAGGCGAGACTCCCGGAGTCAACCTGAAACAAGAATCAACGAGCCGTTTTTGGTGGCCGTTAGGAGCATCATCTGAGCATCGCCCACAGTGTGGTGCTGCATCGCCCGGTGCCGTATCGCTCCAGCAGGAGCTGTCAACGCCGCTTGAAAATCCGTTCTGGCCACTATCCGTGATCCGCAGACCTGCTGACCCGGACATCGAGGGCCACTCCAGCACGCACAACGGGCCCGGCGACCACCTCCACCTGCAGGTATGCCCGTGATCTGCGTGCCTGAGTGGCCCCCCACCCCACTCGCCGCCGATTCCCACACCTCACCTGCAGAGACTGCGGTCGGCGGTCATAGGTTGCGCATGAGCATCTCTGCATCGGCGATCGAAACTCGTTGCTCATGAGGTATTTCCAGAACCGGACACCATCGCAACGAAGCTGGGCACGAGTTCACCTGGGCTGGAGAATGACGATCGGAAGCCCGATTCATACCTA
>JANNPJ010000730.1:0-15472 GCA_031400005.1 Kineosporiaceae bacterium | reverse complement strand
GCGACGGGAAGGCGAGGCGCGCTTGATCGAAGCAACGCGGCAGTACCAAGGAGGATCCCCAGGGCAGCCAGATAGATCAGGTGAACGCCGGCGGGTCGGTCCAGCAAGTCGGCCGGCCATGCTCCACCGTCGGGATCCGAATTCGATCCGCTGGGAGAGAGGACGACGGGGCCCATCCACTGCAGGCGCTGCGATACCAGGTTGATGAAGCCGAACAGATACGTGAATATGAGGAAGGCCAACAACATTGGTGCGATGACGGTCGATCGGACCAGGCGGCCGAGCAGCACGCCCAGCACGCCGAACAGGATCGTCACTACTGGTGCCGCCGCAAGTTCCAGTAGATGGGGACGCCCGACCGCACCGGGGAGCATCGCGAGCTGGATGAGGCGGGCCAGACCGAGCAGACCGGTGAGGACGGCGAGCGGAAGTACCGACAGCACGTGAGCGAGAGTCCGCTGCCACCCGGGCAACGGCGTCACGTCGTAGAAGACGTCGGCACCGTGCCGGTAGGAGCGCAGCATCGCCAGGTTGGTGGCGATGAGTGCGGCCATGGCGACAGGCAATTGTTGGAGCGGGATTTCGAAGGAAGAGTAGTACAGGACGGGAAAACGGTTGGCCGAGCCGGTGATCAGTGGGACCACCCAGATCAGCAAGACCAGCAGCACGGCGGCCAGCACGACCGGATGGCGTACCAGGCGCCGTCCTTCGACCCAGGCCAGGGACAGAATTGCGGCCTGGGGATCACCGGTTGTCCCGGCGGCGGGCTCCGGCGCGGTCTCCGGAGCGATCGTGCTCTCGGGAATCGTCATCGAGTCACCTGCCGATCCGAGCCACCGAGCAGAAGATAGCCGTCTTCCAGGGTGGGATCGAGAAGCCGTACTCCGGGCGGTGGCGTGCCAACATTGCGGTATTCATCGTTGCCGGTTCGCCAGGACGCCACCGTGCTCGATCCGCGTTCGGGGCTCAGCCACACTCGCCCGCGGGCCACATCGGCCAAGTCGGTGGGAGTTCCGTCGAAGCGGACCTGCCCAGTGTCGAGCACGATCACTCGTCGGCACAGCGACATGACATCCTCGGTCTGATGGGTGGAAAGCAAGATGGTGCACTGCTCGCCCAATTCGGCGATGATTTCGCGAAAACGCAGTCGCTGCTCGGGGTCGAGGCCGACGGTGGGCTCATCCAGAATCAGCAGGTCAGGACGGCCGATGATGGCCGCAGCCAGCGCCACCCGGCGCCGCATGCCACCGGACAGTGCCTTGATCCGTTTGCCTCGGACCTCGGAGAGGCCGACGTCGTCCAATACCCGCCGTACTTCGTCGTGACGTGCGCGGCGTTCGCCGAGCTCCTTGAGGATAGCCACGTAGTCGACGAACTCGAACGCGGTGAAGTTCGGGTGAAAGCCCGGTTCCTGCGGCATGTAGCCCAGTCGACGTCGAACGGCCAGCCTGCCGGCTGGATTGCTCGGGTCGGCACCGAACACCGACACCGTCCCGGCGTCCGGTCGGATCGCGGTGGCGAGCACGCGCAGCAGCGTTGACTTTCCGGCACCGTTCGGACCAAGCAGCCCAGTCACGCCGTCATGGAAACCGAAAGACACGCCGTCCAGGGCGACGGTGCGGCCGTAGCGCAGCGTCACGTCATCGACGAAGACCGCGCTTGCGGTGGTCGGTGCGACTGTCATCGAAAGATCCTCCGGAAGTAGGCGTAAGAACGGAAGTTTCGGTGAGTTTCGAAGTGCTGCCGGGTGTGGACGACGGCAACGGTGCCGAGCGCGGCGGCGACCGCCATCGTCAGTTGCGCGGCTGGCTCCAACAGCATCGAGGTACCGCTGGGGAGCGAAACCGTGAGTAACAGGGCAGCCAGCCAGATCGTGCCGACGAGCGCGGCCGCTCGGATCGGTCCCAACAGCGGGGTCAATCCAAGGCTGGCCACGGTGAGGAGCAGCGCCGGGGCCAGCCATCCCACCATCTGAAAACCGGTGTCGGGAAGAGTGACTGTGGCAACGGCCGCAAGCATGATCGTCACGAACAGCACCGCCGATGTCCGCAGCAGCGCGAGCTGAAACGTATGGAACGGTGCTACCAGACCAATTTCGTACGTTGGGTCGACCCCTGGCCCGTACGTCACGCTGGTCCCGGCGACGGCTACCAGTGGGACGGCGACCAGCAATGGCAACGGTGACTGCAGCGACGTATTCACCCACTGGGTCACGACACCAAGGGTGAGCATCCCGGCGATGGCACCCAGCCACGACAGACGTAAAGCCGGAGTGGAGGCGAGTAACCGGGAGAGGTGCTCCGGCACACCGATACCCAACAGAATTCGCTCAATCAGGCCTGGCCGAGGGAGATCGATCGCCACGTCGATCCGATGCCAGACGCGATCGAGGCCCAGATCCGCGACCGCAGGCAGTGCCTGGCGGCACGGTGAGCACGAGCCGAGATGGGCCTCGACCGCCCACAACGCCGGTCCGGCCAGCGTCCCTTGCGCGTAGCGGTCGAGCAGGCTGGCACCGACATGCTGGTCTGCGCTCATGTCATCCTCCTCATCTCGAATGCCAACTCCTGTCGTAGCTGAGCTCGGGCTCGCATTGCCCGGGTCTTGACCGTGCCCACCGGGATGCCCAGCAGGGCCGCAGCCTCCTGCGAGGAGAGCCCGTCCAGGACGGTGGCCCGCAGTACCGCCCGCAGGTCCGGCGACAGCCGAGCCAGCGCACCGGCCAGATCTCCGTGCTCGATCCCGACCAGCACCAGGTCTTCCGCGGCTGCCTCCGGCTCCGTCCGGAATCGGGTCAGTCGCTCCCAGAGGCGTTCCCGGGCTCCGAGCTGGCGCAGGCTGTCGATCAGCCGCCGGGACCCGATCCGCCACAGCCATCCGGCGACGTCACCATGCTGCTGCGGACGGAAGCGCGCCTTGCCATGCCAGATCGCCAGGAATGTTTCCTGTACGACGTCGTCGACCACGCTCGCATCGGTGCACCGATAGCGCAGGCGCATCATCAGCCACGGCGCGTGCCGGCGGTACAGCTCCTCGAAAGCTGCCCGGTCGCCGGCCTCAGCCGCGCCAAGCAACTCCACGTCGTCTGTGCCCACATCTATTCATCGCACGAGCCATCCGCAGCGGTTCGCTCTGACCCAACTTTTTCTCCCGCGATCATGCACGGTTGCCCGCCCCTCAGCCCGTGCGACGGGTCTCACGACGGGTGATCGATGGGGAGAGCCTGTCGGGGTTGCGTTCGTTGGCCGCTGAACGCCGCATCAGGTGAGGGACGACGCGACTGACCCTGGTTCGAGGGTCACCAGCCGGCCCGGACCTGGGGGCGGGCGGCGCCGGCTCGCCCCGAGTGGCCGTGTCTGAGACCCGGTAGATCCGCCAGGGCGGCTGATCACTGGTCTGCGGAAACTCGCGCTCCAGGACCGCGATCCCGCTGCCGTCGCGGTAGAACGAGGGGTACGCGACGTTCACCGCGTTCGACGTCCCCAGGCCCTGCGCCTCGTTCGGTACGTCCAGGATGTACTGGACCTGGTTGTCTCCAACGCCGTCCAGGGCCGCCCTGAACTGTCGGTCAGACGTGATCACGAAGGCTTCCGGCCGTCGGGACGCCATCACAATTGCGTAACCGCTTGCGACATCGACCAGAACGGAGCGGAGTGGAAGCTTCTTCGCGTCCAGATAGGCCGCGATCTGGCGCTCATTCTCAAAGCGCAGGCGGAGCCGGGCCGCTGTCGAGCTGTCCGGGTGCAGGATGAGAGCGAACTGCGAGCTCTCCTCCTTCGCGATCGTGTCGTCCTGGACCGCGAGTGCCTGGGTGGCGAACGGGGTGAGTAGCACCAGCACCGCACAGACGGTGACGGCAGCCTGGGCAATCCGGCGACGTCCGGTTGGTCCGGCTGTCGCAGGCGAGGTTCGCTCAGATACTGCCGGTGAAGTCCTCAAAGAGGGAGCGATCACCAGTGCTAGCAGGATGACGGTGAGCGGGATCGCGTCGATGTAGAACCGCCACCAACCGAAGGTGCCGCCGCTGATTGCGGCGAAGCCCTGAAAGGCCAGCACCGGCAGGAAGATCGTGAAGGGGACGAGCAGAGCGACGTCCCGGCGCCAGATCAGCGCGGCCACAGCGAGCAGGCAGACGATCACCAGGAGCGGCTCCAGCGTGAAGATCTGTAGCCCAGCGGTGAGAACCCGATCTGCCGAGTAGGCCGCCTCGAAGTCGGGATTGAGGCCCAGCTGGGCGACCTGGCTGGAGTTTCCGTAGCTGGAGCTGAACTGCTCGAACGGCTTGCCGACGATGAACCAGCTCAGCCCGGCCCAGGCGGCAAAGGCGAAGGCCGGTGGCAGGCCGACAAGCCAGCTATCAGCCAGCGCGGCCCGAAGCCGGACCATGCGAGACCCGGAGGCCGAGCCGAACACCACCAGGGTGACGAACGGCACCGCAGCGGCAGCCGTCACGATCGCCTCGTAGCGGGTGAAGTAACCAATCCCGAGCGCCGTTCCGGCTATCACGAGCTGCCGCCAGGCTTTGGCCTCGCTGCGGGTCCAGCACAGGAGAGCCCGCGCCGTAACCATTTGGGCCAGGAGCAGATACGCCTCGCTCATCCCGTTCGCGCCGTAGTAGACGATCATTGGGGTCAAGCCGAAGAGGAGCGTCAGCGCCAGTCGGATCCCTCGTCGCAGTCCGAGGTCGCGCAGCAGGCCATTCAGCACCGCAACGCACAGCGCCATCACCGCTGCCGACAAGATGTTTCCGGCGAAGGCGTGACTGAGCAGGGCGGGCCAGACATCGCTGGCCAGGAGTAACGGAATGGCCAGGATTGACGGCAGCGGGTTCCAGACGAATCCCACCGCGGCCAAGTGCGGATCGGCGCCACGGTAGACGTAGCTGCCGTTGGCAATCCTGCTCATGGCGTCGGCCGGGATGCTGTTGTAGTGCAGTACCAGGACGGCCCCGACAGCAACGTAGAGGCCGAAGAACACTGCGGCGATCACCCGGGTTTCGCGCCCTCGCCGCTCTTTGGCCACCTTGACGGGGCGGCTCGGGCGCCGCGGCGTCGGGATGTCGGACGGCTTGCTCGTGACCGGCCTCAAGGTGAGCGTGCCGGTGCTGGGGGAGGAATCAGCCATGACTGAGCCCGGCCTGGCCAAGGTCCCGCCGCTTGACAGCCGCGTTCGAGGCCGACCCAGGCGTCGTTCCCGAGGCCAGCCCGTGCGTCGTTTTTTCCCAGTACGACGGCTGAAAAATGAGTTGCACCATGGCTTTTATTGCTGAGATGGCCATCATCACCCAGTACGCAGGGAACGTCAGCGCGGCGAACACCAGATCCGAACGGTTAGCCGCCCGGGCGGAGATCAGACCCGCGTAGATCATGGAGAAGTTGCCGACCAGGAAGCAGATCATCGCCGGGTAGTAGACGATGGCGGGGAACAACTGGTCCAGCAGCGGTGGCTCGGCGACGAACCACACGATCGCCAGGTACCAAAAGATGGGGTTCAGCATGGCCAACAGGGGAGTGCCGGCGACGAACAGGGTGAACCCGAGGTACCCCTTGAACCCGATCGCCGAGATCAGTTCGCCAGGACGACGGTTGTGAATCAGCCAGGTCTGCAGATAACCCTTGTACCAACGGCTGCGCTGCTTCAGCCAGTTCACGAAGTCGGAGTTGGCCTCTTCCAGCGTCGTGGAGGCCAAGACCCGGGTACTGAGGCGGCCACGGCTGATTCGCAGCCCGAGGTCGGCGTCCTCGGTGACGTTGTAGGGGTCCCAGCCACCGAGTTCGCGTAACACGTTGGCTTTCAGATGGTTGGACGTCCCGCCGAGCGGGATCGGGGCGCCGAGCGCGACCAGCCCGGGCAGGAGGTGCTCGAACCAGGTGACGTACTCCAGCGTGAACCAGCGGGTAATGATGTTCTGCGCGACGTTGAAATACCCCAGTTTTGCCTGGACACACACCACGTCCGCGGGCAGTTGGTCGAACGCGAGCACGGCCCGGAGCAATTGCAGCGGTTCGGGCTGGTCCTCGGCGTCATAAATCGTCACTAGGTTCCCGGTGGCATGCTGCAAACCCCAGTTGCAGGCGTTGGGCTTCGTCCGCGGGCCACCGGCGGGAACGAGCAGCACCCGCACGTAGGGCGGCAGCGCCACCTCGGCTACTGCGGAGATCGTCACCGCGTCGTCCTCTTCCAGCAGCAGCAGGACCTCGAGCTTGTCCGTGGGGTAAACCAGGCGGCCGAGATTGCCGACCAGCTGACCGATCACCTCGGGCTCATGGTAGGCCGGGACCAGGACCGTGTAGCGCGGCAGGATCGACGCATCGACGGCGAGCGCTTCGTGGTCGCTGATCTCGATCGTGGCGGTCGCACCGGTTCCAGCCCGAAGGCACAGCAGCCGGAACACGACGGCCGCCAGGTAGGTGAGGGTGGCGAGGCTGATCAGGATCTGGGTGGTGATCAGGGGCTGAAACGCCAGCCCAAGAACCAGCAGGCCGGCGAGTACCGCGAGCCCATTGCGCTGGCCGCGGGACAGGGTCTGAACGGCGGACTGCCCTCGGCCGAGCGCGAATTTGTTGACCGGTGCGATCAGCGGACCGCGCTCCGCACGCCGCTGCGCGCGGCGGCGTCCAGGTGGGCTGGCTGAGTTACCAGAGCCGGCAGGGCTGGCGGGGTGACCAGAGTTGGCTGAGTTCATGCCCGCACTCCCTGCCACAGCATGGCCGCGAGCGCTGCGGTGGTCAGGAGCAACAGGCAAATCGTCGTCACCAGCGGCGCGGATCCGATCGCTGGGCGCATCAGGGCGCGCACCGGCCCGACCCCTAGCGTCGGCCGCCAGACCAGCGGCAGCAGCCCCAGCCCGGCCACCGCGAGGACGACGGCAAGCTCGGCCTTCCCCGAACCTGCCCGGTCCAGGATCCCGGAAGCCAGCGGGGAGAGGGCCAGCAGCGACAGAGCGAGCGGGAGCCGGACCCGCCAGATGCCGCACACCCCGTACAGAAGGGTCACGGACCCTGCGGTGAAGAGCGGCAGTGAGACCAGGGCCTGGGCTGGGCCTGCGTCGCTGTTCCGCCCGTCCAAGGCGATCAGCAGGGCGCTGCCCAACAGGACGAAGGCCACGATCAGGTCGACTTGGTGGTCCTCGATCTCACCGCCGTGCCGGATCCCCCGCCACAGCAGGACGACGGGGACCGGCAGCACCGCGGCCAGTTGGAGCCAGCCGAGCCGGTCCAGGTCGGAAGGTAGCTGCGACAGCGGACCGCTGTAGGCCAGGGCCACCGCGATGGCCAGGACCAGGGCCCGGATCAAGCTCCACCGCCAGAGCGGCGTAGTGGGGTCGGGCGTCGGGCGAACGGCGGGACCAGCGGACGGCGCGTGAACGGACGGCGCGTGAACGGACGGCGCGCGGACGGGCGCGTAGGCGTCAGGAGACGGACGGACGGCGGGCGCGAGGGCGTCCCGGAGGTCGATCACCAAGGGCACAGTGTCGGGGGTCGCAAACGCGCTATCGCTACCGGTAAACGCGGTATCGCTAGCCTGAAATACCGAACGCCCAGGTCCAGCCCCTGGGGTCGAGCGCGGCGAGGTCATTTGGCCCGGTTCTGCGGCCAGCGCTGAGGGCAGCGCGGTGGGGCGAGGTGAGTGGGCATGACTGCCACGTAGGGCTCCCGGAGGGTATGGCAGCAGCGTTCGGTCGCGCGTCCTTGCTCCAGCTCTGACGCCTGATAGTCAGCTCCGACTACAGCGCTGCAGCCGATAGTTAGCTCTGGGTGTGCACAGGTCGCGCGGTGTAGGAAAGCTTTCCCGGCGTCCTCTGGACTGGTGGTGAAGGTAGCAGGAGGGCGGAAGGGACGACAAGGCACGAATGTGACTACAGAAAGTAGAACACCTGACTGGCTCGATTGCCGCGCCGATCGTGAAGGAGCACGTATTCCGAGTGAGCAAGCATGAATTCGACGACGGAGAGTAACTGAGTTGAGCCGATATTCAATCGATGTACTTGTTAACCAGCCCGTTTCGTTTAGCGCGACAGACAACCCCTAACTGCCTGTCGTTCCTCTCGACGTCCTCAGCTAGCCAAACATGTCCTGTGCATGTCGTGCCAGCGTCCTGATGCAGCCCAGGGGGTATGCCGGTCCGGCGGCCAACCGCCCTGAGCGCCGTTCTAACAGTCGTCTTAGGTTCGCTCGGTATGAAGAGGCATCGCCGGGCAACGCGGGTCTCGGCTTCGCCGGCAGGCCCAACGCGCCGCGCTCTACGGCGGCACGGTCAGCGCCGGCCCCGCACCGGACGGCGGCTGGACCGTCCACGCGACCCTGAAAGGCAGCCGTTCATGATCACTGTGCTCGTGGTGGACGCCCAGCCGCTGCAGCGCTTCGGGTTTCGCATGCTGCTGGAGAGCGCCCCCGACACCGAGATCGTCGGCGAGGCCGAGAACGGCGCCGAGGCCGTTCGGCGGACCACCGAGCTGCATCCCGACGTGGTGCTGATGGACATCCGCATGCCGCACGTCGACGGGATCGAGGCCACCCGGCGCATCGTCGCCGCCGGCGGGCGTTCGCGGATCCTGGTGCTGACGACCTCCGACGTGGACCGGTACGCGCTCGCCGCGCTGCGGGCCGGGGCGAGCGGTTTCCTGCTCAAGGACATCCGCCCGGAGGAGCTGCTCGCCGGCATCCGGGCCGTCGCCGCCGGGGACGCGGTGATCGCGCCGGCGCTGACTCGGCGGCTGCTCGACGCGTTCGCCGACCGGCTCGACGACCTCTGCGGGCCCGTGCGGGAGGATCCCCGGCTGGACTCCCTGACCGACCGCGAGCGCGAGGTCCTCGTCGCCATCGGTCACGGCCTCACCAACGGCGAGATCGCGCAACGGTTCACGCTGTCGGAGTCGACGGTGAAGACCCACGTCGGGCGGGTTCTCGCCAAGATCGGCGTCCGGGACCGGATCCAGGCCGTCATCCTCGCCTACAACCTGAGACTCACCCGGCCGATTTAGCGCACACACGTTCGACGCTTCGTCAGGGCTTGCGGGGGGAGACCGTCATGATGCCAATGCACATCTCGTCGCTGGTGCCGTCGCCCCACACCACGTAGCGCGGCGGCAGCTTGCTCAGCTGCGGCAGCCGTTTGCGCAGCCCCGCGTCGTGCGTACACGTCACCCGCAGGGTGTCCCCCGGACCGATCTCCACCGGCGACGGCAGCTTCATCAGCCGCTGGTTGTCGAAGTCGAACTGCGGCACGTCCAGCACGACCTTGGCGTTCGGCGTGCCCGGGTTGAGTTCGACCTTCATGGCCCGCCCGAGCATGTGCATGTGGCCGAAACCGGCGAACAGCGTCGTCGGCGCCGACACCTTGTGGTCGCAGGTCTGGGTGTCACCGGGCTTCGGCGCGCTCTGGCCGCACTCCTCCACCTGATCGTCCGCCATGCCGCCGACATCCGGCCCGAACCGCTTCGTCACGTCCGCGATCGAGGTCGCCCGGTCACAGAGCGGACCCGACTCGTCGGCGGCGCAGGGCAGGTCGGTCGGCGCGTCGACCGACCACGTCTCGAGTTCCCGGGTCTGCGGCGTGCCATCCGTCAGCCGCAGCCGCACCGCCGAGCGGTCCGACCCGGCCGGCTTGCCGTCGGTCGCGAGCAGATTGTAGTGGATCTGGAGGACGAGCAGGCTGCCCGGCTCCAGTTTGTAGCCGGCGTCCTGGGTGAGGAGCGTCTCCGTGGCGCCCGGTGCCCAGGTGTCCACCCACGCCGCGCCCCCCTCTTCTACCTCGGCGCCGTCCACGCCGGTCCCGCCGAAACACTGCCAGCCGAGGCCGGGGGTCTTCGCGTCCTGCTTGCGCACCGCGGCAGCGCCGCCCGGCGGCACCGCGTACACGATGGCGTGGTGCGCGATGGCGACGTTCTCCGGCATGAACTGGGTCCCGGTCAGGAACGCCGCCTTGGTCAGGCCCGGATCGATCATCTGGCACCGGTACTCATCCGTGCCGCCGCCCTCCGGCGGCGCGGGCGTGTAGGCCTCGGCCATCTTCAGGTCGAACCGCTCGCCGGCGCGCAGCGGCTGCAGTGGAGCCGACGACCCGCCGGCGTGCGCGCTGTGCGAGCCGGCCGCGGCGGGCGCCGCACTGTTGTCGGCGTCCGACCCGCAGGCGACGACGGCGAACGCCGTCGCCAGCGCCATGGTGGCCGCCCCGAACCTCCGCAGTGGACTGTCAGGTTTCGTCATAGCCCGAACGCTAGGCCTGATTCCGTCCTGTTTCGTCGTACTGCGGTCCTCGTTCTCGGGAGGGAGGTGGTACCGCGGTACTACTGACCTCCGACGTCACCCGCGCCGTTCGCAGACTTCTCGGAATTTTACTGAACCATCTTCGCCATCGGCCCGTCTGTCGAAAGGACAGGAAAACCCGAGCCGCCCGGCCCGAGGTCAGCATCATGACGATGCCTAGCCCGGCGATATCGAGCGGGATTCGGTCAAAAGTGAGTGCGGGCGGACCCACTGGGGTCCAGAGAGGCCCAGGGAAATGGGTGTGAAGGAGAACCAATGGGCGGCGAAAGGCGCTTGCCGGAGCAGTGATCCGGATGCGTTATTCGTCCGGGGCGCAGCACAGAACCAGGCAAAGGTGGTGTGTTTGTCTTGCCCAGTCCGGAGGGAGTGCCTTTCCGACGCGCTGGACCACAGAATCGAATTCGGTGTTTGGGGTGGGATGACCGAGAGGGAGCGCCGCGCCTTGTTGCGCCGGCGTCCGAATATCCGGTCCTGGTGGCGCCTCTTGGAAACCGCTCAGGCAGAACAAGAGCGGTCAGAACGGGATAGGTCAAGGCGGGCCCGGTCAGAACAGGCTCGCTCGATGGACCTGCTCGACAGGAATGCGCCAGCTCAGTCGGGTTGATCTTACGGTTCCTGCCGTGTTTACCGCGGCGGTGAAAGAGACCTGGTCAGGGCGCTCCGCGATGGTGGTCGGCGCTCTCCCTCGTGATGCCCCCGAGGTTTGTGCCGCGTTGAACCATCTCCGCCCTCGGTCTGGATGCCGAAAAGCAGGGAGCAGAACCGTTTGGGCACCCCTCCGCGTACGACATCGAGAGGGATTCGGCTCAGGATGAGCGAACCCCCGGAGTCCAGGAAGGGCGAGGGAATGGGTGTCACGGGGAACCAGTGGGCAGTGGAAGGCGCTTGTCGGAGCAATGATCCGGATGAGCTGTTCGTTCAGGGTGCAGCACAGAACCGGGCCAAGGTGGTGTGTCTGGCCTGTCCGGTCCGGATGGAGTGTCTCGCCGATGCGCTCGACAACAGAATTGAATTCGGGGTCTGGGGTGGGATGACCGAGAGGGAACGCCGCGCTTTGTTGCGCCGGCGTCCGAACATCCGGTCCTGGCGTCGCCTGTTGGAAACCGCTCGGTCAGAACAGGCTCGGTCAGAACAGGCTCGGTCAGAACGGGCTCGGTCAGAACAGGGTCGGTCAGAACAGGGTCGATCAGAACCGGCTCAGCCAGAACAAGATCGATCAGAACAGGGTCGATCAGAACGGGCTCGGTCGATCGACCTACTGGACGATACTGCGTCGGCGCAGTCGGGTTGATCCGTGGTTCCTGCCGTGTTCACCGCGGCTGCGGTGCAGGTCTCAGGTGCCGCAGAAGGTCCGGTACGCGCCGAAGTCCTGCGGGGCCGGGTCGGCGTACCGCTCGAGTCCGGCGCGCTCCTCGAAGGGGGCGACCACGGCGTCCAGCAGCCGTTCGAGCGGGTCGAGATTACCGTCCGTCGCAGCGGCGAGGGCTTCCTCGACGAGGTGGTTGCGAGGAATGTAGATGGGGTTGACCCGGTCCATTGCGTCCGCATCCGGCCGCAGGGGATGCCACCGCGCCAGCCAGTCGTCAATTGACGGGCGGTCGATGAACAGGTCACGGACCGGTTCGGCGTCACCACGGGCAGCGCGGGCAAGACTGCGGAAGAACGACGTATGGTCGACGTGGTTCGTTCGGAGGAGGTCGAAGAGCTGGTCGACCACCGGCGAAACCACCCGGTTGGAAAGGGTTTTGGGCAGCCCGAGCTTGGCTCGCAGGCCGGTTGACCAGGTGGCGTCGTACTGACGGGCGAACCCGCCGAGTGACTCCACCGCGAGTGCGACCGCTCGCTCCTGATCGTCATCGAGCAGCGGTAGGAGGGTCTCGGCGAGCCGGGCGAGGTTCCACTCCGCCACGGCCGGCTGGTTGCCGTAGGCGTAACGTCCGCCGTGGTCGATCGAGCTGTACACCGTGGCCGGGTCGAAGGCTTCCATGAAGGCGCACGGCCCGTAGTCGATGGTCTCGCCCGAGATCGTCATGTTGTCGGTGTTCATCACCCCATGAACGAATCCCACCAGCATCCACTTGGCCACCAGAGATGCCTGAGCGGCGACCACAGCCTCGAACAGGGCGAGGTGCGGGCGCTCGGCCTGGGCGGCGTCCGGGTGGTGTCGGGTGATCGCGTGATCGGCCAGGCGGCGCAGGAGGTCGAGGTCACCGGTGGCCCGGGCGTACTGGAAGCTTCCTACCCGTAGGTGGCTGCTGGCGGTCCTGGCCAGCACGGCCCCCGGCAGTGGGGTCTCGCGGCGCACCGTGCGTCCGGTCGCCACCACGGCGAGGGAACGGGTGGTGGGGACGCCGAGGGCGTGCATGGCCCGACTGACGATGTATTCGCGCAGCATTGGGCCGACTGCGGCGAGCCCGTCGCCGGCGCGGGCGAACGGTGTGCGCCCTGAACCCTTGAGGTGCAGGTCGCGGATGTTGCCATCGACGTCGGTGATCTCGCCGAGCAAGAGCGCCCGCCCGTCGCCGAGCCGGGGAGCGAAGCCGCCGAACTGGTGTCCGGAGTAGGCCTGGGCCACCGGCGTCGCACCGCTGGGCACGGCAGCGCCGACCAAGAGACGCATGCCGTCCGAGCTGCGCAGCCAGCCGGGATCGAGGCCCAGTTCCACGGCCAGCGCCTCGTCGAGGGCGAGCAGTCGTGGATCGGGAGCCTTCTCGGCCTGCCAGGGAATCGCCATCTCCGCGAGCTCGCGTGCGAAGCGGTTGTCGAGGATCAGGGTTGGTGCAGGCGCGCCGCTCATGCCACCGAGACTACGTGGAACCTGCTCTCCTCCCTGTCCGGAATCGAGCGAGCGTGATGCCCGACAAGAGGGACTGCTGACCCGGCTAAGCCGGGTGCGTGATGATCATTACGGGTCGTGGTGACTTCGACATCAGCGCGATCGGCACGCTGCCCAACAGCCGTGCGGCCAGGGCGGGCCGCGTGCTGCCGCCGACGACGATCAGGTCGGCTTGCTGCTCCTGAGTGAAATCGAGGATGCGGTCCACTGCCCGGCCGGAGAGGACGCTGCGCGTCGCCGACACGTTGTGGGTGGCGAGACGTTCGACGGCGGCCGTCGCGGCCTGCTCGGCCTGCTTGAGGTAAACCTCTCTCGGCACCGAGGCGAGCCGCTCGAGCTCGAGCTCGTCGACGCTCACCACGGCTACGGTCGCGCCGGTCTGCTTGGCGAGCGCGGCCACGGCGTCGGCCACCCACGGCTGGTCGGCCTCGGGGTTGGCGGCGAGCACGATGTGCATGGCGATCCTCGGGTCTGGGCGACTGTGAGGTCGATCCTCGCCCCCCGGGTGCAGAGTCGGCAAGAGCTTGACCCTGACGCGGTGTACCGCACCACTCGACATTCGTCGTTCGGTGCCGCACGCTCTTTACTCACCACTGTCCGAATTCACCACTGTCCGCGGCAGCATGCGGCGACACGCAGGGAGGCATTGGTCATGGTGGACGTTGGGGCCGACAAGGAGACCACGCCCAGCGGTGAGCCGTCACTCAAGCGCGTCCTCGGGCCTGGCCTGCTGCTTCTCTTCGTGGTCGGCGACATCCTCGGCACCGGGGTGTATGCCCTCACCGGCAAGGTGGCCGCGGAAGTCGGCGGCGCGGTGTGGTTGCCGTTCCTGATCGCCTTCTTGGTGGCAATCCTGACGGCGTTCAGCTACCTGGAACTCGTGACCAAGTACCCGCGCGCCGCCGGTGCTGCGCTATACACGCACAAGGCATTCGGCATCCATTTCCTGACCTTCATGGTGACATTCACTGTCATGTGCTCCGGTCTGACATCGGCGTCCAGTGCCTCGAAGGCGTTCGCGAGCAACTTCGTTGAGGCGTTCGACCTGTCCCTCGGGGAGGGCGCAGCCCTGACCGCCATCGCCCTCGGCTTCATCACGCTGGTCGCACTGATCAACTTCCGCGGTGTCAGCGAGAGCGTGCGGCTCAATGTGCTGCTCACCTGCGTTGAACTGACCGGTCTGCTGATCGTCATCGGGATCGGTGCGTGGGCGCTCGGCCGTGGGCAGGGGGAGACCGGGCGGCTGGTGGAGTTCGACGTTCCCGAGGGCAGCAGCGCTCTGATGTCGGTGACGGCCGCGACGGCGCTGGCGTTCTTCGCCATGGTGGGTTTCGAGGACTCGGTCAACATGGCCGAGGAGACTAAGGACCCGGTGCGTATCTTCCCCAAGGTCATGCTGCTGGGCTTATGCATCACCGGGCTGATCTACGTCCTCGTCGCCATCTCCGCGATTGCGCTGGTGTCGGCGGCCGACCTCAGCGAGGGTGACGCACCGCTGCTCAAGGTGGTCTCAGCAGGCGCCCCGGACTTCCCGATCGGGATCTTCGCCACGATCACGATGTTCGCCGTGGCCAACTCGGCCCTGATCAACATGCTGATGGCCAGCCGACTGCTCTACGGCATGGCGAATGAGCGAGTCCTGCCACGCATTCTCGGCCGGGTGCACCGCGGCCGCCGGACGCCGTGGGTGGCGATCATCTTCACCACGCTGATCGCGGTCGGCCTGATCTGGTTCGCCGACCTCGCCGCGCTCGGCGGCACCACGTCGCTCCTGCTGCTGTGCGTATTCACCGTCGTCAATATCACGGTGCTGGTGCTGCGGCGCGATGATGTCGAGCACGATCACTTCCGGACCCCGACAGTGATCCCGGTGATTGGCGCCATCGCCTGCGGCTACCTCGCCAGCCCGCTGTCCGGCCGGGCATCGGACGACTATCGCATCGCGGGAATCCTGATCGTGGTCGGAGTTGCGTTGTGGGCCCTCACCGCTGCGGTCAACCGGTTCATCCTGCACCAGGAGCCCACCGAGCTGGACGCAACCCGCCTCCATTGACCCCGGCCGAAACCAGTGCCGCCAGCCAGCAGGGCCATCGAATGATCGCCGAGGCGCTGGCGGCTCGCTGAGCGAAAAGCTGGAAATGGGCGGTCTAAACGAAAAGCGTTTGCCTGAAACCGTGGCACTCGCTGACCCTGTACTACAGCTGCGGATCTTGTTATGGGGGTTGGCTTCTCTGCCATTCGCGTAGATGGACCGGGGGTTGTTCGCCTCGTCGGTGGTAGTGGCTGATCTGGGCGCGGGCGCGGTGGACCTGGCGCCAGAGGATCCAGCGGGCCTTGTGCAGGTGGCTGTGGAAGGGTTGTAGGCGGT
>JANNPJ010000729.1:0-3108 GCA_031400005.1 Kineosporiaceae bacterium | reverse complement strand
AGCCGTTGAACGCGATCGGCTCGTCGTACTGCGAGGTCTGGAAGTTCTTCGGCATGTCCGGGTAGAAGTAGTTCTTCCGGGCGAACCGGCACCACTCGGCGATGTCGCAGTGCAGCGCCAGGCCGATCCGGATCGCCGACTCCAGCGCAGCCCCGTTCAGCACCGGCAGCGCACCGGGCAGTCCGAGGCAGACCGGGCAGACCTGGGTGTTCGGCTCTTCACCGAAGACCGTCGAGCAGCCGCAGAACATCTTCGTCGCGGTGTTCAACTCGACGTGTACTTCCAGGCCCAACACCGGGTCGAAGGCGGCAAGCGCTTCGTCGTAGGTCAGGACGTCTTTCAGCCGGGACGTCGCAGTCGCCTGCTGGTGGGCGGTAGTCGTCATCGGGTAGCTCCTTCGAGACGGCCGTCGTTCAGCGCGGGAATCCTGTCGAGGATGCTGCCGCCCCATTGCTTGAGCAGCAGCGATTCCAGCGCCGCACCGACCCGGTAGAGCCGGTCGTCGGCGCGCGCCGGGGCCAGCAACTGGATGCCGGCCGGCAGCCCGTCCTCGTCGGCAAGGCCGCTGGGCAGCGACATCCCCGGGATCCCGGCCAGGTTCGCCGGGATCGTCGCGACGTCATTCAGATACATCGCGAGCGGGTCGTCCAGTTTGGCACCGAGCTTGAACGCCGTGGTCGGCGCGGTCGGTGAGACGAGCACGTCGGCGACCTCGAACGCAGCGGCGAAGTCACGCTGGATCAGCGTGCGTACCTTCTGCGCCGAGCCGTAGTAGGCGTCGTAGTACCCGGACGACAGCGCATAGGTGCCGAGAATGATCCGGCGCTTCACCTCGTCCCCGAACCCGGCGGCCCGGCTGGCGGCCATCACCTGCTCGGCGCTGGGGTCGTTCACCCCTTCCGGCAAGACCCGCACGCCGTACCGCATCGCATCGAACTTGGCCAGGTTGCTGCTGGCCTCGCTGGGCAGGATCAAGTAGTAGGCGGCCAGCGCCGCGGTAAAGCTCGGGCAGGACACCTCGACGATTTCGGCGCCGGCCTCGGTCAGCAGCGCCAGCGACTCGTCGAAGCGGGCCCGGACGCCCACCTGATAGCCGCCGCCTGCTCCGCTATCACTCTCTCCGTGCAGTTCTTTAATGACGCCGATCCGCAGGCCGGCGAGGCCGTCGCGGGCGCCGTCCCGGGCTGCTTTGACTACTGCTGGAACCGGCTCGTTCAAGCTGGTCGAGTCGAGCGGGTCGTGCCCGCCCATCACCTCGTGCAGCAAGGCAGCGTCGAGCACCGTCCGGGCGCACGGCCCGGCCTGGTCGAGGCTGCTGGCCAGGGCGATCAGCCCGTACCGGGAGACTCCGCCGTAGGTCGGCTTCACCCCGACGGTACCGGTGACGGAGGCCGGCTGGCGGATCGATCCGCCGGTGTCGGTTCCGGTCGCCAGCGGTGCCTCGAACGCAGCCAGGGCGGCCGCCGATCCTCCGCCGGAGCCGCCCGGAATCCGGTCCAGGTCCCACGGGTTCCGGGTCGGCCCGTACCCGGAGTGCTCGGTGGAGGAGCCCATCGCGAACTCGTCCATGTTCGTCTTACCCAGCACGATCAGCCGCGCCTCATGCAGCTTGCGCACCACTGTCGAGTCGTACGGCGGCACCCAGCCCTCAAGCATCCGCGAGCCGGCCGTGGTCGGCAGGCCTTTCGTCGTCATCACATCCTTGACCGCGATCGGGACGCCGGCCAGCTCGTGCAACTGCTCGCCCGCCGCGCGGGCGGCATCCACCGCGGCAGCGGCGGTGAGCGCCTGCTCGCCCGCGACATGCAGGAAGGCATGGACGCCGAGCCGCCCGGAACCACCGGACTCAGCCGGCCCGTCGACCTCGGCGATCCGGTCCAGGTGGGCGCGGGTGACCTCGACCGCCGACACCTCGCCTGCGCGCAGCAGGCCGGCCAGTTCGGCGGCGGTACGCCTGATCAGATCGCTTGACATCAGTCCTCCTCCAGGATCCGGGGCACGCGAAAGCGCTGGTCCTCTGCCGCCGGAGCGCCCGCGAGTGCCTGCTCGGCGGTCAGGCCGGGCCGGGGAACGTCGGGGCGGGTCACGTTGATCAGGGGCAGCGGATGCGACGTGGCGGGCACATCGTCACCGGCTACCTCGCGCACCTGGGCCACTGAACCGAGGATCACCTCAAGCTGACCGGCGAGCCGGTCGAGCTCGTCGGGACGCAGTTCGATCCGGGCCAGATTCGCGAGGTGGGCCACCTCATCGCGCGAGATGGCAGACATTCGTCTCCTCGAGCTAGGTCGGGATAGGAGTCACACACTCCTGACTCGTGCAGCCTGCAGTCTACGGTCTATGGGGTGTGGCTTTTGCCGGACGCGCGCGGGAGCGCCCGGCTACCCTTGGGCGGCCCGAGAACACGTTGGCGGCGGAACGGCGGATTCCGCGACAATGGCGCGCATGCCGATGCTCGTCGTCCCCCGCCTGTCCGTTGCCGCCTCGGTCCGGGCCGCGGCCATCGAGCATGGTGACGACGCGATGGACCTGTACCGGGACAAGCTTGCGGCGATGACGGACGACGAACTGCCGGGCTACGTCGATGGCCTGCTCGCCGAAACCCGCGAGCGCACCGAACGGCCGACCGGGTATGTGCCCTCGACCCATCTGTGGTGGGTGGACGGCGACACCTTCCTCGGCCGGCTGAACATCCGGCACCGCCTGACGCCGTTCCTGATCGAGCAGGGTGGTCACATCGGGTATCACGTGGTCCCGCCGGCCCGCCGTCGTGGCCACGCCACCGCGATGCTGCACGCCAGCCTGTCGGTGGCGGCCCTGCTCGGCATCGACTGCGCACTGCTGACCTGCGACGAGGACAACCTCGGCTCTCGCAAAGCGATCGAAACCAATGGCGGCCTGTTCCACGACCGCCGCGCCGGCAAGCTGCGCTACTGGCTCCCCACCGGCTGACCCTCCCCGCTGCGGCCGCGAAGTACCCACGATCGCTGCTGTGCCCCTGTCTAAAGCGGCGATCGAGGCAGACGAGCCCAGGCGCTCTTCCGAGCCGCATTCACCAACAGGGTCCGATCAGGCATGGTTGCTCGGGTGCTGCGCCGCGCACGACCA
>JANNPJ010000725.1:0-3187 GCA_031400005.1 Kineosporiaceae bacterium | reverse complement strand
TTCTGCAGCTGGCGGCAATCGAACAGTATGCGCTGTAACGACTCACGAGTGTTGACGCGCGGACTGTTGGGCAGATCGACGCGGTTGAGGTGAGTGTCCGAAAGATGCAGGATTCGCATGACCGCTCATGCTATCTGGAGGTCTCGCCCGCGCATCAATCTAACGGATTTCGTCAGCCTCGCGAGGACGTGAAGTCCTCGGTGAAGCCACGGTGATTACAACTCAACGTCCGGACTGTCGTCCGGGCCTGGGTTGGCCCAGATTCGTGCTTCCGTACTTGGTTTCGCCATCTCATAGCCCTCGTCAATGCTGCCGGCGCTGAGGATCTCGCGCAGCCGGGTGTCAAATTCGTCGAGTCGCTCGCCGAACAGGTGCGGCGCCGAATTCGACCTGGAGTAGATGTCGGCTACTAGTGTCTCCATGCTGCGGAAGAGCAGGCCAGGGTCATTCACCACCAGCCACCGGGGGCCGAAGTACCCAGCTGCACAAAGGATTTCCTCCTCTCCGCTCGGCGTTTTGTTCGGCAGAACGCGTCGCCCGGCCCGGCGGACGCCGCCCAAGTACTCAGCAATCAAACGGTTTACGTCCGAAGTAACGCCGAAATCTGGCTTAGCGTATGCCGTCTGTTGAGCAGAAGTCGCCTGCTTGAGGTCACTGATCAGGATGAAATGCCCGCCGGGCCGCAGCACCGTGCGAAGCCGCCTGGCCATCAAAGGCCGGTCCATCCAGTGGTACGTCGTCCCAGATCTCGTAACGGCGGTAAACGACCGGCCGTTGCCGTCCCGACCCGCGGCTGTTGCCGTGCCTGATCGGGCGCCGGGCATCGGCGCTCCCGTCATGCTCAGGCGATGCTCCCGGTGCCACCGTGATGCCCTCGACAAAGGGCGGACGTGGACGAGTGGTGGGGCCACTCAGGCACGCAGATCACCGGAATACCTGCAGGACGAGGTGGCCGCAAGGCCCGTTGTGCGTGCTGGAGTGGCCCTCGATGTCCGGGTCAGCAGGTCTGGGGATCACGGAAAGTGCGCCAGAACCATGACCTGAGCATGGTCGGGCGGCCTGGACCAGAACGAGGTCGGCGAGGCTACCTCGGTGCGGGTGCGTCTACCTGAGTACGGCGACCGCGGTTGAGCAATGGGTACAGGTTGACGATCAACCCGACCAACGCCACGCCAGTGACAAGATTGACGCCGACCTGGAACTGGCTGAAATCGGTTGCCTTGGCGGATCCGTCGCTGCCGAGGAGGGCGGTCAGCACCGCCAGCACCAGGGCGGCGCCGACTTGACCGGAGGTTTGCACGAGACCGGACGCCAGGCCCTGCTCGGAGTCGTCAATCCGATGGGTGGCCTGCGCCATGATCGAGCTGAACCCGAAGGCGAACCCGCCACCGAGGAGCAACATGGTCGGCAGGATCGTGATGACGTAGTCGGGTGCGTCGCCGGCTGTTGCCAGGAACCACACGTACCCCGCGGTGAGGGAGACCATGGCGGTGAGGATGAGCGGTGCCGTCCCGTACCGGTTGATCAGACGGCCGACCATCGGTGAGCCGACGGCGACCAGAAGCCCGGCGGGAAGCAGACCGAGGGCCATCTCCAGCGGCGACCAGCCGAGGACGTTCTGCAGGTACAGCGTCATCATGAACTGGAAGCTCAGGTACGAGCCGAAGAGCGCGATCATGCTCAGGTTGGCCCGCACGATGGTGCCGACCCGCAGGATGCCCAGCCGGATCAACGGGTGCGCGACCCGGCCCTCGGTCACGACGAAGCCGATCAGCAAGGCCGCCGCGAGCGCCGCCGAGCCGATGGTGACCGGGTCCAGCCAGCCCTGATCCGGTGCGGAGACCACGGTGTAGACGGCCAGCAGCATGCCCGAGGTAAGGGTGAGGGCACCGACCAGATCGTGTCCGCCTGCGGCGGCCGGCTTGTCGCGGGGAATCAGCGCGATGCCGGCGATCAGGGCTGCCAGCGCGAGCGGCGCCGGGATCAGGAAGGTCCACCGCCAGCCGAAGTTGGTGAGTAGCCCGCCGAGGATTAGCCCGGAGGAGAAGCCGCTGGCGCCGAAGAGCGAGAAGACCGACAGTGCCCGATTGCGGTCGCGCTCCTGGTGGAACGTGGTGGTGAGAATGGACAGGGCGGTCGGCGCGGTGAAGGCGGCAGCCAGTCCCTTGATGAAGCGAGTGATGATGATCAGGGTGCCGTTGTCGACGAGTCCACCGATCAGCGAGGCGCCGGCGAATACCGCCAGGGCGATCAGGAAGACCTTGCGACGTCCGAGCAGGTCGGCTGTGCGCCCGCCCAGCAGGAGCAGGCCGCCGTATCCAAGGACGTAGCCGTTGACGATCCACTGCAGGGACGACGTCGACAGATTCAACTCGGTGCCAATGGACGGCAGTGCCACCCCGACCATGGAGACGTCGAGCCCGTCCAGGAAGAGGACGGCGCACAACACCGCGAGGATGCCCCAGCGCCGTGCGGTCCAGCGCTGGTCACCCGGCGTCGTCCCGGTGGGGGTTGTGGAGGTCGTGGTGGCGCCGACGGACGGCGGCACCGCGGCGGAGGATGCGGTTTCGGTCGTGGTCACGCCGACACGTTATATGCACGTGCATCCAATGTCCAAGCATTAGATCCGTTGGCACTTAATGAGCATGCACTTAATGTCGGTGCACTAGATGTTCATGCATTAGATGCTTGTGAAGGGTAGGATGCCCCGCATGGTGTCCGAGGCCGTTCTGGTGGAGCGTTGGCGCTCGCTGCTGACCTGTTACAACGAGGTCGCATGCCGTCTGGAGCGGGCCCTTCAGGACGGACACGACCTGACTATGGGGGAGTTCGAAACCCTCGACCGGCTGGTCGACGCCAACTGTGAAGATCGCCGCATGCAAGACCTCGCGGCCGACATGTACCTCAGTCAGAGCGCTCTGTCTCGCACAGTGGCCCGACTGGAGAAGAGCGGCCTGGTGGCGCGATCCCTGTGCGAAGCCGATCGGCGCGGCGTCTACGTGACGGTCACCGAGGCAGGGCTGCGGTGCCACGCCGAGGCGCGCAAGACCCAACGCGCGATCCTGGCCGAGCAGCTGCCGACCGATCTCGTCCAGCCCTGAAGGGCTTGCGGTATTGCTGTGCCCCTGAAGAACCGGTGATCGAGGTAAGGATCTGACCCGATCACCGGTTCTTGAGGGGCACAGCA
>JANNPJ010000723.1:0-2455 GCA_031400005.1 Kineosporiaceae bacterium | reverse complement strand
TCTACGGAATCGCCGCGGTCAAAGCTTCGGTGTTCCATCTGCGCCAGGTCGCCGGCGGCAGCATGGTCACGACCTACCTGGACAGCTTCGATCGGGTCTGGGACATGTCCCGGCCGCTGACTGCGGAGACCTGATGGCCTCCCGGATCGATTACTACGACGACCCGGACGCGCCGACCGCGAACAGCCTGGTGCCGTCCGCGAACGTCATCGTGCTCAACGAGGTCGGCGAAGTGCTGACGATTCACCGCACCGACAACGACAACTGGGCCGTCCCCGGTGGGGCGATGGACCTCGGTGAATCGCTCGCCGACTGTGCCGTTCGGGAGACCAAGGAAGAAACCGGAATCGATTGCGAGATAACCGGTCTCGTCGGGATCTTTACCGACCCCAAGCACGTCATCCTCTACACCAGCGACGGCGAAGCCCGCCAGGAATTCTCCGTCCTGTTCACCGCCCGCGCCATCGGCGGTTCCCCAACGACGAGCGACGAGTCCCGCGAGGTACTCTGGGTCGCTCGCGAGGCCCTGGCCGACCTGAAAATGGACAGATCCATGCGGTTTCGGATCCAGCACTGGCTCGACGGGCACACCGAGCCCTACCTCGGCTGAGGCCCAATGCTCACCATCGGTGAAGCCGCGGACGTCTTCTCCGCCATTGGCACCGTCGGAGCCTTCGGCGTCGCGCTGTACCTGTTGCGCAAGGAGCAGCAGCGCGAGGCGATCCGCGACGACGACGACCGCCGCGCCCAAGCCGCCCGCGTCAGCGCCTGGCTCGAAACCCGACCCACCCTCCACGGCGGCCGAGAGCTCCTGTTCCACGTCCACAACGCCAGCGACATGCCGATCTACGAAGTCTCCCTGCCCACCATGACACCCGGCGACGAAGACGCCGAAGCCGAGTTCATCGGCCTCGTCCCACCAGGGCAAACCATTACCCGGGCCGCACCACGCGAATGGATCAGAACCTACTTCTCCCCGGAACCAGTCCAGATCGAATTCCTGGACAGCAGCGGGAACCAATGGACCCGGGACGAACAGGGATCGCTGCAGCAACGTCTTTAGCTACTTGCCCCACCGCTATCGGGTCTCCTATTCACCAGCCCGGGTGATTATTCGACGAGATATCCCGAACCCTCAGCGCGCTCGTCGAGCACCACCTGAGACGCATTGATCAACGAATCTCCGGAGCGGGTCACCGCCCGATGGACAACGTCGTCGGCTGAGTAGCGGCTCAAAATCTCTTCAATGCGGGCTCTGGGCGAGGTGGGTTCCCCGTCCGGGCTGGTCGTCAGGTCGGCTGCCGTCAAGATGCTCAACAATCGCGAATGCCGATCGGGTGGCCCGAACTCGGCGAGTTCGGCTGTCAGGCCGCGTTCTTCGGCTTCGAAAGCCGAGCCCGTGTGGTGCGCCACCAGGTCACAGAGCGTCTGCTGCGCCGCGTGCACGTCGCGTAGGTAGCGGGCTCCATCAAGTGAGTGGAACCCGGTCGTGGCGACGCTCGGCGCGTAACCGATGTCGTGCAACCAGGCCGCCGCCTCGACCAGGGCGACATCGTCTCCCAGTTGATCGACGAACGAGCGGGCCTGTCGAGCCACGCCCTGGGTGTGGACCCAGCGCCGGGGCAAAGCATCGGCCAGCAGTTCTTGGGCAAGGTTCTTCGCCCACTCCACCGAGGTCGCCATGGTTCGATCTTAGGGACGCCGTACCCCGTTTCCAGGTTTCAACCGGGACGTCTCAGGACGTCCCTCCTCGGCACCAGGATGTCCCGAGCAGTGAACCGGCTTGGTCAAGAACCCCACCAAGATCACAGGACGCTCTTTTGCACGGCACCGGTCCGCCCAACACCGGAACCAGCGCGGCTGGCGTGGACGGCTTGCCCCCGCGGTGTCTGCAGCGGACGGAATATATGTACTGTTCGGGCCATGACGAAAAGAATCGAGTCTTCCCCCAGCCGTTGAGCGTGAGTCACGAGCGCAGCGCGCTCGACCGCCCGGCCTCCCTGTTCGATCATGCACAACGCCTGTCCCGGCTGCACCCGGACGGACCGCTCCCCGACGGCGGTCGCCCTTGGCCCGGCTGCGGCGATCGCCCGATCCGTCCATCCTCGGAACGCACGACCACCCTTGCGACTGTCCTGCACGAGTTCATCGATGACCCGACCCAGTCGGTTCTGGAGCTTCACGACCGGTGCGCTGACCAAGCCGTTCACGGCTGGGAGGTCTCCCGCGACCTGCACGACCTTGCGCTTGAACCTTCGCCACGGCTCCTCGACGCGGCCCGGTGGCTCGTCAAGAACGGCAGGCAGCCAGGTGCGGTCCTTCTCGGGCTGGGCCTGCTGAGCGGACGCGCCAAACAGTGCGACGTCCCCACCATCAAGATCGTTGGACTCCTGCGCTTCGCTGACCAGCTCGCCCTCGACGTCCTGGCGCAGATCCCCGGTGCGGAGCACGACCT
>JANNPJ010000713.1:0-10159 GCA_031400005.1 Kineosporiaceae bacterium | reverse complement strand
AGCGCTCAGCGTCTGAGGGCCCTACCACGGCACCCATTCGGCGCAAGGGAGTGGGAGGTGGCGCATCCCACCCCCTGCGACCAACTGTGGAGGGGCCCATGGTGCAGACCATTTTTGCGCGACGCATAACCCGAGCGTAGTTGGTCGCAGGGGGTGGGATGCGCCACCTCCCACTCCCTTGCGCCGAATGGGTGCCGTGGTAGGGCCCTCAGACGCTGAGCGCTCAGACCGTGAGCGGGCGAGCCGTCGGCGGGATGGCGGTCGGCAGCGTGGTGCTGCCGGACAGCCAGGTGTCCACCCCGGCCGCACAGGAGCGGCCCTCGGCGATCGCCCAGACGATCAGCGACTGGCCACGACCGGCGTCCCCGGCGACGAAAACCCCGGGCACGCTGCTCATGTACTGGTCGTCGCGGGCGACGTTGCCGCGCGCATCCAGCTTCACCGCGAGCTGTTCCAGCAGCGGACCCTTCTCCGGACCGGTGAAGCCCATCGCCAGCAGCACCAGCTGAGCAGGGAGATCCCGCTCGCTACCCTCGACCGGGGCGAACCGCCCGTCGGTGAACTCCACCTCGACCAACCGCAGGGCGGCTACCGAGCCGTCACCGTCGTCCACGAACTCCTGCGTGCTGACCGCGTAAACCCGCTCGCCGCCCTCTTCGTGGGCGGACGACACCTTGTACGTCATCGGGTACGTCGGCCACGGCTGCGTCGAGGGCCGCTCCTCGCTGGGGCGAGGCATGATCTCCAGCTGGGTCACCGATTTCGCGCCCTGCCGCAGCGCCGTGCCGAGGCAGTCGGCGCCGGTGTCACCGCCACCCAGGATGACGACGTCCAGCCCAGTCGCAACGACCTGGTTCTCGACGGTTTCGCCGAGCGCCACCCGGTTGGCTGGCGGCAGGTACTCCATCGCCTGCATGATCCCGTTCAGATCTCGACCGGGCATCGGCAGATCCCGGGCCGCGGTCGCGCCGACCGCGAGGATCACCGCGTCGTACCGGTCTCGCAACTGCTGGCCGGTGAGCTTGCCGCCGACGTCGCGCCCGGGTCGGAACCGGGTGCCTTCGGCCTCCATCTGCGCCAGCCGGCGGTCGAGAATGTGCTTTTCCATCTTGAATTCGGGGATGCCGTACCGGAGCAGGCCACCGATCCGATCGGCCCGCTCGTACACCGCCACCGTGTGCCCGGCCCGGGTCAGCTGCTGCGCTGCGGCCAGACCAGCCGGCCCGGAGCCGACGACCGCGACGGTCTTGCCGGTGAGCCGGTCCGGCGGCATCGGCGTCACCAGGCCGTCATCGAAGGCTCTTTCGATCACCGTCGCCTCGACCAGTTTGATCGTCACGGCGGGCTGGTTGATCCCGAGCACGCAGGCGGTCTCGCACGGCGCCGGGCAGAGCTTGCCGGTGAACTCGGGGAAGTTGTTCGTGGCGTGCAGCCGCTCGATCGCCTCCTCCCAATCCCCGCGCCAGGCCAGATCGTTCCATTCCGGGATCAAGTTCCCCAGTGGACAACCGTTGTGGCAGAAGGGAATTCCGCAGTCCATGCAGCGACCGGCTTGCCGGCGCAACATCTCTTCCTCGGTCGGCTCGTAGACCTCACGCCAGTCCATCAACCGGATCGGCACCGGTCGGCGGGGCGGCAGTTCCCGGTTGCGGTTGGTGAGAAAACCCTTGGGGTCAGCCATTGTTGGAGGCCTCCATGATTCGCGACCAGACCTCGTCGCCCTCGAGGTCGAGGCCCTCGGCCTCGGCTTGGGTACGGACCGCCAGAACGCGGGCGTAGTCGCGCGGCAGGACCTTGGTGAACCGGGCGACGGCAGCCGGCCAGTCCTGCAGCAGTCGCCAGGCGATCGACGACTCGGTTTCGGTCCGGTGCTGCTGGATCAGATCGGACAGCAGGTCGGCGTCCTGTTCGTCGACCGGGAGCAGGTCAACCATGTCGGCGTTCACCCGGTTCCCGCGCAAGTCGAGCACATAAGCCGTGCCGCCGGACATCCCGGCCGCGAAGTTTCGCCCGGTCCGGCCGAGGATCACCACGGTGCCTCCGGTCATGTACTCGCAACCGTGGTCACCGACGCCCTCGACGACCGCAACCGCGCCGGAATTGCGCACGCAGAACCGTTCTCCGACCTGCCCGCGGAGGAAGATCTGCCCGGACGTCGCACCGTACGCGATCACATTGCCGGCGATGATGTTCTGCTCGGCGGAGAAGCTGGCCGCCCGGTCGGGCCGAACCACGACCCGGCCGCCGGACAGGCCCTTGGCGACGTAGTCGTTGCCGTCGCCGAACAACCTCAGGGTGATCCCGCGCGGCAGGAAGGCACCGAAAGACTGCCCGGCCGAACCGGTCAGGGTGACGTCGATGGTGTCGTCCGGCAGCCCGTTCTCGCCCCAGCGCTTGGTCACCTGGTGGCCAAGCATGGTTCCGACGGTGCGGTTCACGTTCCGTACCGGCAGCGTGATCCGGACCGGTTCGCGGTTCTCCAGGGCATCCGCGGACATCTCGATCAGGGTGTGATCGAGCGCCTTCTCCAGACCATGGTCCTGAACCGTGGTGCGGTGCAGCGAGGTTCCGTACGGCGCCTGCGGAACGGCCAGCATCGGTGAGATGTCCAGCCCGCTCGCCTTCCAGTGGTCGATCGCCGCGGTGGCATCCAGCGACTCGACGTCACCGATCGCCTCGTCCAGGGTGCGGTAGCCGAGCGCGGCCAGATGCTCGCGGACCTCTTCGGCGATGTACTCGAAGAAGGTCTCGACGAACTCCGGCCGACCACTGAACCGGGCCCGCAGTTCGGGGTTCTGGGTGGCCACGCCGACCGGACAGGTGTCCAGGTGACAGACCCGCATCATCACGCAGCCGGAAACCACCAGCGGGGCGGTGGCGAAGCCGTACTCCTCGGCTCCGAGCAGCGCGGCGATGATCACGTCCCGGCCGGTCTTCATCTGGCCGTCGGCCTGGACCACGATCCGATCCCGAAGCCCGTTCAGCACCAGCGTCTGCTGGGTCTCGGCCAGGCCGAGTTCCCAGGGCCCACCGGCGTGCTTCAGCGACGTCAGTGGCGCGGCGCCGGTACCACCGTCGTGCCCGGAGATCAGCACCACGTCGGCGTGCGCCTTGCTCACCCCGGCCGCCACGGTCCCGACCCCGACCTCGGCGACCAGCTTCACGTGTACCCGGGCCGAGGGGTTGGAGTTCTTCAGGTCGTGGATCAGCTGAGCCAGGTCTTCGATCGAGTAGATGTCGTGATGCGGCGGCGGCGAGATCAGTCCGACGCCGGGCGTGGAGTGCCGGGTCCGGGCCACCCAGGGGTACACCTTGGTACCCGGAAGCTGCCCACCCTCACCAGGTTTCGCTCCCTGGGCCATCTTGATCTGGATGTCGTCGGCATGCGTCAGGTACATGCTGGTGACGCCGAACCGGCCGGAGGCGACCTGCTTGATCGAGCTGCGCCGGGTCGGGTCCAGCAAACGGTCGACGTCCTCGCCGCCCTCACCGGTGTTCGACTTGCCGCCGATCCGGTTCATCGCGATCGCCAGCGTCTGATGCGCCTCAAGCGAGATCGAGCCGTACGACATGGCACCGGTGGAGAACCGCTTGATGATCTCCGAGCCGGACTCCACCTCTTCCAAAGGCACTGCCGGACGCCGGTTCTCCTTGAACCGGAAGAGCCCGCGCAGGGTCATCAGGCGGGCCGACTGCTGGTCGACCTTGCCGGTGTACTCCTTGAAGATGTCGTAGCGCCGCGAGCGGGTGGAGTGCTGCAGCCGGAACACGGTGTCCGGATCGAACAAATGCTCCTCGCCGTCTCGGCGCCACTGGTACTCGCCGCCGGTCGCGAGCCGGCGATGCGCCGCCCGCAGCCCGTCGGACGGGTAGGCGGTGGCATGCCGCTGCGCGGTCTCTTCCGCCAGCACGTCCAGGCCGATCCCGCCGAGCTGCGAGGTGACCCCGGCGAAGTACTCGTCGACCAGCTCCTGGCTGAGGCCGATCGCCTCGAACACCTGAGCGCCGCGGTACGAGGCGACCGTGGAGATGCCCATCTTGCTCATCACCTTGAGCACGCCCTTGCCCAGGCCCTTGATCACGTTGTGCACGGCCTTGTCCGGCGAGACGCCGGTCAGCACCCCGCGCCGGACCAGGTCCTCGGCGCTTTCCATCGCCAGGTACGGGTTGACCGCGGCCGCACCGAACCCGATCAGCAGCGCGGTGTGGTGCACCTCGCGGACGTCACCGGCCTCGACGATCAGGCCGACCTGGGTCCGGGTCTTCTCCCGGATCAAGTGGTTGTGCACGGTGCTGGTGAGCAGCAGCGACGGGATCGGGGCCAAGTCGGCGGTGCCGTCGCGGTCGGAGAGGACGACGAACCGGGCGCCCTCGGCGATCATCGCCGAGACCTCGACGCAGATGTCCTTCAGCCGGGCCTTGAGCGCGGCGCCGCCGCCGTCCACCCGGTACAGCCCACGGATCCGGCCGGTCGCGTATCCGGGCAGGTCGCCGTCGTCGTTGACATGGATGATCTTCGCGAGATCGTCGTTGTTGATCACCGGGAACGGCAGCACGAGCTTGCGACAGTGCGACGGCGTGGCCGAGAGCAGGTTGCGCTCCGGGCCGATCGACGTCGCCATCGCGGTGACCAGTTCCTCCCGGATCGCATCCAGCGGCGGGTTGGTGACCTGGGCGAAGAGCTGGCTGAAGTAGTCGAACAGCAACCGGGGTCGCTTCGACAGCACCGCCACCGGGGTATCGGTCCCCATCGACCCGATCGGCTCGGCCCCGCTGCGCGCCAGCGGCGCGATCAGCAGCTTCAGCTCTTCTTCGGTGTAACCGAAGGCCTGCTGGCGGCGCAGAACCGATTTGTGGGTGTAGACGATGTGCTCGCGCTCGGGCAGATCGTCGAGGTAGATCCGGCCGGCGTGCAGCCATTCGTCGTACGGGTGCTGCCCGGCGAGGTGGGTCTTGACCTCCTCGTCGTCCACAATCCGGCCGTGGTCGGTGTCGACCAGAAACATCTTGCCCGGCTGCAGGCGGCCCTTCTTGACCACGGTGGCCGGATCCAGGTCGAGCACGCCGGCCTCGCTGGCCAGCACGACCAACCCGTCGTCGGTCACCCAGTACCGCCCCGGCCGCAGGCCATTGCGGTCCAGGACGGCGCCGACCAGGGTGCCATCGGTGAAGCTGACACACGCCGGGCCGTCCCACGGCTCCATGAACATCGAGTGGAACTCGTAGAACGCTCGCCGGGCCGGGTCCATCTCGGCGTGGTTCTCCCACGCCTCCGGGATCATCATCAGAACCGCGTGCGGCAGCGAACGGCCACCCAGATGGAGTAGTTCCAGCACCTCGTCGAAGGACGCGGTGTCGCTGGCCTCCGGCGAACTGATCGGGAACAACCGCTTCAGGTCACCGGGGATGACGTCGCTGGCGAGCATGCTCTCGCGCGCCCGCATCCAATTCCGGTTGCCTTTCACGGTGTTGATTTCACCGTTGTGCGCCATCAGCCGGAACGGGTGCGACAACGGCCAGGACGGAAAGGTGTTGGTGGAGAACCGGGAATGGACGATCGCCAGCTCGGTCATGTACCGGCGATCGGACAGGTCCGGGAAGAACGGCTCCAGCTGACCGGTGGTCAGCATGCCCTTGTAGACCAGGGTCCGGCAGGACAGCGACGGAAAATACACCTCGGACTCCAGCTCGGCCCGCTTGCGCAGGCAGAAGGCCCGCCGTTCCAGCGCCATCCCGACCACCCGGCCGGGCGTGGAGGCGACGAAAAGCTGCCGGAAGACCGGCTGGCAGGAACGCGCGGTCTCGCCCACCAGGCCAGCTGTGACCGGGACGTCGCGCCAGGCCAGCACGCTCAAGCCCTCTTCGACGGCGATCCGCTCGATGATGGCCTCGACCTGGGCCCTGGCCTGTGCCTCCTCGGGCAGGAAGGCGATCCCGACCGCATAGCTACCCAGCGGCGGCAGGACGACGCCGTGCTCCTCCTGCAGTACTTCGCGCAGGAACAGGTCTGGGATCTGCGTGATGATCCCGGCTCCGTCACCGGTATCGACCTCGGCGCCCACGGCTCCTCGGTGATCGAGGTTACGCAGCGCAGTCAGAGCGAGGTCGACGATGTCGTGCCCCGGCTCACCTCGCATGGTGGCGACGAACGCGACGCCGCAGGCGTCGTGCTCATGCTTACCGTCGTACAGGCCCACCGGAGTCGGGAGGGCAGCGAACCGCTGATGCGGGGAGACCATGGGGGGCACCTCGTGGTCGCAGGGCTCAGAAAAAGAAGGTGCCCGACCTCGAGACTGGAAAGGCGTCAGTGAGGAGGTCGGCGGCACGGTATTGCGGCCGCGTGGGACGCCGCTGGCCCTCGTGGTGATGCGGTCACTGTAACGGGTCGGTGTTCTGTTCCGAAACCTTTATGAAACGCAGAGATCATGCAATTTTTGCGCCCAGTTCATGGGTTCGATTTGTCCACCGACGAGCCCGGATGGGGCTCAGCGTTCGGCCTGCCGATGACGATCGGCCTGGTCATCGATCCGGGTTGTCGGTGGAGCTTTGCTTCGCGCCAATCTTGTCCGCATTGCCGATGACCTCGACCTTGCCAGCCGTGACCTTGTCGTCCTTGACCTTGTCGTCAGCTGTGCCGTCCTTGTCGACGCCAGGTTTGTCGACGCCGGCTTTGTCGACCCCGTCCTTGTCGACAGCGCCTTTGTCGACCGTGCTGCCTTTGTCCTTGGCGTCCACCGTGGCGTCCTTGAACTTGTCGCCGTCGTCCGCCGGTGAACCGTCCGCCAGGATCGAGGTCTCGGCTGACGTTTCAGGCGAGGTGCTCTCGGTTGTCCTGGTGAGTGCGAGTTCGGTCTCCCGGCCGGGCCGAAGCTTGGCCGAGACGATCAGATAGGTGAGGCCGCCGATGAAGACGACGATCGACGTCCACACATTGAGCCTCAGCCCCAGGATGAGGTTCGCATCGTCGATCCGCAAGGTCTCGATCCAACCCCGGCCGATCGAATAGACGGCAACGTAGAGCGCGAACACCCGGCCGTGACCGAGCCGCCACCGACGGTCAGCGATCACCAGGATGGCCGCGGTCACGACATCCCAGACCGATTCGTAGAGAAAGGCCGGGTGGAACGTGCCGAGGACGACCGGATTACCCGCACTGTCCTTGACTGCTTCACCAGCCACGCTGTCCCACTGATGGATCTGCAGGCCCCAGGGGACGTCGGTGGCCCGGCCGTAGAGCTCGTTGTTGAACCAGTTACCTACCCGGCCGATCGCCTGCGCCAGGACAACACCCGGCGCGACTGCATCGGCGAACGGCGCCAGCTTGACCCCGCTGCGCCGGCAGCCGATCCAGGCACCCACCCCACCGAGCAGGACAGCGCCCCAGATCCCCAGGCCGCCCTCCCAGATGTAGAGCGCCTTGATCGGGTCGCCGCCCTTGCCGAAGTACGCCTCCGGCGAGGTGATCACGTGGTAAATCCGGCCACCGAGGACGCCGAACGGGACCGCCCAGGTGGCGACGTCCATCACCACGACCGGATCACCGCCGCGGGCCTTCCAGCGCCGCTGGCCGACGTAGATGGCGACCGCGATTCCGAGCAGGATGCACAACGCATAGGCCCGCAACGGAACCGGCCCGAGGTGCCAGACACCCTGAGCCGGGCTGGGAATGGTGGCCAGGGGAATCATTGTGTGTGCTCCATCAGTGTGCGACGGAGGCAGCGGCTCGCACGCCTCCGGACAGGGCCTCGGCCAGTTCGGCAACGGCACGCACCCCGTCATTGGGGTTCTGCGCGCCCGCCAGCGCCCGGACGAAGGCGGAGCCGACGATCACGCCGTCAGCGAAACCTGCGACCTGGGCGGCCTGTTCCGGGGTGGAGACCCCGAGACCGACGCAAATCGGCCGGTCGGTGACCGCGCGGGTCCGCTCGACCAGGATCTTCGCGGCCTCTGGGACACTGCTTCGAACCCCGGTTACACCCATCGTCGAGGCCGCGTAGACGAACCCGCGGCAGGCGTGCGCGGTTTGGGCCAGCCGGACGTCGGTTGAGCTCGGTGCGACCAGGAAGACCCGGTCCAACCCGTGGGCGTCGGAAGCGTCGATCCACTCCTGAGCCTCGTCCGGGATCAGGTCCGGAGTAATCAGCCCGGCCCCACCGGCGGTGGCGAGATCCGCGGCCAACCGGGCGACGCCGTAACGGTCGATCGGGTTCCAGTACGACATCAGCAGTGCCGGAGCACCCACCCGGGCGACCGCCTCGGCCGCATCCAGGGCATGCCGCGGCCGGGCGCCACCGCGCAGCGCCGCCTCCACCGCCTGCTGGATCACCAGGCCGTCCATCAGCGGGTCCGAGTACGGCACCCCGATCTCGACGATGTCGACACCGGCCGCGACCATGGCTTGCATCGCGGCAACCGAGGTGTCGTGATCGGGGAAACCGACCGGCAGATAACCGATCAGCGCCGCCCGGCCCTCGCGCCGGGCCGTCGCCAGGATGTCGCTGACCCCGTAGGCGGTCACCGGCTCTGCTCCTCATCCACCAGGGCGACCCGCTCGGCCTCGGACTGCACCAGATCGGGTGCCGAGACCAGACCGAACCAGCGGGCGGCGGTGTCGACGTCCTTGTCCCCGCGCCCGGACAGGTTCACCAGCACCAGGCCGTCGGGTCCGAGCCGTCGGCCCTCGCGCAGCGCCCCGGCCAGGGCGTGCGAACTCTCAATCGCCGGGATGATCCCCTCGGTGCGACAAAGCAGCTTGAACGCCTCCATCGCCTCGGCGTCGTCGACCGGTTCGTACCGAGCCCGGCCGATGTCGTGCAGCCAGGAATGTTCCGGCCCGACGCCCGGGTAGTCCAGACCGGCGGAGATCGAGTGACTCTCGATCGTCTGGCCGTCCTCGTCCTGCAACACAAACGTGCGGTTGCCGTGCAGCACACCGGGCAGGCCACCGGTGATCGAGGAGGCATGCCGACCGGTGGCGATCCCGTCACCGCCGGCCTCGAAGCCGACCAGTTCGACGTCCGGGTCGTCCAGGAAGGCGTGGAAGATACCGATCGCGTTAGAACCGCCGCCGACGCAGGCCGCCACCACATCGGGCAGTCGACCGGCCAGGTCGAGGACCTGCGCGCGGGCCTCCTCGCCGATCACCCGGTGGAACTCGCGAACCATCGTCGGGAACGGGTGCGGACCGGCCACGGTGCCGAGCAGGTAGTGGGTGGTGTCGACGTTCGTCACCCAGTCCCGCATGGCTTCGTTGATCGCATCTTTGAGCGTGCGCGAGCCGCTGCTGACCGGGATCACCTCGGCACCGAGCAACCGCATCCGGGCCACGTTCAGCGCTTGCCGACGGGTGTCTTCCTCGCCCATGTAGATCACGCACTCGAGGTCGAGCAGGGCAGCGGCGGTCGCGGTGGCGACCCCATGCTGGCCGGCACCGGTCTCCGCGATCACCCGCGGCTTGCCCATCCGCTTGGTCAGCAGGGCTTGCCCGAGGACATTGTTGATCTTGTGCGAGCCGGTGTGATTCAGGTCCTCGCGCTTCAGCAGGATCCGCGCCCCACCCGCGTGCTGGGCGAACCGCTTGGCCTCGGTGAGGATGCTCGGTCGACCGCTGTAGGTGCGGTGCAGGTGGTCCAGTTCGGCAATGAATGCCGGGTCGATGACGGCAGCGGCGAACGCGGCCTCGAGTTCGTCCAGGGCAGCGACCAGCGCCTCCGGAACAAACCGACCGCCGAAGCGACCGAAGTAGGGACCAACGACATCCCGCAGTTGCGTCGACCCGCCCGAGGTGGAGTCCGGGCTGTCGGACTTGCCGGGCCGGGAGGTCTCGTGAAGCGAACTCATGAACGAGCGGCCCGCAGCGCGGGGTGTGAGCCGGCGGCGACCAGGTCCGCGACCGCACCGCGGGGGTTCTTGCCGGTCACCAGGCTCTCCCCGACCAGGACGGCGTGGGCACCGGAGCGGGCATAGTCCAGGACGTCGTGCGGACCACGGACGCCGGACTCGGCCACCCGGACGATCCCGCTCGGGATCCGTGGCGCGAGCCGTGCGAACGTCGTCCGGTCTACCTCGAGGGTGCGCAGGTCACGGGCATTGACGCCGATCACTCGAGCACCGGCGTCGACCGCGCGGTCGACCTCGGTCTCGTCGTGCACCTCGACCA
>JANNPJ010000064.1:0-7335 GCA_031400005.1 Kineosporiaceae bacterium | reverse complement strand
GGCCGACACGCACGAAGCGGTCGGCGCGATCGCGCGGATCTCCCAGACCATCGAGGACGTCAACTCGTATCAGACGACAATCGCCTCGGCGGTCGAGGAGCAGACCGCCACCACGTCCGAAATTTCCCGCAGCGTCACCGAGGCCGCCTCCGGCTCGGCCAGCATCGCCACCGGAGTCGAGTCCGTCGCGAAGGCCTCACAGTCGTCCATGCACGGGATCGGGGAGTCTCAGCGGGCCGCGGTGGAGCTGGCCTCGCTGTCCGCCCGACTGCGTGACCTCGTCGGCCGGTTCACCCTCTGACCCGGTTCACCCGCTGAGCGGACGAACCGGCCCAAGCGTGGATGGTGGTTCGCCGCCGGCAAGCGTGACCACCGTCCCGGACGCGCCGTCGTCTGCCACCAGTGCCAGCGCACCTGGCAGCACACCGGGCCCAAGGAATCCGGCTGGGCGGGGGCGCGGATGAGCGTCACTCTGCGGCACTCGCGCGAGGGATGGTGGGCGACCGGCTAGGCATCCTGAGGTGCAGGCGATGTTGTCCTCGCCTAGCTATAGCTGCAGATCAGCAGCATGATCAAGCTTAAAGTTGTCTTGTATATTTAGCGATGGATGTGGTGTGACAACTTCCAAAGTTGTCTTGTACATTTGGTTCGCCAGATGCTGTGACAACTTGGAGGATAAGTGGCCCGAGGGCGACCGAGCAGGGAGAGCGTGTATGCCCGGATGGAGCCGGCAGCCCGGGATCTGCAAAGACTGGGCGGTCTGCCATCGCCTTCGGAGTCGGGGGCCATCTGGGACGATATCTGGCACCTTGACGCCCACAACTCAACGGCGCTTGAAGGCAACACCTTGGTGCTGCGCGAGGTCGAAGAACTGCTAGACCGAGGCCGCGCCGTTGGATCAAAGGATCTGAAGGACTATCTCGAGGTGCTGGGGCTACGGTCGAGCCGCACGGTGGGTCTACTCGCAAGCGCTGACGAAGGAGCATTGGCAGAGCGGTTCCCTGATCACGATTACAGAGGTTCGCCAAATCCATGCTGAGGCCATGGGGCAGGTCTGGGAAATCGCCTCTCATCCAGAAGCTGATCCCAAGGAGGGACCGGGCAGCTTCCGCAGGCACGACATTCACCCGTTCTCCGGTGGCATGACGCCGCCGCCGTGGCCAGACGTCCCGGCGCAGATGGCGACCTGGATCGGCCAGGTTGAGGCTTTGGGTCGAGAGGTGGTGGCTGACCTGGTTCAGCCCAGTCGCCTTCCCTTGAGCCTCGCCGAACTGCACGGTTCCTTCGAGCGCGTCCATCCATTCATTGACGGCAATGGCCGCACCGGACGGCTTGTCCTGAATCTGGTTCTGATCCGGCTGGGCTGGCCTCCGGTGATCATCTTTAAGCGTTTCAGAAATCAGTATCTCTCTGCTCTCGATAGGGCAGACAAAGCTGATCACGGTCCGCTTGCCGAGCTGATCGCCCGGTCCATTCTCGAGAATCTAGAGCGTCTGGTGGTCCCGAACATTGCTGGGCCGGTCCGGCTGGTCCCGCTCAAATCCTTGGCCAATGAGGAGGTCTCATACGAAGCGCTTCGACGGGCCGCGATTCGTGGACGCCTTCAGGCTGAATTGGCCACGGATGGTACATGGCGCTCGAGCGGGCACGCGATCAAGACATATCTGGCAAACAGGCACAAGCGATCGCCATCCTGAAGCCCGATGGAACGCGCGCAACGGGGATGTACGTTCGGCCGAACGTTGCCAACACCTGGCAACACGCGGTGCCCAGGAGCCCGGCTGGGCCGGCGCCCGGATCAGCGTGACGCTGCGGCACTCCCGCGAGGGCTGGTGGGCGACCGGCAAGGCGTCCTGATCCGCCGCCGGACACCACCGCTACCCGGCCTCGAAGGACGTTAGTCGTTCGCGACATCCAGGAGTGGTCAGCGCGTCCACGGAACTGGCCTGCCGGTGAACGCTGCCAGTCGCTCGATGGCGGGGGCATCGTCAGGGATCGGCTGCGGATCCGCGAAGCGTCCGGTGTGTCGTTGGCCAGGCAACTGTGCCTGGACGAAGGTGAGCGACGGCTCAACCAAATCGTCGGGCAGTTCGACTGCCACACCGGTGGACTGGGCCAGGTCCCAGGCGTGGGCGAGCAGATCCGCGACCCGCCACTGCAGTCGCTCGGCCCCGGTGGCAGCGCCTAGCGGGGTTGTCTGGCTTTGCTCCAGAAGCCCCGGGCCAGCGACGGCAGCGTGCAACGCTGCGGCGGACTGCCGATAGGCCTGCGCCGGGTCGTCGCCCAGGCAGTCGGTCCCGCGTTCGGGCATCGGGCCCTGCTCGAACATCGCCACGAACACGAGGTTCATCCCGACGAGATGATTGACGACGTCTCGCACGGTCCACTCCGTACAGGGGGTCGACGCCGTCCACTGGTCAGCAGCTATCCGGTCGATCACATCGCCGGTGACCGTGGAGGCACGCGCAAGATGGTCCAGGACTGCAGAGTTTGTCACTCGGCGACGTTACGCCATGGCGAGTCTGCGTCGCTTCGCGGGTATTCAGGCTGGGTCGAGCGCGGGGCAACGAGCGCTGGCGGGCAGGGTGAGGGAGATCAGATAGCGGTCAATCGCGGCCTGCGCGCACGGGCTGCTGTTGTAGGTGCCGTGACCTGCCCCCTCATAGGTGAGCAACATCGCCTGATTCCCCAACTGACGGGCGACGTTGGTGGCCCAGTTGTACCCGCTGGCCGGGTCGTGCAGCGAGTTCGTCAGCAGGATCGGGGAACTGCCGCGAACGTTGAGTCGATGCTGCGGGTTGTTCACCGGCGTCGGCGCACCGAGGCAGCTTGAGATCGCCAGCAACGAGCGTGGGTAGCGCATTTCAGGGCTGGTCTTCGCGATCCGGCGCAACATCGCCGCATACTGGGAGTAGTTTCGGACCGGTAGCTCGAAATCCTGGCAGAACACCGCGAACGGGTATGTCGAGGTCGTGTTACCGGAAGGCCGATCGTGGCCGGGTGCCTGCGGCCCGGACCGTGCGGATCTGGTGCTGCTGAGCTTGACCAGCGTCTGGGCGAACTCTTCCCAGGCCGGCCGGTAGAAGGATTTTTGCGCCAGTACGGTCAGGGTGAACGGGGTCAGCGCGGTTTCTGGTCCATCGGGATTTGGTAGCTCACCGCGGCCGGCGCGCTCAAGGAGTTTCGACCAGATGGCCCGCACCTCCTGGCCGTGCAGCGCACATTTCCGGGTGCGTTCGCACCAGGCGACAAACGCGTCGAAGGCCTTCTGCTCGGTGACCGCCTGGGTTTTGAGAAAGGCCTTGGTGCTCAGGCTGTGGTCAACCACGCTTTCCAGTACCAGCGCCCGCACTCGATGCGGAAAAGTTTCGGCATATTGTTGTCCCAGCAAAGTGCCGTACGAGCTGCCGTGAAAGGTGAGTGTGTGCTCACCCAGCGCCTGCCTGATGGCGTCGAGATCCCGGACGGTACTGAGGGTGTCAAGATGGTCGAAGATTGGGCCGGTGTGCGTCCGACAGTCCGCGGCCAGCCGCCGGTTGAACGCCAGGGTCGCCTCGAAGTCCGCCTGACTGGCCAGCACCGGCGAGGGTTGCCGCTGGAGAAGCTCCGACGAACAGCGCACCGGATTGCTAGCACCCACGCCTCGCGGATCGAAGCTGACGATGTCGAACCGGCGGTGCAGATCGGCGCTGAACCGGGTGAAGCCATTCCGTACTCGATCTACTCCGGAGTCGCCCGGACCACCCGGACCGAAAATCAGGGAGCCGATCCGGACGTCTGGACTGCCGGACGCGCGCCGCCGCGCTAGCGCGAGATCGAAGGTTCGTCCGGTTGGTTCCTTCCAGTCCACTGGCAGCGTCAGCGTGCCGCATTCGGCGGTGTCGGTGTCCCTGCACGGTTCCCAACGAATTCTGCGAGGCGAGGTTGGAGCCGTAGCAGCAGGTGCCATCGGCTGGGACAGCGCAGGTGCTGCTGATGCCGGTGACGCGTTTGCGCTGGGCGCCACTGCTGCGGTCAAGAGGACGCCCACGACCAGCGCCATGACCGCTGGCCGGCGGGACGTCGGACGAAATGCCTTTCTCCGGGCTGAAATAGATCGCGATGATCGCGGATGAGGTTGGTTCAACACAGTTGCCCCCTGGGTAGGTATCGGTGAGTGCACTTCCGATCCTTCAAGGGAGCGGGTGTCGGGCACATCGGTCTCACGACGGGTCCGAACGGTGGCGGAAAGATGGAAGATTCTGCTGGCGCAGTCCGCCCTGAGATGGAGACCCGTCGGGATCACGGGGCTTCTCTCCTGGCTGGGTCTCATGGAATCCTGGCGGTCATGGAGATCACCCGGATACAACCGGCCGGGCTCGTCGCGAGCCCGGCATTCAGCCACGTTGCTATCGTTCCTGCGGGTGCAGCAACCATTTACGTCGGCGGCCAAAACGGGGTCGATGCCAGCGGTTCGATCGTCTCGAGCGATGTCGCCGAGCAGTCGAAACAAGCGATGGACAACGCGAGCATCGCGCTCGAAGCGGCAGGCGCCTCGCTTGCCGACGTGGTGCAGTGGTCGGTGCTCATCGCTGAGGAAGCTGACCTCGGTGCCGCCTATGGCGCTATCGCACCACGGCTAACCGGCGCCGGAGCCCCACCGCTCGTCGTCGCCGCACGGGTCGCGGGACTCGGTGTTCGCGGTGCCCTGATCGAGGTGAGCGCGATCGCTGCAGTGATGCCAGCCTGAGGCAGGGGGCCGTGAGTGGGTGACGGGGCGGTTCGACGCAGGTGTCATGGTTTGTCAAACCGGCCTTGTCAACCGGCCGGCTCGGGTGGGATCGCCTGGCCCTGCCAGAAGCTCCACTGGTACCCCCAGGGGTCGGTGATGGTGAAAGTGCGGGGGCCGTAAGGCTGGTCCTTGGGTGGCTCGACGTCGGTGTCAGCGGCCGCACGCACGCTCTCGTAGTGCGCGTCGACGTCATCGACATGCACAATGAGGAGTGCGTTCTTGCCGTTGTCGGTGGTGCCAGGGCTGTTGCTTACCCCGATCGTGGTGGCCCCAGCGTTGATGTCCGCCTCGTACGTACTGCCGGTGTCGTCACGCCAGCGGATGGTTCCGGTGAACCCGAGCACCCGCTCCATCCAGTCCAGCGCGGTGTCTGCGTCGTCATACCGCAGGTACGGTGAGATGCCCTTGATCGCCACTGCCATTCCCTTCGCCGTGTGTTGATCGTCATCGTTTCAGGCGTCGAGGACTCTGGCTTGGAGAAATGCGAAGCGTGCCGCGGACCACGATCCTGACGACGCCACGCCTGGTGCTGACCACGTGGCGGCTCACGGATGTCGACGACTTGCTGGCGGTGCACTCCGATCCGGCAACGATGCGCTTCGTTCGACAGGGCCGACCTGAGACCAGGACAGAGACGGAAGAACTCGTACACGCCTACCAGAAAGAGCAGGCTCATCGGGGCTGGACGAAGTGGCGCCTTGCGGACCGCCACGGGGATCTGGTTGGCCGGGCCGGGTTCGCGGATCAGGGGAGCGGCCGGGCGCTGGGGTACACCATCCGAAGGGATCTGTGGGGTCGAGGACTGGCTTCCGAGATCGCCGAGGCCTTGGTGCAGTGGCATCGGGACCACGCGTCGACGGAGACTCTCTGGGCTTATGCCGCCATTGAGAACGCTCCCAGCTGCCGGGTGCTCGAGAAGGTCGGCTTCAGGCTGCATGGTGATGCCCAGCACGGCGGCATGCCGTGCCACCTGTACCGGTTGCCGTGATCGTCTCCGTCGCACGCCCGCCTGGCCGAGCCCGGCGCTCGGCCCGGCGCTCGCAGGTCTACGGCTCGTTTACCATCGGGGTGTCGCTGAGTGGCGCCAGGCTGGTGCCGTGCGATGATCTTGCCCCCCGGGAAGCAGTCCGTGCGGGCCGAGGGTCCGTTGCGCTCGGAGACGTGCGTGCCGAGGGAGCCCGGTGATGTATCCGCTCGATCGCCGGACGGCGATGCTGGGTTTGCTCGGTGCTGCTGGGGCGGCCCTCACGGGGTGTTCGGGTGACTCGTCGCTGAATGCGGCAACGGGCTCGGCATCCTCCTCCCCGTTCCCACGTCCATCCGCGTCGCCCTCGCTCTCGCCTGCGGCCACGGACACCCGTCCGCGGTGGCCGCTGACGGGCAAACTCGTCAAGAACGCATCAGCTGGTGAGCGCGCGGCCGTTGCGGTAAAGGTGCCCGACAACGAGAACGAGCACCCGCAGGTCGGGTTGGACAAGGCCGACATCGTGTTTGTCGAGCTCGACGGATACCGCGATACCGCCGGTTACAGCAGCACTCGGTTGGTCCCGGTTTTCCACTCACACATGCCGGACGACGTGGGCCCGGTCCGATCGATCCGTCCCGTCGATGTGCCACTGCTCAGTCCCATCGGAGCGATCATCGGCAGCACCGGGGCGACCGGATGGGTGCTCAACTACGTCACACACTTCGGGCGACACGTCGAGGGATCATTGACGTACATGGCGACCAAGGGGACCGGCTCGTACTCGATTGACCCGTCTCGCGTCCGTACGTACCAAGGGGTCACGTACTACGACCGTGCAGTCGTGTGCCATCCACGAGTACTGGCGAAACAGACCAATGACTTCCGAAATGGACTGCAGCAAGCCTACTTTCCCTTCGCCGAGACCGATGCCGAAGTCAGCACGACGACGGGAACTCAGGCCCGCATCATCCACGTCCCGTGGAAGCAAGGTCACAGCTACGACATGAAGTATCGCTTCGACGAGGAGTCTGGCCGATATCTGCGCAGCATGCCCTGGGGCCGCCACGTGCTCGCCGACGGCACGCGAGTAGCCACCGACAACGTCCTCGTCGTCCGAGCCAGGCAACGGTACGCGAAGACCTACTCCGGCCCCGGCCAGAAGGAGCCGATCCACGACATCATTCGCACTCAAGGGACCTTCTACTACTTCCACGGCGGCGCGTTCGTGACCGGCACCTGGACCAAGGGCGCAATTGACCAACCGTTCCGATTCGCACTCGCCGACGGTCGGCCGCTGAAAATGGCTCGCGGCCAGACCTACGTGGAGCTGCCGAACAACGACGCCAGGGTACGCATCACGGCGTAAGTCACCCTGGCTCGCCAGGTGCGGCAGCTCAGCTTCTGGCTAGGCTGCCTGGATGGCGGAGGTTCGGACCGTGGCGTGGCTCTCGATGGCTGTCTCGACGTGGACATCGCCGCCACGTCGCTCACCAACACCTTCCCGATCCGCCGGCTCGACACCACAATCTGGTGATCATGCGTGCGAACCCTGGCCGGAGGTGAAGGGAAGCGTCGCTTTCGCTGGGTAAGCCGGTGC
>JANNPJ010000589.1:0-5089 GCA_031400005.1 Kineosporiaceae bacterium | reverse complement strand
GAGGTCCCGTTCGAGGAGCGCAGTCCA
Organism: Kineosporiaceae bacterium; assembly: GCA_031400005.1. Classification (GTDB taxonomy): domain Bacteria; phylum Actinomycetota; class Actinomycetes; order Actinomycetales; family Kineosporiaceae; genus JANNPJ01. The sequence continues at coordinate 5,062 of JANNPJ010000589.1, read as the reverse complement.
GGTATCCGCATCGTCCAGAACGGTGGCTTCGGTGGTGCTGCCGCCGATAGCCAGAATACGGTACTCGTTCGCCCGCGGGTCCAGCGGCCGGCCGCGAAGACCGTCCGCGGAGATGGTAAAATGCTTGGGACCCGGTCGCACTCCCGGCAACAAACTCGAGTCGGGCTGCATGATCAACTGATAGCCCGGTGGATACACCGCATACATTTCCGAACGAACCGTGATGAGTCGCAGTGCCACCTCGGCTATGCCGAGGCACAGCGCGGCACCGACCACGACGACGCCATCCCCCAGGCGGCGACTAAGCCACCTACGAGCCGAGTAATCCACCTCAGTGATCACGCTGAGTGAGTAGTCCCGGTTGATCCCCGGGTCTAGGAAGCCCCGCATCCCTAGGTGCGGGGCTTCCGCATTTCTAGGGAGTCCTGATGAACGCCTGCTCGATTGACCGATGCGAGAAGCCCGTCCGGTCCCTGCGCGCCGAATGGTGCGCCATGCACTACCACCGCTGGTATCGCCATGGCGACCCGACGAAGACCGCACACCGAAGGCGGACCGCCAATGGTCGCCGCTATGTGAGCCGGCATCTGCCGACCCACCCGCTGGCACCGCCGAGCGGGCGGATCTGGGTTCATCGGATCGTGCTCTTCGACGTCATCGGCCTGGGCCCTCATCCGTGCCACTGGTGCGCGACTGAGGTGCACTGGATTCCCGGCATCGGCCAGGCCCGGCTCGACGTCGACCATCTCGACGGTTTCGGCGATCACAACGACCCCGAGAATCTGGTGCCCTCCTGCGGCCCGTGCAACTCGACCCGGGCCGCGGCGGCCAGGCATCGTCGGCTGGTCGAGCAGGGCTGGTGGTCGAGCCATGACACCATCGCCGGGCTCACGTCAGGCGGACGCCGGGCCGCTGTGGGGTGATCACGTGGTCATGTGTCCATGCGGCGCTGAGATCCCTCCGCAGCAAGGTCGCCAGCGCCCCCGCAAGAAGTGCGTGACGTGCTCGCCGCCGCGCAACCGACCATCGACGGTTCCGAAGATCGGTCTGGCGGCCGGCTCGGAGCGGACGGCGCCGGCCCGCCGGTCGATCGCCGCTTCGACGCTGGCGGACCTGACTGCCGTGGACCGGCAGGACACGACGCCCGGCATCACCGCCCTGCACCTGGCCGAACTGCTCGACGCGGGCGGCTACAACGCCCAGGGCGCGGCCTCCCTGGTGAAGGCGCACCGCGAGGCCCTGGGCCTGGCGCTGGAGGGCACGACCCCGGACGCCGACGTCATCGACGTGATCTTCGGGTCCGGGTGACCGCGACCGTCGAGGCCCCGCCGCTGGTCGCACCAGCGCACATGCACCGACCACCGGCGGTGCGCTCGCTGGTCACCGAGGTCACGAAGGTGTGCGCGAGCGTCGGTCGGGTCCTGGACGCCGAGCAGCGCCTGGCGGTCGAGGTGTGCACGGGACTGAAGGCGAACGGGCGTCCGGCCTCGCTGGAGGCCGGGGTGATCAGTCCCCGTCAGAATCTGAAGACCTTCACCATCGAGGGCATCACCCTCACGCTGCTGCTGGATCCGCGCACATCGTTCCAGCTAGGCGTGTGGTCGGCGCAGCAGTTCGACACCTCGCAGGAGACGTTCCGCCGGTTCGCCGACCTATTCGAGTCGCCGGACACGTATCCGCATCTGGCTCGCCGAGTGAAGGCGATCAAGCGGGGCTCCGGCAAGGAGGAGATCGAACTCCTGCCGGCGCCGGGCCAGAGGACCGGACGGCGGCTGAAGTTCAAGGCTCGCTCCGCCGCTGGTGGTCCTGGACTGACCGGCGACCTGGTTGTCCTGGATGAGGCGTACGCCCTGGACGACGCTCATATGGGCGCCTTGCTGCCGACGCTGTCGACCCGCCACGGGGCCAGGGTGCTCTACGGCTCGTCCGCTGCTCACCACTCCTCGCTGATCCTGTCCCGGTTCGTTGCCCGTGGCCGGGCCGGTGGCCGGGGAGCCCCGGCCTTCATCGAGTGGTGTGCCCCGGGCTCCCTGCTGAACCCGGGGTGCGAGCGGGAGGGGTGCCACCACGCACCAAACACGCCGGGCTGCACCCTGGACCGCGAGGACTACTGGCTGCGCGCCAACACGGCGGCTGTCCGCGGTCGGATCACCATGGATTACCTGCGTGACGAGCGGGGGGCGCTGACGCCTCAGAAGTTCGCCCGTGAGCGCATGGGCTGGCACGAGGAGCCGGACGACGGCGACACCCCGCCGGTCACGGCTGCAATGTTCAACGAGCAGCGCGACCCCACCTCAGCCATCACCGAAGACGCCCCGATCGTCCTGTCGGTGGAGATCTCGCTCTCGCGCAAGGCCTCGGCGATCGGGGTGTCCGGGTGGCGACCGGACGGCGGGATCCACATCGGGCTGATCGAGTACCTGGACGGTGTCGACACGGTGCTGGCCCGGGTACTGGAGCTGGCCGGCAAGCACGAGCTGCACAAGATCCGACGTGGGCCTGCACCGAAGCCCGGCGAGCGAGACAGGCGCCGGTTGCACCCGGCGATCGTCATCGACCCGACGTCACCGGCGGGGATGCTCGCCGAGCCGCTACGCAAGGCCGGGTTCGATCCGGTGCTGATGACCGCGGCCGAGGTCGGTGCCTCCTGTGCGGGCCTGCAGGACGGGCTGACCGCCCGCACCACCTGGCATCGCGGTTCGGTCCTGATCGACACCGCCCTGGAGGGCGCGGTCCGCCGGGACATCGGCGACGGCAGTTGGGCATTCGGGCGCAAGAAGTCGGCCGCCGCCTCGGTGGACGTGGCCCCGATCGTGGCGCCGACACAGGCCCGCTGGGGTCTGACGGTGGCCGAGAAGCACGTCATCCACGACCCGTACAAGTCGTTCTACTGAGACGGGAGGTGCGTTCGTGGGCCGGATCTCCTCCGCCTGGCAGGCTCTGACCGGATCGAAACGTGACCTGGCCTCTGATCAGATCGGCTGGCTGGAGCGTGGCCGTGCCGGCGGTGCGGGCAGGGTGCGGGTGACCGGTGATTCGGCGTTGCGGCATTCGGCGGTGTGGGCGTGCCTGCGCCTGCGCGCGGACCTGATCTCGACCCTGCCAGTGGACTCTTTCCGCAAGGTGGGCGGGGTGCAGGTCGAGGTCGCCAAACCCGGGTGGCTGGACGAGCCGTACCCGGGTGTCGACATCACTGACTGGATGTGGGGTTCGCAGGTCGACCTCGACCGGTACGGCAACAGCTTCGGCCTGATCACGAAGCGGGACGGCGCCGGCCGCCTGGCCGAGGTCGAACCGCTGCCGGCCGGGGAGACGTCGGTCATCACCACCGGCCGCCGGATCACCCAGTACCGGGTGAACGGCGAGGTGATCCCCCCGGAGCTGATCTGGCACGAGCGCCAGTACCGCCCGGCCGGCTGCCCGCTGGGGTTGTCCCCCATCGCGTACGCGGCCTGGTCGATCGGTGGGTATCTGTCCGCCCAGCAGTTCGCGCTGGACTGGTACTCCAGCGGCGCCATGCCGAGCGGCACGCTGGAGAACACCGAGATCGAGGTGGACGCCAAGCTGGCCCAGGAGGCGAAGGCCCGATTCAAGGCGAGCGTCGAGAACCGGGATCTGTTCGTGCACGGCAAGTCGTGGAAGTGGACCCCGGCCGAGGGGGACGCGCATTCGGCCGCATTCCTGGACGAGATGCGCTACGGCATCGCCGATGTCTGCCGCTTCCTGGGCGTGCCCGGCGACATGATCGACGCCGAATCGTCCACCGGGTCCATCACGTACGCCAACGTCACACAGCGGAACGTGCAACTGCTGGTGGTCAACCTGGGCCCGGCGATCAACCGCCGGGAGCGGGCTTTCAGCCGTGCGCTGGCCAAACCTCGGTTCGTGAAACTCAACGCCGCCGCCGTACTGCGGATGGACCCCGAGACCCGCTCGCGGGTGCTGTCCGACCAGGTGACTTCGCGGCGTCTGGCGCCGTCGGAGGCGCGGGCGCTGGAGGACCGACAGCCGTTCACCGACGCCCAGCTGGGCGAGTTCGACCGCCTCTTCGGCGCCCCGAAGACCACCCCCACCACGGCGGCCCGGTGGGCGCCGCCGTACGCCATCGAAGTACGCGACCTACCCAGGGCCGCGATCGGATCCGGCTGGGTCGTCCCCGGCGAAGTCATGGAGGAAGCGTGAACACGAGCATCCGTGTCGCCGCCGAGAAGCGCGCCGCAGCAGCAGGAACCGGGGTGATGGCACAACGGTCGGCGTCGATCCCCGACGGCGTCACCAAGCGCCGTTCCGCGCCGATGGCGTGTGAGATGCTGGCCGAGTCCGCCAGCAAGGACGGCAAGGAATTCCTGCGCCTGACTGGCTATGCCTCGACGTACGAGCAGGGCTACGAAATGTGGGATTGGGCAGGTAAGTACACGGAAGTCGTCTCCCATGCCGCCGGTTCAGCCTCGCTGGCCGCTGGCCCCGATGTCGTGTACCTGCTGAATCACACCGGTATCCCGTTCGCCCGCAGCACGGCGGGGACGTTGGATCTGTCTGAGGATGACCACGGCCTGAAGACCGTCGCCTGGCTGAACCCGAAGCGCAAGGATGCGCAGGATCTGGTGCTGGCCGTCGATGACAAGTCGCTGACTGAGATGTCGTTCGCGTTCTCGATCGACTCGGGCCAGTGGTCCCCGGACTACACCGAGTACCGGATCAACGCCTACGACATCAATCGCGGCGACACCTCGCCGGTCAACTTCGGTGCCAACCCCAACACCTCGATCGAGGCCCGCGCCGCACAGTTCGAGTTGCGCGCCGAGATGATGCGGCTTCTGTCGACGACCGACGGCCCCGCCCTAGCGGCGGCCCGTAGCGTCCTGGCTGAGCGCTCGGCCGATGCTATGGGCGTTGGTGCCGCAGCGGGCGAAGGCCTGCGCCTGCTGCGCGCGAAGGTCGAGCAAGGCTCGATCGATCCGCTGGCGCGCACCATCCTGGCCGCCGCACTGTCGCGGGCGGCGGACGGCACTCTCGCGGGTGCGCTGGTCGGTGACGGCGATCTGGCCGCCCTGCTCGGCGT
>JANNPJ010000543.1:0-1775 GCA_031400005.1 Kineosporiaceae bacterium | reverse complement strand
CAGGCGTCAGGCCCAGCGGGCAGCGTTCTCCTCGAACGGCTCGATGCCGACGCTGGCTCGGCGCTCATCCAAACGAGGGGGGTCGATGCACGGCCACGGTATGGGCCTGCCATCCACGACGTCGGCGATCTGGGTGCCGTAGATCTGCTGGCGGCCTTCGTTCATGGCCACGCGGTCCTCCAGGAAGGCCAGTTCCCGTTCTCCTGCGGTGCCCCGCGCAACAGCTTCCCGCAGCAGGCGAAGCGCCAAACGTTGGACGTCGAGTTGCGTGTCCGCGTGCTGGGCAATCAGCCAGGCCCCGCGGGCTGCGTCAGGGCCGACGCGCTCGGCACTCGGCCAGCCACCGACCGTCAGCAGTTCCCGTAGCCGATCGCCGTGCCGGACGAACACTTCCCGCTGCTCGCGCTTGATCTCCACGGTGACGGGCCCAGGTATTCCTGCCCCGGTGCGGATCATCAGCTCCTTCTGCTCCGCCGTCATCATCACCAGTTCCTCAGCGACATCACTGTCACGCAAAGTCTTTCCCTCCCAAACAGTAAGTGGCAGAGACACTTTGCAGCATTGACCTGGCCTTGCCGCAAGTCCCCCACCCGCATGTATCCTGAATGAGAGGGAAGACCGGGTCAGTCACGCGGCACGACATGAGGAAACTCCCCGCGCCTCGCGGGACGGCGTTAGGATCGATAGGTGATCATTCGCCGGAACCCTGAGGGTGTCTTTCCGCCGTATCAGAACTACGCTCACGCGGTCGAGGTGGCTGCCGGTGCCCGCACGCTGTTCGTCAGCGGGCTCAACGGGTTTGAGGCGGACGGCCGCACCATGCCGGACGGCTTCACGGAGCAGGCCGAACTCGTCTGGCAGCATCTTGGGACGGTGCTCGCTGATGCTGGCATGACGTATGCCGACCTCGTGCAACTCCGGTTCTACCTCGCCGATCCCGCCTACGACCCGGCCAACGTCGAGATCCTCACCCGGCACCTCGGAGAGATCCAGGCGGCGAGAACGGTCGTCTGCGCACGGCTGCTGGAGCCGAATTGGTTGATTGAAGTCGAGGCCGTGGCCGCCGTCGCGTCGTAAGACTCCGGCGATTCCGCGCGGACGCGGTCAGCATCCCCTATCCGCGTGGCGGGCGAAGTAAGCCTTAACCCCTGACGGCCTCCGCAATCTGCCGGGCGACTTGGGTGGGTGTGAGGTGCGTGGTGTCGACGACTTCGGCCTCGCCGTGCAGCCACGTGCGGGCCGCCTCCGCGTAGGGCTCGAGATATTTGAGGCGAAAGGGTGAAGGGACGGGGTGCTCGCCCTCGATCCGCTTCCGGAGGGTGTCCTGGTCGGCGTGCAGAACGAAATGCCTTACCGGGATGGCATGGTGGGCGAGGCCCATGCTGATCTCGCGCCAGTACTGCTCGACCAGGACGGTCATGGGCATCACCAGGGTGCCGCCGGTGTAGTCGAGTACGCGGCGGGCGGTTTCGACGACGAGCGGCCGCCATGGCGGCCAATGCTGGAAGTTGTCCGTCCCCGGCAGTCCGGGCGTGATGTCCATAAGCGTCTCGCCGACCTTCTCGGCGTCAAACACCCGCGAATCCGGCAGGAGCGGCTGCAGGAGCGCGCTGGTCGTCGTCTTGCCTGCACCGTGGGTGCCGTTGAGCCATACGATCATGGGTGCGACGGTATCGGTGTGCGAGCTGAGATCAGGTGGTCAGGCAACGACGTGCCATGATCGATTCATGCCCTTCGTGAACGTTGCGGGTGTCGATGTCCACTACGTCGAGCAC
>JANNPJ010000512.1:0-16475 GCA_031400005.1 Kineosporiaceae bacterium | reverse complement strand
CAGACGTCCGCCCACCTGCCCGAGGCGAGGACGCTCCTGGTTGAACCCAGCGCCCTGTCCGATCGGCAGCGGTTGGTCCGGACGGTTCTGCGCTCTCGCGAGCTGTCGATCCTGATCGCTCTGGTCCTCGTGGTGCTCGCGGCGACGATCAAGAGCCCCAGCTTCCTGTTCAGCTCCAGCGGCTGGCGGGATTTCCTGGTCACGCCGTCGATGCTGCTGCTCCTGGCCGTGGGCCAGACCGTGGTCATCATCACCCGCAACGTCGACCTGTCGGTCGGGTCGGTGCTGGGGTTGACCGCCTATCTGACCGGGCGGTTGTTCGTCGATCACCCGGGTCTGCCGATCATCGTGGTGGTGCTGATCGCCGTGTTGGCCGGCGCGGGCCTTGGCCTGATCAATGGCGTGCTGGTGGGTTACGGGAAGGTGCCCGCGCTGGTGATCACCCTGGGCACGATGTACATCTTCCGCGGTGTCGCATTGACCTGGGCGGGCTCCAGCCGGATCACGGCCTCACAGTTACCGGACAGCTTCCTCGGCCTCGGGACGCAGCAGATCGTCAGCATTCCGGTGCTGTTCATCGTGGCCATCGCCATCGTGCTCGCCGTCGGCTACTACCTGCAGACCGCCCGCTCCGGCCGGGAGCTGTACGCGGTCGGATCCGACCCCGATGCGGCCGTCCTGTACGGCCTCGCGGTCCGCCGCCGGGTGATCGGTGCCTTCATCCTGTCCGGCGCCCTGGCCGGCCTGGCCGGCACGGTCTACGCCGCTCGCTACGGCACCGTCTCCTCCGAGGCAGGCAGTGGGCTCGAGCTTCAGGCCGTCGCGGCCGCCGTGATCGGCGGCGTCGCCATCTTCGGCGGCTCCGGAACGGTGTGGGGAGCGGCGGTCGGCGCGGTCCTGCTGGTCACCATCAACCGGGCGCTGCCGATGGTGGGCATCTCCGACTTCTGGCAGCAGGCGCTCGTCGGTGCCCTGATTCTCGCCGCCATCGTCCTTGACCGGGTGCTGGCGCTCCGGCAGGCACGCAAGCTCATCGAGGCAAGGGACGAGTCATGAGTGAGTCCGCCGCGAAAGCCAAGACCTATCCCGCCTACGCCCATCCGCTGTGGCGCCGGCTGCTGCTGTCCCGCGAGACCGGGGTGATCGCCCTCGTCGTGATCATCTCGATGTACGGGTACAGCAACATCCCGTACTTCGGGGAGACCCTCACACTGACCTACCTGCTGCTGGACATGACCACGATCCTGCTCATCGCGCTGCCGATGACGCTAGTGATCATCACCGGGGAGATCGATCTCTCGGTGGCCTCCGTGGTCGGGCTGTCCAGCGCGCTGATCGGCCTGCTGCACCAGAACGGCGTCGGGATGGCTCTTTCGTGCGTCATCGCGCTCACCGTCGGGGTGGTGTGCGGGGCCTTCAACGGCTTTCTGGTCGGGTACGTCGGCCTCCCGTCGCTCGCCGTCACCATCGGAACCCTGGCCCTGTACCGCGGAATCGCGGTCGGGTTACTCGGCACCACCGCTGTCACCGACTTCCCGACGAGTTGGACCGGGCAGCCGGCCAAGGTCATCGGCAGCACCGGAATTCCCACCGTGATAATCCTTTTCGCTGTGCTGGCCGCGGCCTTCATTGTCCTGCTGCACTTCACCTCGTTCGGGCGGGGCATTTACGACATCGGCCTGTCGAGCGAGGCGGCGCAGTTCACCGGCGTGGACGTGAAGCGCACCAAGTTCCTGTTGTTCCTGATGACCGGCGCGGTCTCGGCTCTGGCCGGGATCTACTTCACGCTGCGCTACGGCTCCGCCCGCGGTGACAACGCCACCGGTCTGGAACTGCAGGTGATCGCGGCCGTGCTGCTCGGCGGCGTCTCAATCTTCGGTGGCCGGGGCAAACTCCCCGGTGTCATCGCCGGTGTGCTGCTGATCGGGGTGTTGTCCAGTGCCCTTCGGCTGGAGAGCGTCACGGTCAACGTCATCAACATCATCATCGGGCTGCTCCTCGTGCTGTCCGTGCTCTCCCCAACTGTCCTGGCGTGGGTCTCCGACGTCGCTGCCAGGCGCTCCAGGGCCAAAGGCCCGTCACAGACGCCGCAGAGCGTCGGATCGTCTACTTCTGAAAGGAACCCCAAGCCATGAGCACCATCTCTCGACGTAGCGCGATGGTCGGCGCCGCACTGGCGCTGACGTTGGTCACCGCCGGATGCAGCAAGGCTGAGACCGGGACCAGCAGCACGCCGGCCGGCAGCAGTGGTGCCAGCGCACCGCTGAACGTCGTCTTCATCCCGAAGAACCTCGGCAACCCGTACTTCGACGCCAGCGACGCCGGCGGCAAGAAGGCGGTCGAGGCCCTCGGCGGCACGTTCTCCGAGGTCGGCCCGCAGACGGCCAGTCCGGACGCCCAGGTGCAGTACATCAACACCGCGGCTCAGCAGAAGGTCAGCGCGATCGTGATCTCGGCCAACGACCCGACCGCCATCGGTTCGGCTCTGCAGCAGGCCAAGACCGCGGGGACGAAGGTCGTCACCTTCGACTCCGACACCGAGCCACAGTTCCGCGACGTGTTCATCAACCAGGCGTCGCCCGAGGGCATCGCCAAGGCCGAGGTCGACGGCATCGCCGAGCAGATCGGTGACGCCGGCGAGGTCGCCATCCTCTCGGCGTCGGCCAACGCGACGAACCAGAACGCCTGGATCGACCTGATGAAGAAGGAACTGGCCGCCAGCCACCCGAAGATCAAGCTGGTGGAGACCGTCTACGGCAACGACGACGACCAGACCTCGTTCGACAAGACCGCGGCGCTGCTGCAGAAGCACCCCAAGCTCAAGGGCATCATCAGCCCGACGACGGTCGGCATCGCGGCGGCGGCCCGTTACCTCTCCACCTCGGACAAGAAGGGAAAGGTGGCCCTGACCGGCCTCGGCACCCCCGACCAGATGCGCAAGTACGTCAAGGACGGGACAGTCAAGGAGTTCTACCTCTGGAACCCGAGCGACCTCGGCGAGCTGGCCGCCTACGCGGCGGCCGCTCTGGTCAAGGGCGACATCACCGGCAAGGAAGGTGACACCTTCACCGCCGGCGACCTCGGCTCGTTCACGGTCGGCAAGGACGGCGTGGTCCTGCTCGGTGACCCGACCGGTTTCAACGCCGGGAACATCGACGACTTCAAGTTCTAAGTCGGCTCGCCCTGCTGAGTCCGACCTGAAATCGACACAGCTACCAACCGGCCGGGGCCCGTTCCGCACGGGTCCCGGCCGGGCCTCACCTACCCTCTCCCCGACACGAAAAGCCTTGTGATGAGACGAGTCTGCTTCCAACTCCAGGTCCGCCCGGAACGCCTCCAGGAGTACCGGGACCGGCACCGCGCGGTCTGGCCCGAGATGCTCCGGGCACTCACGTCGACCGGCTGGCGAAACTACTCGTTATTTCTGCGCCCGGACGGCCTGCTGATCGGCTACTTCGAGACCGACTCGCTCGAAGCGGCGCAGGCCGGTATGGCCGCCACTGAGGTCAATGCCCGGTGGCAGGCCGAGATGGCGGAGTTCTTCGTCGATCTCGGCGATGCCCGCCCGGACACCGGCTTCGTCGAGTTGGACGAGGTTTTTCATCTGGAGGACCAGCTCGCCCGGCTCGACTCAGCCAGCCCGCGGACAAAGGAGAACACCCGATGACCACGTTCGAGCAGATCACGCCCCAGCTGGAGGCGCTGGCCATCGAGGTACCCTCCTGGGCCTACGGCAACAGTGGCACCCGGTTCAAGGTGTTCTCCACGCCCGGTACGCCCCGTACCGTGCAGGAAAAGATCGACGACGCCGCGCAGGTCCACCGGCACACCGGCCTCGCGCCGACGATCGCCCTGCACATCCCCTGGGACGCGGTCGACGACTACGCCGCGCTGCGCCGATACACGCAGGACCAGGGACTGCAGCTGGGCACCATCAACTCCAATACTTTTCAGGACGACGCGTACAAGTTCGGCTCGCTCACCGCCGCTGATTCAGGCGTCCGGCAGCAGGCCATCGACCATCACCTCGCCTGCATCGAGGTGATGAACGCCACCGGCTCGCGGGATCTCAAGATCTGGCTGGCGGACGGCTCCAACTACCCTGGCCAGAACGACCTGCGGCAGCGCCAGGACACCCTGGCCGAGTCGCTCGCGGTGATCTACGCGCAGCTGAGCGAGGACCAGCGGCTGATCCTGGAGTACAAGTTCTTCGAGCCGGCGTTCTATGCCACTGACGTGCCGGACTGGGGCACGTCCTACGTCCACGTCGCCGCCCTGGGGGAGCGGGCCAAGGTGTGCCTGGACACCGGACATCACGCACCGGGCACCAACATCGAGTTCATCGTCGCCCAGTTGCTGCGGCTGGGAAAGCTCGGCGCCTTCGACTTCAACTCCCGCTTCTACGCGGACGACGATCTCATCGTCGGCGCGGCGGACCCCTTCCAGCTGTTCCGGATCATGGTCGAGGTGGTCCGCGGCGGCGCGCTGAACCCGGAGGCCGGTGTGGCGTTCATGCTCGACCAGTGCCACAACGTCGAGGACAAGATCCCCGGCCAGATCCGCTCGGTGCTCAACGTCCAGGAGATGACCGCCCGCGCGCTCCTGCTGGATCGCGAGGCCCTCGCCAAAGCCCAGGCCGCCAATGACGTGCTGGCCGCCAACGGCATCCTGATGGACGCCTTCTACACCGATGTCCGCCCGCTCCTGGCCGGGTGGCGCGAGAGCAAGGGCTTGCCGTCGGATCCGATGGCCGGCTTCCTCAACTCCGGCTACCAGGCACGGATTGCCGCTGATCGAGTCGGTGGGCACCAGGCCGGCTGGGGTGCCTGAACCAGACTGGCCGGAGCATCCACCCGAAGAGCAAGGAACTCATCTAATGACGAACCCCGCAGTCAGCGACCTGATCACCAGGTCCAACCGGTTGGGCGCCGATCCGAAGAACACCAACTACGCCGGCGGCAACACCTCGGCCAAGGGCAGCGAGATCGACCCGGTGACCGGCGAGAGCGTCGAGCTGTTGTGGGTCAAGGGCTCCGGCGGCGACCTGGGCACCCTGACCGAGGGCGGCCTGGCGGTGCTGCGGCTGGACCGGATGCGCGCGCTGGTGAACGTGTACCCGGGCGTGGAGCGCGAGGACGAGATGGTCGCCGCGTTCGACTACTGCCTGCACGGCAAGGGCGGGGCCGCTCCCTCGATCGATACCGCGATGCACGGGCTCGTCGATGCGGCGCACGTTGATCACCTGCACCCTGACTCCGGCATCGCCATCGCCACGGCGGCTGACGGTGAGGCGCTCACCAAGCAGGTCTTCGGTGACGCCGTCGTGTGGGTGCCGTGGCGCCGACCCGGGTTCCAGCTCGGTCTCGACATCGCCGCGATCAAGGCGGCCAACCCGCAGGCGATCGGGTGCATCCTCGGCGGTCACGGGATCACTGCCTGGGGTGACACGTCCGAGGCGGCCGAGGCCAACTCCGTGCAGATCATCGAAACGGCCTCGGCCTACATCGGCGCGAACGCCAAGGCCGAGCCGTTCGGTCCGGCCCTCGACGGGTACGCCGCGCTGCCGGAGGCCGAGCGTCGCGCCAAGGCCGCCGCTTTGGCGCCGACGCTGCGGGCGATCGCCTCTCGCGACCGGCGGATGGTCGGGCACTACGCCGACTCGCCCGTGGTGCTGGACTTCCTGGCCGCTGCCGAGCACTCGCGGCTGGCCGCGCTCGGCACCAGTTGCCCCGACCACTTCCTGCGCACCAAGGTCAAGCCGCTGGTCCTCGACCTGCCCGCGACGGCGACCGTCGAGGAATCGATCGCCCGGCTGGAGGAGCTGCACGAGTCCTACCGCGCCGACTACCAGGCGTACTACGACCGGCACGCGACGCCGGAGAGCCCGGCGATCCGTGGCGCGGACCCGCTGGTCATCCTCGTCCCTGGCGTCGGCATGTTCTCCTACGGCAAGGACAAGCAGACGGCGCGGGTGGCCGGCGAGTTCTACGTCAATGCCATCAACGTCATGCGCGGCGCCGAAGGGCTGTCCCGGTACGCCCCGATCGACGAGAGCGAGAAGTTCCGGATCGAGTACTGGGCGCTGGAGGAGGCCAAGCTGCAGCGGATGCCCAAGCCGAAGCCGCTGGCCGGCCGGATCGCCCTGATCACCGGCGCGGCGTCGGGCATCGGCCGGGCGACCGCCGCCAAGCTCGCCGCCGAGGGCGCGTGCGTCGTCATCGCCGACCTTGACGGCGCCAAGGCAGCGGCCTCGGCGGCCGAAATCGGCACCTCCGACGTGGCCATCGGCGTGAGGGCCGACGTCACCGACGAGGCCGCTGTGCAGGCCGCGGTCGACGCGGCGGTGCTGGCGTTCGGTGGCCTGGACCTCGTGGTGAACAACGCCGGGCTGTCGCTGTCGAAGTCACTGCTGGAGACCACGGTGGCGGACTGGGACCTGCAGCATGACGTGATGGCCCGGGGCTCGTTCCTGGTCTCAAAAGCCGCAGCGAAGGTGCTGATCGAGCAGAAGCTCGGCGGTGACATCGTCTACATCTCCAGCAAGAACTCGATCTTCGCTGGCCCGAACAACATCGCCTACTCCGCCACCAAGGCCGACCAGGCGCACCAGGTAAGGCTTTTGGCGGCAGAGCTGGGGCAGTACGGGGTCAAAGTGAACGGAGTCAACCCCGACGGGGTGGTCCGCGGCTCGGGTATCTTCGCGGGTGGCTGGGGCGCGAAACGGGCTGCCGTCTACGGCGTTCCGGAGGAAGAACTCGGCGCCTACTACGCCCAGCGCACCCTGCTTAAGCGAGAGGTGCTGCCGGAGCACTGCGCCAACGCCGTCTTCGCCTTGTGCGGGCCGGAGATGACCCACACCACGGGTCTGCACATTCCCGTCGACGCCGGCGTCGCCGCCGCATTCCTGCGATAGGGCAGCCGATGATGCAGACAGGTCGCTAGCCGGTGGTCCAGATGATCAGCGGCGTCGTCGCCGCCGTGGATCTCGGCGCGACAAGCGGTCGCGTCGTCCTCGGTCGGGTCGGCCCCGGCCGGCTTGAGGTCGAGGACGTGCACCGCTTTCCGAACGTGCCGGTTCGTACCCGGGACGGGTTGCACTGGAACATTTTTGAGCTCTATCGCAACGTTCTCGAAGGGCTGCGCAAGGCGGTGGCGGCCGAGCCGGACCTGGTCAGCATCGGCATCGACTCCTGGGCTGTCGACTACGCCCTGCTGCGCGGTGACCGTGTCGTCAGCACGCCGTTCCACTACCGGGACGAGCGCACCGCGCAGGGCGTCGAGGCGGTCGGCCAGGTTGTTGCAGCGCCAGAACTGTACGCCGCCAACGGCCTGCAGTTCCTGCCGTTCAACACGCTCTACCAGCTGGCGGTCGATCGGGACGAGGGCCTGCTGGACGCCTCGACGAGCCTGCTGCTGGTCCCGGACCTGATCGCCTACTGGCTCACCGGTGTCCGGCAGGCCGAGCTCACCAACGCCTCGACGACGGGTCTGCTCGATGTCGCCTCCCGGACCTGGCACGAGCCCTTGGCGTCGAGGCTGGGCCTGCCGACCGGGCTGTTGCCGCAGCTCACCGCGCCGGGCGAGCGGATCGGGTCGCTGACTCCCGATGTCGCCGCCGATCTGAACACGAGAGCCATCGACGTGGTCGCCGTCGGCTCCCACGACACTGCCTCCGCGGTCGTGGCCGTGCCGATGACGTCACGGAACGCGGCCTACATCTGCTCGGGCACGTGGTCGCTGATCGGCGTCGAGACGGACGTGCCGATCTTGTCCGAGGAGTCCCGGCAGGCGAACTTCACCAACGAGGGCGGGGTCGACGGGCGGATCCGCTACCTGCGCAACGTGATGGGCATGTGGCTGGTCAATGAATGCATCGACGCCTGGCGCAAAGCGGGTTCTGTTCGATCCCTTGCTGAAGGCTCCGAGGTGGACCTTGCCCGGCTGGTCGATGCGGCCGCGCAGGTGCAGGACCACGTCATCTTCGACGTCGGGCATCCTTCGCTGTTGCCGGCCGGGAACATGCCCTCCCGGATCCTCGCGCTCGCCCCCGGCCTGCGGGATGCCGATCCCGCCGTCGTCCTCCGCTCGATCCTGGAGAGCCTCGCTCTCGCCTACGCCGAGACACTCGATGAGCTGCAACGGCTCACCGGCGTCTCGATCGACACCGTCCACATCGTCGGCGGTGCGAGCCAGAACGCCTTGCTCTGTCGGCTCATCGCTCACCGGTCCGGCCGGGACGTCGTGGCCGGACCGGTCGAGGCCACCGCCACCGGCAACATCATCGTCCAGGCCCGGGCGGCTGGGCTGATTGCCGGGACCCTCGAGGACCTGCGGGCGCTCGTCGCCCGCACGACCAGACCTCTCGTCTACCCCGCCGGAGCCCGCCCGTGACGTCAGCCGGATCGAACGCTGAGTCGAGAGCGGGAGCCGGCGTGGCATCGCCATTAAGGTATGAAACGATTCATAAACGGCAGACGTAGATCGGGTTTCCACTCAATTCATGGGACAGTTTACCTGGCTGTCGCTGGATGGCCTGATCTGGAGGGGCTTTCTGGTGTCGATCGGTTCTGCGAGCGTCAAAGACGTCGCTGCGATGGCGGGGGTATCGGTCGGCACTGTGTCGAACGTGCTGAACCGCCCGGACCGGGTCGGTCGGGAGACCCGGCTGCGGGTCGAGGCGGCGATCTCGGAGCTGGGCTTCGTCCGCAACGAGGCGGCCCGGCACCTGCGCGCGGGGGGCAGCCGGATGATTGGTTTTCTGGTGCTTGATGCAGCCAACCCATTCTTCACCGACATCGCTCGTGGCATCGAGGAGTCGACCCGCGCCGCCGGTCTGGCGATCTTTCTCTGCAACAGCGACAACAGCGAGCTGCGCGAGCGCGAGTATCTCGACTTGCTGCTGGAGCAGCGCGTCCGCGGCGTTCTGATCACTCCGGTCGACCCGGACGGTGAACGGCTGGCGGCCTTGCCGCAGCTGGGCCTGCCGGTGGTCCTGGTGGACCGGCTCGGCGGTACGGACTGGTGCTCGGTCTCCGTGGACGACGAAGTGGGTGGTCATCTTGCGGTCACCCATCTGATCGAATCAGGGCATCAGCGGATCGCGTTCGTGGGTGGCCCGGACACCTTGAGCCAGGTCCGGGACCGGCTGGCTGGAGCGCGACGTGCGGTGAACGAGCGGAACTTGCCGGCGGAGGCCTTGACCGTGATCGCCACCTCCGCGCTGACCGTGGGCGAGGGGCGGCTGGCGGGTCAGCGGCTGGTCGGGTTGCCGTCGGCGCAGCGGCCGACGGCGGCGTTCTGCGCCAACGATTTGCTGGCTCTGGGTTTGCTGCAGGAGATGACGGGGCAGGGCCTGTTGGTGCCGGAGGAGCTGGCGATCGTCGGCTACGACGACATCGAGTTCGCGGCGGCGGCGGCCGTCCCGCTCACCTCGGTGCGACAGCCGCGGCACCTGATCGGCCGGACCGCCGCAGAGCTTCTCGCCGAGGAGGTCGAGGGCGGCCCGGAACATCAACACCGGCAGGTGCAATACCTGCCCGAGCTGGTGGTTCGTGGGTCGACCCGGGGGTTGCGCCGGTCTGGATCGGAACCGAACTCGACTGAATCCGGGACGAACCCTGGTTACAGATAGCGACATAGGCAGTACTGTGAGCTTCAGTGAAGCAAACGGAGATAGATCCCCATGGGTTGCGGCCAACGGTCGCCACTCCGCCCTTCATTGTGCCTGCTGCCGATCCCGATTCCGATCTCGCCCGCTTGGTGGCAGCGGCAGGCAGTGACGTCGATCAAGTCACCGAATTACTGGTTCGCGCCTGCGCCGGCATCCCGCATGAACTGATCGTGCTGCTGCTGACCGATCCGGCGGTCGGTGGTCTGCAGGCTGCTCGAGTGTGTCATCGCGACGAGCGTCGTGCGGTGGTCCTGCAGGCCCGGCTCGGGGTCGAGTTGCGCGCACTGAACGATGTCTTCGATCATGCCGGTCGCTTCGGGTTGGCGCTGCCGATCGACGGGGCTGCGTTGCCGGAACCGGTCCAGGCGGTGCTGGCCGAAGAGCGCCCCGGCCCGGTGATGGTGGTGCCGGTGCTCGGCCAGCTCGCGATCCTCGGCGTCCTGGTTGTCTCCCGACCAGGTACCGCTGCCTTCACCGAAACGGAGCTGAATCACGTGCTTTCCGCCGGCCGACTGTGCGGCCAGGCGCTGGAGAACATCCGCTCGGCCGGAGACGCCGCCCGGGCCGGAACCCTCGTCCGGATGATGCGGGACGCCGTGATCACGGTCGACGTGGCCGACGTCGTCACGCACTGGAACGAGGCCGCCGAGGAGATGTACGGCATCTCCGCGGCCGAGGCGACCGGCAATCGGATCAATGACCTGATCCGCAGCCTGTTCTGGGAAGGCGATGCCGCCAGCGCCCGCTCAACCGTGCTCAACCAGGGCCGGTGGCAAGGGCAGGTCCGGCAGACCTCCCGGGTCGGCCGGGTTCTCGAGGTGGAATCCCAGGTGAGCGTGTTGCGGGGGGCCCGCGGCGACTACCAAGGGCTGCTCGCGGTGAATCGGGACGTGACCGCGGCGGTCACCGCCCGTGCGGACGCCCAGGCGCAGAGCCGCGCCGCTCTGGAGCTGATGGACGTGCTCAACGCCCAGGCCGCGGTGATTGACAGGTCCGGGCGGGTCACCGCCAGCAACGCGCGGTGGCGGTCGGCGGCGGCGGACCGGGATCGTTGCGTCTGCGGTCCGGCGGCCGAGGGCGAGAACTGGCTGGCCGCGCTGCATGCCGGCATTGACCCGGAGGCCGGTGCGCTCGCCGTCGAGGTGGCGAACCTGCTGCGCGGCAGGGTGAACAGTGTCCACACCGAATGCAGTTGCCCGCAGGCGGGAATCGATGTCGAGATGCGGATCGAGGTGACTCGGGTGGAAGCCGGCCGCGGCGGGGCGGTCGTCGTCCAAACTCCACTGAGCAGGCGGCCACGGCACGAAGAGCTGACCCATCGCGCGACTCATGACGAGCTGACCGGGCTGCCGAACCGGGCCGCGTTGATGGAGGGCTTGTCGACGTCGTTGAAGCGGCTCGATGGCACCGGCAAACTTGCCGTCCTGTTCTGCGACCTGGACGGGTTCAAAGACATCAACGACGGGCTCGGTCATGCGGTGGGCGACCAGGTACTGGTCGCGGTGGCCCGGCGATTGCGCCAGCGCTGTCGCTCGGCCGACGTGGTGGCCCGGTTCGGCGGTGACGAGTTCGTCGTCGTGCTCTCGATCGACGAGGCGGCCCAGGCGGTTGCGATGGCCGACCGGATCGTCGAAGTGCTGGACGAGCCAATTGTGGTCGGCGAGATTGAGGTGGCGCCCGGGGTCAGTGTCGGGATCACCGTTGTCGACGTCCCACCGGACGACGATGATCCAGTCGGAACCCTGCTGCGAGACGCCGACACCGCGATGTACCACGCGAAAGATCGGGGCCGTGGTCGGTACGAGCTGTTCGACAGCAGCCTGCGGGAGAACATCGAGGAACGGCTGGAACTGGCCGCCGCGCTCCGCCGCGCCGTCGGTGACGGCGAACTGGAGATCGCCTACCAGAGCCGTCGATACTGCGGTGACCGCCGAGCCGCCGGGGTTGAGGCGCTGTTGCGCTGGCGGCATCCGGAACTGGGGCTGATCGAGCCGGACGTGTTCATCCCGATCGCCGAGCGAACCGGACGCATCGTCGAGCTCGGAAACTGGGTGCTGCAGAACGCCTTGGCGCAATTCGCCCGATTCACTCAAGACGCCGACAGCCGACTCACGCTGGCGGTGAATGTCTCCACCCGCCAACTGGTCGGTGGTCGGCTGGCGGATACCGTCGCCGAGGCGTTGGCTGAATCCGGGATGGAGCCACACCGGCTGATCCTGGAGATCACCGAGAGTGCGTTCATGGACGACCCGGCAGCGGCCCGGACCGTGCTGACCGACCTGAAGCGGCTCGGGGTGCTGATCGCGCTCGACGACTTCGGCACCGGCTGGTCCTCGATGCAGTTTCTGCGCACCCTGCCGGTCGACATCCTGAAGATTGACCGGACGTTCGTCGCCGATCTTCCGACCAGTCTGGAGTCCTGCGCCGTGGTCTCGGCCGTGCTGAACCTCGGCCACGGGATGGGGCTGGTGGTGGTCGCCGAAGGGGTGGAGAACGAGGACATCCTCGCCGTACTCCGGGACATGGGCTGCGACGAATACCAGGGCTTCATTGACGGCGGCCCCGGCTTGCTGGAGGCGATCTTGCCCCGAAGCTGACTCGCGCTCCCGCTAGGCTCAGGGGGGTGAATCCCACGTCCCCTTGCGGGTCCTGATGTCCAGTTCAGTCGAACCGGCTGACGTCGTCCGGCTGGCCCGTGAGTGCCCGGTGCTGATCCGGGCCCACCGCTTGGCTCAGTGGCTTGCCGAGGAGCCTCGTGGCGTGACGCCCACGGAGGTCTTGCGTCCGGCGGAGATCCCCGCTGCGGGCGCGGCTCTGGGTTTCGCCGTCCCGGGGAAGGTCCGTAGGGCGGCGGACATTCCGGAGCTTCGCCGGTGCTGGGCGGTCGCGACCGCCACCGGGCTGGTGAAGATCGCAGGCGGCAAGGCCACCGCGGGACCGGCCCTGGAGACCTGGCCCGGGCGAGCCGATGACGCCGTGCTGGCGGGATGGCTGGCCGGCCTGCGTGCGACGTCCATCGTGGAATCTGAATCACGGTCCGACCACGATGTGACCGTTCTGCTGTTTGCCCTGCTGGACCTCCTGGCGGGCGACCACCCACCGACCGACCAGGCGCTGATGATGGCGTTACACCGGGCAACCGCGCACATCGATACCTACGGTGGGCGCTACGCAGGCTCTCTGCACGGCTTCGACGACCTTGCCACCCAGCAGCCGCTGGGCCGGCTCTTCGCCGTCCTCAATGACTTCGGGGCGACGACCGGGGATTCGTCAAACCCAGGGATCACCCCGCTGGGACGGTGGGTGCTGGCCGACTTCTGGGCCCGGCTCCCGCAGCCGATCGAGGCCAGTCTGCCCGCCAGTGACGTTCTCTCTCGGCTGGCCGAACTCCATGATCCTGAGCAGGCTTGGCTCGACCTGGATCCCTGGCTGGAGAATCGGTCGGACGACGTGGCGGCACGGGAGCTGCTGGCCGCCGCGGAGAAGGCGTCGGCGTCCGAACGGATGCTTGCGGTCTATCTGGTCGAGACCTGGGGGGAGTCGATGCTGCCCGTCTGGGAGGAGATGGTCGACCTACCCAACATCGGCACTCCGGCACGCGCCGTCCTGGCGCTGTGGGACAAGATCCCACCCCTTGCGCAGGCGGAACGAACCTGGATGGTGGTCGAGAGAGCGGCGGCGGCTCTGCCGCACCCGGGACCGGACGAGGCGCTGACCGTGGTCTCCGCAGGATCGCTTGATCTTGATCTGGATACCCGAATCGCGCTGGTGCGCGACAGCGGGCACCCGGACGCCGAGATTGTGGCGCGGGAGCTCACGGAGTTCGTCGCTTCGGGCACGCCTGCCGCCATCGATCAGGTGCTGCAATTGAAGGTCACCCTGACCGGGTGGCGACCGCCGATCTGGCGCCGAGTTCTGCTGCCGGCCACCTATCACCTGGCCGACCTGCACCTGGTGATCCAGCAGTTGTTCGGTTGGGGCGGGGACCATTTGCATGTCTTTACCGTAGGTGAAAGGCATTACGCTGACACGTTTTTCGGGTTGGATGGCGCGGGGGACGAGAATGCCGTGCGGGTTCGCGCGGCGTTCGGTCCGAAGGCCAAGAAGCTCCACTATCTGTACGACTTCGGTGCCGGTTGGCGGCACGAGGCCGTGCTGGAGAAGGTCCTGGAACGTCAGGCCGATCGGTCCTATCCGACCTGCGTGGCCTTCAGCGGCGCCTCCCCGCAGGAGTACCCGGACGAGGACGTCGAGGGGGACGACGAATCGACCGCGCCGACGTCGACGCCGTTCGATCTGGCGGCGGTGAACCGTCGATTGGCTCAGATCGGCGACAGCACGGACGACGAGGACAGCGACGAGGGAGAGGAACGATGACCGCGGATTCGGCGGGCCTGGTCGGAGGACTGCACGGACAGGGCGACAATGTCGGCATGCCCAGCGTGCCCAGCGTCTCCTCATCCGTCACAATCCGCCTCGAACTACCCGCTCGGTCGACGGCGGTCAGTGAACTGACCCATGCGATCGAACAGGCAGGGGGTGTGGTCACGGCTCTGGACGTCACCGCCTCCGGCCTCGACCGACTGCAGGTCGATGTCACCTGCGCCACCCGCGGCGGCGACCATGTCGATGCCATCGTGTCCGCGCTGCGCGGGCTCGCCGGTGTCGACATCGGGCCGATCTCGGACCGGGTGTTCCTGATGCACCTCGGCGGCAAGCTGCGGATCGAATCAAAGGTGCCGATCCGCAACCGGGACGACCTGTCGCTGATCTACACCCCCGGGGTGGCCCGGGTCTGCCAGGCGATCGCGGCGAACCCGGCCGACGCCCGCCGCCTGACGATCAAGCGCAACACCGTGGCGGTGGTGACCGACGGGTCGGCCGTGCTCGGCCTGGGCAACCTCGGCCCACTCGCCGCGCTGCCGGTGATGGAGGGAAAAGCCGCGCTCTTCAAGCGTTTTGCCGACATCGATGCCTTCCCGATCTGCCTCGACACGCAGGACGTCGATGAGATCGTTGCCATCGTCAAGGGCATCGCTCCGGTCTTCGCCGGGATCAACCTGGAAGACATCTCGGCGCCACGGTGCTTCGAGATCGAGATGCGCCTGCGCGAGGCGCTCGACATCCCGGTCTTCCACGATGACCAGCACGGCACGGCGATCGTGACGCTCGCAGCACTGACCAACGCGCTCAAGGTGGTGGGCAAGAGACTGCCCGACGTCCGGATGGTGATGTCCGGCGCCGGGGCCGCCGGGACCGCGGTACTGCGACTCCTGATCGCCGCTGGGGCCAAGGACGTCGTGGTCTGCGACGTGGACGGCGTGGTCAGCGCAGACCGGGACGGACTCGCCGAGGACCTGCGCTGGACGGCCGACAACACCAACCCGCGCGGGATCAGCGGAACGCTGCGGGCGGCCTTGGCGGACGCCGACGTCTTCATCGGTGTCTCCGCTCCCGGCATCCTCACCGGGGATGACATCGCCACGATGGCGAAGGACTCGGTGGTGTTCGCGCTCGCCAACCCGGACCCGGAAGTGGATCCGATGGAGGCAGCCAAGCACGCTGCCGTGGTGGCCACCGGTCGCAGCGACTTCGCCAACCAGATCAACAACGTGCTGGCCTTCCCGGGCGTCTTCCGCGGACTGCTGGACGCCCAGTCCAAGACCATCACCACCGACATGCTGCTGGCTGCGGCGTATGCCTTGGCCGCCACGGTGACCGATGCCCAGCGCAACGCCGCGTACATCGTGCCGAGCGTGTTCCATCCGGACGTCAGCGCCGTCGTGGCAGCGGCCGTGCTGGGCGCTGCCCGGGCAGGAATGACGATCCCCCGGCAACCCGTCACCACGTGACGTCCCGAACCGGGGTAATCGACACCGGGAAGGAGACGGTGATCGAGGGGCGCGGGGGGTATCGCCGGATCGGGTTCCTTGTCGTCGTGGCCGTGCATCTGGCGGTGCTCTACTGGCCGCGCACGCCGTCCACTGGCGGGCTGCCGATCGACAAGGTGGTGCACGCCGTCATCTTCGGGATGGTGCTCTGGGCGGCGGCCAAGGCTGGGCTGTGGCTGCGACTGGTCGCCGTCCTGCTGATGATCCACGCGGTGCTGAGTGAAGTGCTCCAGCAGTACCTGCTGTCCGGTCGCTCCGGAGATCCGTGGGATTCGGTTGCCGACCTGGCCGGGGTGGCGATTGTCGCCCTGATTTTGTGGCGCCGGAGATGACCCGCCCGACCGACCCGGGTGCTGGTGAGTCTGGGCGGTCCCGGATGATATGTCCATGTCCCTCCAGATGAGCCGGTTGAGTGGTCGTCTCCTCATCGCCAGCCCGACGCTGGAGGACGAGAACTTCCGTCGCACCGTGATCCTCGTTCTCGATCACGGTGACGAGGGGGCTCTCGGATTGGTGGTCAACCGGCCGATGGAGGTCGACGTCTCGTCGGTGCTGCCGGCTTGGCAGCCGTACGCGACCGCGCCCGGGCGGTTGTATCAGGGTGGGCCGGTGCAACTGGACTCCGCCCTTGGGCTGGTGGCGCTACCGGGTAACGGCGTGGAACCGGTCGGAATCCGACTGCTGATCGGTTCGATCGGGTTGGTCGACCTCGATGCGCCGCCCGAGGTGATCGCCTCCGGGCTGGCCGGCCTGCGCATCTTCGCCGGGTACGCGGGCTGGGCGGCCGGGCAATTGGAGGCTGAGATCGACGACGGCGCCTGGTACGTCGTCGATTCCGAGCCGCGGGATGCCTTCACGGACAACCCGAAACTCCTGTGGCGCGAGGTACTGCGCCGCCAGCGCGGCCGGCTGGC